>JAFURE010000056.1 GCA_017471985.1 Akkermansia sp. | reverse complement strand
ACTATCGTGCCCGACAGCTGAGCATCATTGATGGTAATCATCTTGGTGTTGGCGGCATCGATGGTGATGTTTCCAATCTCCAAGGTGTTGCCTGCCGTACTACCCTTGCTCATCGACCAGTTCTTGTCGCCGGTTTGCAGTATGAGAGTATTCGCGCCACTGCCGCCGATAATGGCCGTGGTTCTCGCTGTGGAGGCGTATGTAAGCGCTGTATCTCCGGTAATTTTATTGACTTGGCAATTAACTACTATTGTGGTATAATAGCCGCGTGATAGCAGAAAACGAGTATATTTCATTAAAAGGCATGTCTCGCGAACAGCGTGACGCTCTTCGAGAATCATTCTTGCGAGCCTACGCACGTAATGGCAAGGTTGCGGAAAACGCCAGAGTTTTCAGTATACGCTTGTGCACAGCTCAGGGCTGGGTAAATCGCTATATTCGTGATGGTCGCAAGTTTAAGCATGAGCATGTCAGTGGCCGCAAAATCGGCATGTGTAGAACCCTGACCCCTGATGAAGAAAAGCGACTCGTTAACATATTGATAGACAAGACGCCAAAACAATATAAGTTCAAGTTCGCTTTATGGAATGGCAGAGCTATCCGAGAGCTCATAAGGCTGGAGTTTGGAAAAGAAATGCCGGCTCGAACCGTGCGTTTGTACATGAAAAGATTGGGCTTTACACCGCAACGCCCGGAAAAACGAGCTCGAGAGCAAAAGCCAGAAAAAGTGGATTGTTGGATGAATCGGAATTATCCACGCATTTCCAAAGCCGCAAAATCAATGGGCTATGAAATATTTTGGGGCGATGAAACAGGAATCAGCACACGTTCTAATTATATGAGAGGGTATGCACCGAAAGGAAAAACGCCTATAGTAAGTGTCACCTCTGTCGTATCGTGTCGAATTAACATGATATCAGCCGTTAGCAATCGAGGCACCTTGATGTTCCGCTTGTACCGGGGCGGTTTGAGTATTTTGAAATATCTGCGTTTTATTCGAGATCTACAAAGAGATGCCGGACATCCAATTGTATTGATAGTAGACAACTTGCGTATTCATCATGCGAGAATAGTCAAAGCTTGGCTTAGAAAACGCCGCAATTTGATTCGAGTATTTTATTTACCCGCATATTCTCCGGAGCTAAATCCTGATGAATTGGTGAATTCCGACCTTAAAATCGCCATAGGCCAACGAGAGCCTGCCCAGGATAGAGACGAATTACAAGCACAAATGCAGGAGCATATGATTGCTAACCAGCGCAATCCAGAAAAGATGCAACGACTCTTCCATAAGGAGTCTGTCAAATACGCCTCACACATGGAGAATTAACTGCCGCACCAATAAAATAGATGAGCCCGAGGAACGAGGGCGGCAGATGAGAGGCAGGTTGGCATAAATAACGCGACAATTTCATTACGCGCCGTTTCTGCCGCCCTTTCAGGGCTCATGTTCTTTTTGTACTCGCTGCAGGGGCTTACGCCCCTGCCTATTGAGCTACTGCCCTCGTACCTCGGGCTTTTGAATTCCGCTCACCTTCGGTTCGCCATACACCCCTACAAATTACTATTTTCCTAATTGTCCCAATTGTTCCAATTGTTCCAATGCGTAATAATATTGACATTTCCTACTGAGCTTGCTATAGTAACGGCGATTTCCTGCCATGATTAAACGACTGTCCATCATCGCTGCATTCTACCTGTTCGACGGCTGGTTACTCGATATGCTGTGCCGCCATGTGTTCCGGTGGCTCCCAGCCCCCGGCCGAGTGCTTGAGGGGGCAATTCTGTTAGGGGGTCTGCTGCTTTTTGTCGGGCTCATGACCTTGCAGGTATGGTCGTGGTACAAATTCAAGCTGCACCTGCCCGATAAACCGAAGCGCAGTTGGGAATCCACCAAACAGGCATTCCGACTGCCGGGGCAGCAGGAACCGCCCCCGGCCGTAGCACAGGAAAGGGTAGAGTTCAATCATACCATTATCATCCTGCCCATCCTCCTTGTTCTCACCTTTGCCCGTCCCTGTCTCGATAATCCTGACCGAAGCTTTGTGAACGCAGTGGAGAGCGAGTATTACCTCACAGCCGATATATGCCACAACATTCTGAAGGCCAAGCCGAATCGGGCACAAGCGCTTTGCATTGTGCTGACCGAACCGGCAGCGGAAGAAGCAAAAACGCGCAAGGTTGAGTACCTGCTGAGCAAAGGGGCCGACCCCAATCACCCCACAAAATCAATGTCCACGCCCCTCAGCCTGGCCACTCGGCCGGAGTTCAGCCATCTGTTGCCGCTGTTGCTGAAGCACTGCAAAAAAATCGAGCCACACTCAGAAGTACTCTCCCGCCCTGTACGCGATGGCGATGTGGAGATGGTGCGCCTGTTACTTAAACACGGGGCAGAGGTGAATCTGGCCGACCCGATAAGTGACCGAACTCCCCTGCACTGGGCTGCGTACCCCATGCATGAAAACAAGGAGGTGGCGCTGGAGATAGCCGAACTGCTTCTGCAGGCCGGAGCACAGGTCAATGCCGTACAGCTGGAACATTACCCCCCCTATGCTCAGACCGCTCTGGATAGGGCAGAATGCGACCCTGACTTCCCGGCCATGGCTGAACTGCTGCGCCGCCATGGCGGCAAACGGGCGCAAGAGCTGATAGCGGAATATTACAAAGAAAAACAACGTAATTAACTTCATTTCGACATGGAAAACAAAACAGCCAAACGCATACAGACGGCACGCGTTATCGTACAGATAGGATTTCTGGTAGCCGTCATTCTGGGGGTATCGACCAAACCCTTTGCCGATTGGATGCTGCCGGCCGCCCTGCTGGTCGGTGTATTCTTCTGCGGTTGGGTGTGCCCGCTGGGGGCCGCTCAGGACTGGATGTGGCGCCTGGGGCGCTTGTTGCGTCTGCCCCAACTGCATGTGCCCCGGGGTCTGCAGCGCTACCTGCAGCTCAGCCGCTACGTTTTTTATTTTCTGCTGCTGACATGGGGTATAGCCTTTGCCCTGCTGAAGGGTCCCTACAATTTCAGCAAACTGCTGCATGGTGAGTTTCTGACCGTAGCCTCGGGTGTCATTGTTCTGTTCCTGATAGCCGGCATGTTCATTAAGCGACCGTTCTGCAACTACTTCTGCACCGGTGGGGCCCGTCAGGGGCTCTGGAGTGTGCTGCGCATCTTCGGCATTAAGCGAGATACGGCAAAATGCGGCAACTGCGGTCAGTGCACTCGCGCCTGCCCCATGAATATCGACGTTGCCCGAACCGAGTTTGTACGCCACCCCAACTGCATAGGCTGCCTGTCATGTGTAGCGGCCTGCCGCCGCAAGTGCCTTAACTACGGCCTCATGCCCCGACCCAAGGGAAAGTAGGACGGCTCACCACACAATCGCACTGCCGCTCAGCAGGTACATCGCCACCCACGGCAGCGTGGGAAGAGCCATGAGCGGCCAGCCTATGGCAAACCATATCTTTGCTGACAGGCGGGGGCGCAGCATGATATACAGCCACACTGCACACAGAGAAGTGGCGGCTGTCATATATATTCCCGGCAGCAGAGTGGGCAGTTGCAGCTCGGCATACAGGCAGCCCATCAATGCGGCAATAACAAGCACGCTCTTCAGCCCCGGCCCCACTTTGCCGGACTCTTCATCTTGCAGTCGCTCGGCAAAGAACAGATAAAAAGCTGTCACCAACAGCCAGAATCCCGGTTCTGTCAGCACCGCAAACAGTGAATACCTGAAACTGTAAAAACAGGCAGGCGCGGCACAGCCCAGAACAAATGCCGTAGAGGACCAGGCGCAGAGCCACCAGCGAGTTCCGGTCAGCCGAGGAATGCCCCCCAGCAGTAGCAACAGCAGCGAGGGTATATACAGCTTTACCAGCCCAAACTCTGCAACATTACCATACCACCAGACAATCAGTCCGCTCAGCAATAACACAGTGCCATTTACGATCCACAACCGCACACGGCAGAGATAATACCCCGGTGCCCACTCCGGTTGCCCCCGCAAGGCCCGAAACTGCCGGGTGCACAGCACCACAAGCCAGAAGCCCCCCAGAAACAGCGGCAACGCGTGTATCGGCAGTACAGTCAGCCGCACCATGGCGGCCATGAAAATCAGCCAGCACAGCACAACCGGCACGGCATCTCCCCCCAGGCAGACGAAATGGCGCAGAGCTGATATCAATACACGATTCACAGCCTGACATTCTGTCATAAACTTCAGATTTGACAAGCTCCCAGAATGTCATGGAGGATTGAATATCTACAATTTGATAGTTATCGACCGCTCTCTCGGTCGGTTATCCTTTCACCGCCCGATAAACAGGCGATTATTGTTCATAAAAAATCCACACACGGTTAGCGGTTGGTGAATACCACATGCTCATGCGCGTGAATTCCAGATCGCGGTTGCTCACCAGGCGGGCATCAGGCGGCATGTTCCACCACTCGGGCGGGGTCATGTCATCGGGACAGCAGAACATCGACACATCCCGCGGAGTTCCCCCCTTCTCTGCCAACCACTGCCGCAACAGCTCCTCGCAATCAGGCGGAACATCGCAGCGCCAGGCCCACTCCCCCACCTGCCAATGAGCATAACAGGCCCTGTAGATATTCTGAGCAAAAGGGGGGACATCCTTTTTATCATATTCCTCCAGCGCAGAATAACTTACAGGTGTCGTAGCCACAGTCATGTGCGGTTTTCCCACCAATGACACGAGAGCAATCAGGCCGCCGAGCAGAATCAACAATAACAGGCAACACCCTTTCTTCATTTTGTATGGTAACGGTTAATGATTCGACCCGTCCGGGCAGACACCAGATAATAAGCCGAGCCGCCGACCTCGTGCGGCAGCAAACGACTGATATTGACGAAAATATACTCATCCTCGGTCAATTCTGTCGCCACACCGGGAAAACGCCGGCCGGCCTCCTGCCGGGATATGGGCTCGCAACACACCACACGGGTACGAGAATCAGCCCTCTCCCGCAGGTAAGTACCCCGATAGTCATTTAAGCAAAGGTCCTGCGCCTGTTGCAGGCGAGTATCGGGCTCCACTCCAACGACCAGCTGACAGCTCGCCATCAGCAGAACTCCCGGGTATATGCAAAGGTACTTTTTCATCTTTACATGAAATAGACGACAGACAAGCTTACCTTTATGAAATAGAGATGAAAAAAAACAAACATTTTCCACCATCTCCCCCCCTCAGGCGCGCAGGTGGTTCTCGAACTGGCGGAACTGGATGGCCTCGAACAGGTCATTATCGGAGGGGTACTCTCGCCCTGCCAAATCTGCAATGGTGCGAGCCACGCGCAGAATGCGGTCGAAGGCGCGAGCCGAAAGCCCGAACTGCTCCACGGCCTGCAGCAGCATGTTCTGCTGTTGCTGAGTAAGGGGGCAGAACTTACGCAACTGTTTGCCGGTCAATCGGGCATTGCAGGTAGCACCACAGGCGGCATATCGTCGCTGCTGGCGCTCACGTGCAGCCACCACACGGGCACGGATAGCTGCACTGCTCTCGCCGTCCGGCCTGGAGAGCAAGCCTGCCGGGTCCACCGGCGGCACCTCTATAATCATGTCGAATCGGTCAAGCAAGGGGCCGGAAATCTTGCGGCGATAGCGGTCGATGGCCGCATGATTGCAGCGGCAACTGTGGCGTGGGTCGCCCAGATAGCCGCAGGGGCACGGGTTCATGGCCGCCACCAGCATGAAATCGCAGGGGAAATCCATGCTGCCCGAGGCACGGGATATCGTCACCACTCCGCTTTCCAGCGGTTGGCGCAGTGTTTCAAGCGTGCGGCGTGAAAACTCGGGCAGTTCATCGAGGAACAGTACGCCGTTGTGCGCCAGTGAAATCTCACCGGGGGAGATATTGGTACCACCGCCCATTAATCCCACATCGGATATGGTGTGGTGCGGTGCGCGGTAGGGGCGCATGGTCAGCAGCCCGCTGTTGCGAGGCAGCAGCCCGCAGACGGAGTGAATCTTGCTGGAGGTCAGCGCTTCCTCCTGCGTGAGTGGGGGCAGAATCGTGGGCAGACGGCGGGAGAGCATGCTCTTGCCGCTGCCGGGACTGCCGCAAAGCAACAGATTATGCCCACCGGCGGCTGCAATTTCCATAGCGCGGCGCGCATAGGGCTGACCTTTGATTTCATCAAAATCCACGCTGCTGTCGGGGTGTTTCTCCCCGAGCTCCGCCCGACAGGGTTCAAAGTGCTCGCGCTCCAACAGCAGGGCCCAGGCATCTGCCAGTGATTCCACCGCATAGACGGTAATACCCTCCACCACAGCGGCCTCGGCTGCATTCTCGGGAGCCACCATCAGGTACTTGCGCCCGGCATCGCGAGCGGCGACAGCCTGCGGCAGTACCCCCCTCACGCCTCGCACCATACCATCCAGCGCCAGTTCGCCAATCATGCACCATTCGTCGGTATGCAGGGGCACACGGCGTTTCCACGGCTCAGGCACTTCATCGTAATTGCGCTGAATCGTCATCTCCAGCCCCAGAGCAATGGGCAGGTCAAAACCGGCTCCCTGCTTCTTCATGTCAGCGGGGGCCAGATTCACCGTTACAATCATTTCCCCCGGGCAAAAGAAACTGCTGTTTTTGAGTGCGGAAGTGACGCGCTGCACACTTTCACGCACCGCGGCATCGGGCAGACCGACAATGGACATGCGCCCCACATCCTTCACTTGGTGCATGTCGACCTCGACCAGCACCTCGTAACCATCTATGCCGTTGACCGCGGCGGAATGCAGGCGTGCAATCATATCCCGTTACTTCACGATGACTTTGGAACCGACTGCCAGTTTATCGAAGAGAATGCTGCAGGCCTCCTCGGGCACACGCACGCAACCATGCGACACGCCCTCTCGCAGAATCACCCCGGTATGCATGCCGATGGCGCCGTTGAAGCGCATCCAGTACGGCATGAGGGTACCCTCGAACCGGGTACCGGCGGGTTTCCTGTCCGAGGAGTGCACCTTGCTCTTCACAACATTGCCCTGAGCATCAACAAAGGAACCATAGAGCGAAGAGCGGTGCTCCGACTTTTTCTCGCTGATACGGAATGTACCCTTCGGCGTTTCGTGGCCATCAATGCTGCCGGAACACACGGGGAAATCCATAGCAATCTGCCCATTGATATACAGACGGCCGCGCTGCTCCTCAAGCAGAATCTCCACATACGATTCTGCCGGGTTGTACTGCTCAATGGCGGCACCGCGCCAGTAATCTCGGGAGTTTCGGTAATTCGGGCTTGCAATGAAGGCCTCGAAGGTGCGCGACACGCGCTTGTGGCGGGCTTCTTCCTCCAGCCTGTCACCGGCGCGGAAAAAATCCTCAGGCGTGGGCTGACAGGCAGCCGTCAGTAACAGCAGGGTCAATGCAATGAGTCGATACATGGTGAGAGTGGCAGGGTTCAGATTCGGTACGCTTCCAGACGAGCGGCAAACTCGCGCGGCAGAATAGCCTCCACCAGTGCATCATTGCCTTCATATTCAGTATTCACCACCTTGCCATCGCGGTGCATGATGGCTATAATTCGGCTCTCGGCCAGAGGTATGCGGTAACGGGCCGTTGTCACGCGGTGAGAAAGCATTTCCACACAGGCAGCCAGCAGGGCATCCATGCCTTTCTCCTGCAACACACTTGCGCAGATGGAGGGGCACTTCACCTTGTCTGCCAGAGCGGCAAGTGTGCTCTCTCGCAGCTCATCGGGTATGAGGTCGGTCTTGTTCCACACCACGACCATGGGCTTATCGGCGGCACCCAGTTCGGCAAGCACCTCGCAGGTGGTTTCGTAGTGGCGCAGGGCCTCCCGGTCACTGGCATCGACCACCTGAATAAGGAAATCAGCCAGGGTGGCTTCCTCGAGCGTGGATTTGAAGGCCTCCACCAGTCGATGGGGCAGATTGCGGATGAAGCCAACGGTATCCGTCAGCACCAGGGGCTGACCATCAGGCAGTTCAATCTTGCGGCTGGTGGTATCGAGCGTAGCGAAGAGGATATTCTGGGCCAGAACGTCAGCCCCTGTTATCAGGTTGAGCAGAGAGGACTTACCGGCGTTGGTGTAGCCCACAATGGCAGCAGAGGGTATTCCCTGTCGATTGCGTTCCTTGCGCTGCGTACCTCGCTGACGGCGTACCACTTCCAGCTCATCGCGAATAGCCTCGATACGGTCGTGAGCCAGACGGCGGTCAACCTCAATCTGCTTTTCACCCTCACCACGAGCGGCAGCGCCACCACCCTTGCCGCCACCGGAGCCACCGCGCTGGCGGTCCAGGTGTTTCCACATACCGGCCATTCGCGGCAGGGCATACTGCATGCGGGCCAAATCCACCTGCAGCACAGCCTCGCGCGTGCGGGCTCGACGGGCAAAGATATCGAGAATAATCTCCTCGCGGTCCATCACCGTGACCTCCAGCAGCTTTTCCCATTCACGCTGCTGAGAGGGAGCGAGCAGGTTATCAAAAATCACGCAGTCGGCATCCAGCTCTTCAGCCAGAGCACGAATCTCCTCGGCCTTACCGATACCGCAGAGATATTTGGCCTGCATTTCTCGGGTGAACTCCAGCGAGCTCTGAGCAATACCTATGCCCAGATTGTGCACCAAATCCTCCAGCTCGGCCAGCAGGGCCGCGCGCTCACGGCGCGACTCACCGGGCAGGCCGATACCTACCAGCAGTGCGCGCTCGAACTCACTCGGTTTCTCGCGTATCTCAAATGACATACATCAATAGAAGCTGCGGGAAGAACTGCGGGGCACGTCCCTCAGGTAGTCTTTGTTGTAGGAATTGCAGGAGCAGTTGCCACAGGAGTTCAACAGAACGGCTGCAGCGGCACAAAGCATACAGACAGCTAACTTTTTCATACGCGGATATTGAACCTTATTCCCTGCTCAAATGCAAGCATAAAATGCGCCAACAGAAAAGCTGAGCCATCAGCTGAACCGGCGGACTAAGGTTCAACTTTGGCCGGTAGCCTTATCTCTCGCCGCTCGCGGAAAACGAGGGATTCCAGAACAGCTCGGCATCTGCTGCCGATATTCCCTCGGTACTCAGTCGGCGCAGGGATTCCTGAGATTGGCCCAGTTGCTGCTCCAGTTCATCGAAGTCACGAAATCTCAGGATATGGAAAACAGCAAAGGTTCGGCGCAGGACATCACCGGGGAACTTATCCAGCCCGGCTAAGCGTCGAATCTCCTGCCAGCGGCGCTCCCAGCCACGGGGGACAACCAGTGGGTTAAAGATTCTCTGCAGGCGGCTCTTATGCAACCACACGCTCAGCACCGGCAGTATCTTCACCTGACGGGGAACGGCCCCCTTCGCCTGATCATTATTCACGAGAATTACCCCCTGCTCCGGCCGGACATCCTGCCAGCGCAGGCGTGCCAGCTCAACCGGGCGTATTCCCGCCCAGAGCATGGTTCCGACAGCTGCGGCACAGCACTTGTACTCCGGCAGGCTGAGGACATGCAGTAGTTGTCTGACCTGTTGCAAGGTCAGCACCTGAGCCCGGGCACGACAGACGGGTTCAGGGTCAACAGACTTCAGAGGGTTAACAGAAATATATCCGTGAGCCACAGCATACTCGAACATATTGAGCAGTATGCGACGTGCTTTGTTGCGCGAGCTTGCGCTGCTCCAGCACTCACTGAGCAATCGGCGGCAGTCCCCTTCGCGGATGTTGCACACACTTTTGTCGGCAAACTCCGGTGTCAGTCGGACTATTTTTGCCGCGTGCTGCCTGTACTCCGCCAGCGTGCGGGGGCTACACTCAGTTTTAGACCGCAGCACAAGCTGCGCCAACTCGTGAAACGATAACTCTGAACTTCCTTTCATCTTTCGCGTGATTTTACTATTTTATCAGGGAAACGAGCAAAACGGCTTTTGGGCACCATTCTTCAACATTGCATGTCCATCCGCTAGCGCGATAATGGCGCCGGATTGAAACTGCGCCGAAATAACGAGCGCTCATGCAGGCTTTCATCATGTGCACGATTTTACTTT
>JAFURE010000055.1 GCA_017471985.1 Akkermansia sp. | reverse complement strand
CGCACTTCTGCGGGGCTTTGATTATTTTTTCTCTTTACCCAGAGCTTCCGGCTTCTCTGCGATACGCCGAGACAGGGCGCGAGCTTGCACTGGGCTAATGCTCTGCCGCCCGCACAAGTGCGGGCTTATTAAATTCCGCTCCCCTTCGGTTCACCATACAGCTCGGCAAATTGCTCTTTATCGAGCCTTTATCTACTGTATTTCAGTGCTGAAATTACAGTTATTCCAACATCTTGCCCACTCCTGCAAACAGGCTACCGACGGCAGACATACCGCTACCTATGGCCTGAGCCTTGGAACGGCGGGCTGCCTGACGGGTCTGCCAGGCATCCAGCGCCCCCTGACGGCGCACGTTCTCAGCATCGGCCAGCGCACTATCGGCGTTGGCATTGATTTCATCCTGCAGGCGGGTGGCAAGGTCACGCTCACGCACGGCAACAGAGCCCTCACCGGTCATATTGGAGGAGAGGGCATTCAACCTCACCCCGGCCATACGGGCGTTGGCATTGCGGGCACCGCGCTGCATGTTGGCAGCGGCGGTATCGCGCATGGCCCCGGCCTGTTGATTGGCGAGTTTCTGTTGCTCATTGGCTGTGGCCTCGAGAGCCTTTCCCTGTTTTCTATACGTGTCGGCCTGTACGAGTTGAGGCACAACAGCGGCGGCAGTAGTAACTATATCTGTGGCAAATCCCATATCGCCACCAGATTAGCCTGACTACTGCCGCCGCGCAAGACATGACTCGCTTGAGCGCGATGTCACGCTATATATTTGGCGGGCGGTGCACCTGAGTGCCACCGCCCGCCGTTGGAATTACTTTTTCTCCATGCGGATGTAGCCGCTAGCCTCCATCCAGCCGTCATAGCAGCGGGCGGTCAGCCAGACTTCAACCTTGGCGCCTTCAGGAACAGCCGGCACCTCCAGCTCTACGGTCTTGGTATTAGTGTCTGCCGGAATTTTGGCAGTGGACACAACCTTACCATTCACCGCCAGGCGGAAATTGCGGCTATCCATGCGCCCCTTCTCCACCGGTTCCAGAGTAAAGGTATAGGTACCGGGACCGGAGATAGACTTGGTGACATCCACGTGCCAATCCTTCTCGAAACCAAGAGTCTGGTCACCACGGGTATAATAGCCACTGGTGATGGTATTGAACGTGGTGGGGTCCCAATAGTGACGGAACTTGGCAGCACCCTTGCCGTACTGGCTTTCAGGGTCGAGCTTCACCACCTCATCCAGCGCAGCCAGCAGGGGGCTAATGTCTCGATTCTCCGGAGTAGTAGTGGAGAGTATGCGCTCTCTGATGACATATGCCAGACCGGCAAGCCACTGCTGGCGCCGCTCCTTACCTTTGAGCGTCTTTGAGTTAAGAACACGGCGAACGTAGGCCTCGGCCTCATCGAACTTGCGGGCACGGCCACTCAGTTCACCTTCCTTTCCACCCTTCAGTATACCGTTAATTTCACTGTACATACCGAGGTGGTCCAGACAGAACTGAGCACGATAACCGCTCTTATCCTGCGGGTCATGGCGATTGATAATGCCGGTGAGTTCTTTCTGGCGCATGGCATCTTTGATTGGCAGCAGGCTCAGAGCAGCAGCGGCATTTTCCACGGCTTTCCCGCCCTCCGAACTCCGGGCAATCTGCACCAGCCGGGCAAAGCGGGGAGCCTCACTTGCCAGGCGGGCGGTACTCTGCATGAGCTGCGCTCCCGGTTGGCGAACCTGATCCCCGCTGAACTCGGCCATGAATGAGCCATCGGGAGCCAGCATAACAACCGCCGGCAGGTTGAAGTGCTCGATGGGCAATACTTTGTTGCGTGTGCCTCCCTCTTGCCCGAGCTTGTCGGCATATTGACCGAACACATAAGTACCACCGTGCTGTTTGGCCAGCTTCTCCCAGCTCCGGCAGAAGGTGTCCACATCGGGCTGCCAGTCAGGCCCGTACCAGACAATAAGGACAGGCTTGCCTGTAGCGTCGGCCTGCGCTTTAGCTGCCTCCACATCGGGGAATGACAGGTTGGCAGCCTGCACGGTAAGGACTGCAGCCGGTGCCAGAAGGGCGGAAAGGAATACGTTTTTCATATGATTGTACATTCGCTGCGAGGTTATTTGCTATAAATCACGAAGTGCGATATGTGGGCAAAATCGGGATGCCCGCTATTGTCGAACTCCACTTTGACCCACTTAGCGCGGGTGCCGTCGGGGAAAGCGGCGACCCACTCCTTGGGCATATTGTCAGTGGTGGCTCGGGGTTTCCAGGTTGCGCCGTCCTCACTGGTGTAGAGAGTGGCTTTCTTCATGCGCATTTCATTACCGTCCGTCTTACGCACAACGGCTCCGCTCACATAGCCGTGTGCCGGCAGCTCCACTATCATGTAGGGCTTTTCTTCCTTGGCCGTGTGACATTTGCCGCCGGTTGGGGTGGTTATATCAATGTGGCGTACCGGGGTGTCCCAGTTGCAGGTGCTCGATATGCGGAACATGGCAGCCGTCTGCACTTTCCCGGGTATGGAGCTCTTCAGTGCTACGGGATTTTTCCACGGACCGACAAGCTTCACCGCAGCCTCGGTCAGCGAGCGGAAAGCCGGCGCGGAGCGAGCCTGCTCTGCCGCAATGATTGCTTTGTTATACGCCGCAACCATCTTTTTAGCCTTATCATCATCGGCCGTTCCGGGTGTGCTCTGCGCAGCAGCCTTGCTGAATGCGCGGCTGAAGAGCTCCACCTGACCATTGGCAATGTAGGTACTGACAGCCCATTCGAGAATCTGCCCGAAGGTCGTGGGGTCTTCGGCATTCATGTGGGCAGCAAAGACGGAGGCCAGGAATTGCTCTTTCGCCGCCGGTGTGGTCAGGGAATCTGACTGATTGCGGATAATATCCTCGCACTTCACAGCCCAGGAGGCGGGCGTCGCGGCAATCTCGGCATGCATAAGTGCGTAGAGAGCAGCTCGCTGCTCATTGCTCATGGCTGCAATTTCCTTATCAAAGTCGGCAGCCATATTGACAGCCGAAAATCCGTTACCCTTGTACAGAGGAATGGCCTTGGCCAGGTAATCATACACCTGGTTGGGGGTAATGCCGGCGCTGCGCAGTTGCTTGCTCAGCGCGGTGCGGAAGAATGGGTGCAGGGGCGAGTGCTGCAAAGCCTGCTGCCAGGCGGCAATGGCACCATTGCGGTCGCCTGTAGCCTCCAGCGCGCGGGCACAAAAACTGTAGCGGTACGCACGCTGTATGGCTGCGTCATCAGCAAACACCGTCTCCATGAGCAAGTACGAAGTCGGGGCCTGATTACCGAATATGCGGTTATGCATACCTCCATCGGGCCCACCGAAACCGCCAACCCACTTACCGCGCTCGGTGCGCACTGCATAAGCGCAGTGACCGGGCTGACCAACCGTGTAGGCCGGTATGCCGTGCGCCTGAGCAGCCACACAGCCCAGGTGCGACATGGCACCACATACGCCGCCATTGCGGTGGCAGGTCTCGGCCTGGCTCAAATCGCTGTACGGCAGGTTGTACATACCACCCTGCACAGTATCACCAAATTTGGAAGGGTCGGTATAGGTTGCAGCCCAGCAGGCGTTACCATACTGATCCCACGGTACATTAATGTTATCGAGTGCCCATTCAAACGACTTATCATCCCAATCCTGCCAGGGGGTTCCAACCACAAATCGCAGTTCCCAGGGGCGCAGATTCTTAAAGTTCGGGTGCAATC
Source organism: Akkermansia sp. (assembly GCA_017471985.1). GTDB lineage: Bacteria > Verrucomicrobiota > Verrucomicrobiia > Verrucomicrobiales > Akkermansiaceae > Akkermansia. Next base: position 2,876 of record JAFURE010000055.1, on the reverse strand, counting down.
GGCCGGCTGCGGCATTCTTCACAAAGAATTTATAGCGCCACACCGGATTGAAGAGACTCGGGTTGCGAGTGAGTCGCCGCGGCTCAGGGTCAGTCTCGCCACCGCCCCAGGCACTGGCCAGAGCCACAGCAAGCCCTTTGTGGCGCACATCCATCTTCTCTTCCATCCAGATGCGGAAGAGCACGTCCAGCCCCACATCGGTGCGGTAGGGCACCAGACCACAGCTCAGGTAGAGCTCCAGCCACTCGGAATCCTGAGCCAGTGCACACAGGAAACTCGCCTTTTTGGGGTGCGATGCCGCAAAGGTCGACATCACATCTGCCCCGGTGGTACGGATAAGCTCCAGCAGCATGGCCTCGTGCAGCACCTGCGGAGAATCCGGGGAAATCTTTCTGCCCTTCAGGGCGTCAGTCAACAGCTGTTGAACCTGATTGTATCGGCCACCCACAAGTGCCTGGTGCACATCGGGCGACAATTTGGTTGCCGGGGCTGCCACAGCCACCGGTGCCACCGCTGCCACAACAGCAGGCACCACGGGTAACAGTCCGAGAGAGAGCAAGCCAATACGCGTAGTAAAATGTGGTATTGTCATAGCACCTACCTCTATATCACTGCGTGTGTTACCTGTCAAGTTCAAAAAACGCAAAACTCTTCATCTTTCAGCAAATATCGTTGACACGCTCCACCGTATGCGGTAGACTCACAGCGTATGAAAATTCCCCATATCCTGACAGCCCTCTTGATGCTCACCCCGCTCTTTGCTACCCAACCGGATTCCATACCCGAGGACGATTACGACGAGGAAGAAATCGAAAGACCGATCGCCCCCCAAATGAGCGCAGAGGAACGCGCCGCCGCACAGGCTGAACAAAAGGTACTGGCAGATGAAGCCTGCTCCCTGTTACAGCAACTTATCGATACAGCCGCCGGCATAACAGACCGGGCCACGGCAGATGCCGCCGCTCCGAAAATACTGGACATCAACACCCGTCTGAATGATTGTCTGAACCGGATTTTCCCCATGCTCGCCGCCGATGAAGACATGAAACGGATTGAAGAGATGATGGAAAAGACAGGGCAAGCCTCTGTACGACTGAACGAAGCGCGCCTGTATGGCTCTGTTGCTCTGGCAAAAGCCAGCGGATTTTCTGCCGCCGTTGTGCGTGACCACGAGGAGCTCACCCTGCAGGCTAAGGAAAAAATCGGTAGCATGCTCATAGCCCGCCATGCCGAACTGGCCGCCCAATACCCTGCCATCACCGGTGGCCCCGGCTGGGATCGTGAAAGTGCATGGGTTGTGGCAAACTCCGAAACAGCAACTCAGAAAGCTCTGATTGAAGATATCATCTGCGGTATCGGCACCGAGGCCGATTTCGCCGGCACCTTCTCCATGTGGGACGAAGAGCGCAGCTATGCCATTGTACGCATTTCCCTGCTCATTGAGGGCAAGTACTACTTCCTGCCCATGTATATAGATATCACCGGCAAGGCGAAAACAGAAGCTGCCGACGATTGACGCAGACGGAGTTTGACTTTCGGCGGAGCATCTGGCATAATGCAGCGCAAGTTATGGCAGAGACGAGCAGTTACGTATTTTTCGGCAGCGATGAGGGCGCAGCAAGTACTGCTGCGGCCAAGTGTGCCGCCGAGCTCTCTGCCGGCGGCGATGGCTGGGGAGATGAGACCATCGACGGCGCCGCTGCCACAGCCGATGAGGCGGTGGAGCTGATACGCCGCGCCATATCCGGCCTGCAGATGATGAACATGTTCGGCGGCCGCAAGGTGATATGGCTCAAGGGCGTGAACTTCCTGGCCGACACCCCCTCCGGTGCCCGCAGCGAGGCCGTGCAGGAGGCCATGGAGGACCTGCTCTCCGTGCTGGACAGCATGCCGCCCGAAACATTCTTTGTTCTCAGCAGCGCCGAAATGGACAAGCGACGCTCTTTCTTCAAGAAGCTCGGCAACGTAGCTCAAGTGAAGGAGTTCAGTAAAATCGACATCTCCAAACCCGGTTGGGAAAGCGAGGTGGCAGCCCTCACCGTCCGCATGGCCAAGCCGCTGGGGCTCAGTTTCGATAACGATGCGCTCGACCTCTTCGTGCACCGCGTGAACGAGAGCACGCGCCAGATTGCCAATGAACTGGCCAAGATTGACGTGTACCTGGGGCCTGAGCGCCGCTGTGTGAGCGTGCAGGATGTCGACCTCATGGTGGCCGTGTCGCGCAACGGCGTTATCTTCGAGATTTCCCGCGCCATCGAGCAGTGCGACTGCCGCCTGGCAGTACGGCTCATCAACGAGCAGCTGGAGCATGGCGAGGCCGCCGTCACCATCATGCGCGCCGCCATTGTGCCCACCGTGCGCAACCGCTATTGCGCACGCCTGCTCATGGACTCATTCAACATCAGCGCCAACAACTACCGCGCTTTTGAGGGCGCCCTCAACAAACTTCTGCCCTCAGACCGCAAAATCCTGCCCCTCAAGAAAGACGGCACGCCCAATGCCTACTCCCTTTTCAACGCGGCACGCACCTGCGGCAAGCTCACCCTCAAAAAAGCCCGCCTCGACCTGCAGGCCTGCGCTACAGCCGACCGTCAGCTGGTATCCACCCAGCTCGATGACCGCGATATCCTGCACAAGCTCGTCGTCACCCTGACTGCCTGAGCAATATCAGCGAAGTACGATAAATTGGAGCTTGTCCACCTATCCCCAAGGCGTCAGCCTTGGTCTTCACCATGCGCGCAGCGCAGTCGTCACCACCGTGCATAGCACGGTTCTTCACCGCGGGCTTCAGCCCGCATTTCACCCGGCCGAAGGCCGTTAAAAGATATTTATTATCCTTTGCGAGCAGAGCGAGCCTAGCATAGAGCCCGCCCCGG
>JAFURE010000001.1 GCA_017471985.1 Akkermansia sp. | reverse complement strand
TCACACTTACCGCCGCCCGCGCCTGAAAGCGCGGCCTGTCACGGCGACCCGTCTCGGCGTATCGAAGAGAAGCCGGAAGCAAGCGAGCGCAGCGAGACGCGAAGACGGGGGCGTGAACGGTGGGATAGACACGCATATCTGAGGGCAAAAGCCCGCCTAGCTCAACACTTTGTAAATTGTAGATTGTAAATGCTCACCAAGCTCCAATTTGTTGACCTACGAGTTCAAAGGTTTGCTCTTGACCCGGTGATTACTGAGTGGTATAAGAAGTGAGCGAATCGAGTGATATGGAAACTGAGTTGACAGAGCAAGGTGCAGATGAGTGGGAGGAATTTTGCGCTGCGGAGCTGCCTGCAGAGTTGCAGACGCCGAGTCCGGGGTTTGCGATGGCTGAACCGGGGCTGACTGTTGCAGCGGTGGATGAATTGATGCAGGATGCCGCCATCTGTGAGCTGGAGAATCGCTATACGGATTTGGCTCAGGTGGTGGCGATTGCTGAGCAATTTCAGGAGTGGTGTGCAGAGCGGCCGGATGGTGAGTCTGTGCTGCTGCAGGCCGAGGAGGGTGTGGACTACTGGTTTGCGGGTGATTTGCATGCAGCGTTTGATGTGTTGCTGGCGGCTTGGGCACTTATAAGGGATAGGGCGCAGAAGAGTGGGCGCCGCGGGTGCCTGGTGCTGCTGGGTGATGTGATGGATCGTGGTATGGATGATATACCGTGTCTGGCCATGATAGAGGATATGCTCATGAGGGGCGGGGCAGATGGTGTGAGTGTGCTGTACCTGCGGGGCAATCACGATGAGGCACTGCGGCAGTCGCCGCGAGGGGTATTCTACTCGCAGGTGGTGCCGGCCGAGACAGCTGACACTCTCAATGAACTGCGGGCCGAGGGGCCGCATGGTGCGGCCGAGGCTGTGGGGCGCGCTGCTATGGAGCTGTCGCGCGTGGCTCCCGTAGTGGCGGAGCTGACCGGGCTGGGGCTGCCGCAGGGTGCTGCCACGATTATGCTGGCACATGGCGGGTTACCGCACCTGGACCTGCAGGAGTACGCGCTGACGCATGCCGATGAGTTCCCGGTGAAGGAGGGAGCTCCGCTCTACGAAAGTGTGCCTGAGGAGGAGCGCCCGAAGTGGTCGGATGATTTTTTGTGGAACCGGTTGAAGCCGCGTGTGGCTAGCTGTCCTCCGCTGCGGGGAATGGCCGGCAATTATATGGGCACGCACGATGTGAATACCTACCGTGCCATTCACTACCGGCTTACCGGGCGAGCTGTTACCTGCCTGGTGCGCGGGCATGACCACGAGCCCGAGGGGTGGCGGCTCTACAGCTATGACCCGGTGTACAACGAAGCTGTGAGTCGCGACATGCAGCGGAATTGTACGGTGCTGGGTATTAATACTATGGGACATGCGGCCGATAATTCATACTTCAGCCGCGCGCTGCCCTCACTGGTTCACTGGTGCTATGGGGCACCGGTCATTACCCTGTACCGCTTGCCGGTCAGGCGCTGATTGCTACGGGGTCAGAGCGGGGTGTAGCGGGTATTGGTGCGGCGGGTTACGGTGTGCTCCTGCAGGCACTGCAGCAGCTCCAGCCTGCCGTTGGCCATGACAGATACGCGGGAGAGCCGCAGACCACAGGCCGCTGCGATGGATACTGCCCTGTCGTCGGCTGCAGGGTCGCGCACTACGATGCCGTCTGCAGCCAGAGCGGGGAAACGGTACTCGAACTCATCGCGGTTCTCCACTCGGGTGGGTACCCCCAGTTCCTGCAGGGTGCGGGGCATCCAGGGGCGCATGGTGGCGGTGCTCAGCAGTACGGAGCAGCCGGCTTTCAGCGCAGCCATCAGGGCGATGGCCAGGTCGGTGTCGGCGGTTTCCTTCTCGGCGCGCAGGCAGATGGTAAGCGGGCTGTAGCTCAGCTCGGTGGGTTCGCCGGGGTGGTCACATATTATCCTGCCGGTACCGAACTCGTTCTCCCACCAGTAGGAGATGGAGTCTGCGGCATTGGTCAGCCTCATCGTATCATCCGGCGCGGGTTTGGGGATGAGGGTTTCCCACGGGTTGAAAGGCATGTTGCGCTGGCGGCCACGGCGCTGCGGGCGTGCGGTCTCCTGCCAGGTGGCCAGTGAGGTGAGGTAGTTTGAGCCGCCGGGCAGGGGGGCTGCCCCCAGGAGGGAAGGGGCTGCGGTGCCGTAGGGGCGCAGCCCCGGTCGGGCTGCCGGGCAGCAGTTGATGCAGAGGTGAGCCAAATCTGCCAGATTATTTTGCCAGGCGGTGGCGTCGGCCTCATCGGTCGTATAGATGGCGGCAGCCTGACCGGCCGAGATTTCGCGCTGCATGGCGGCTGCGGAGGTTGTACTCTCCACCCTGATGAGGGCGATAACGGGCAGGGTGGCAATGGTGCGAAGCAGCTGTTTGTCGGCGGTGGTTACGCCGGTGATAATGCCGGGGCTCCAGGCGATGGAGCCGATTTCGTGTATGCTCGGTTTAATGAACCAGTTGAGGGGGCTGCCGTTGCCCCCGCTGAGGCTGAGCAGTTTGTCCTGCTCGGGGGTGAGGGGAGCGGCCAGAGTGCCGAGGTCGGCGCCCTCTCTGCAGCCGGGGGCGGCGTGCAGGCTGCTCACGGCATCTCTGAGTGAGTTGATGAAGTGGTGGTTGTCGTAGACCTCGGCGTGTACCAGCAGAACGTGCGGGGCGGTGTAGCTCTGGCCGGAGCGGCGGAATGCTGCCGCGCAGAGGTCGCGGATGGCCTGTTGCCAATCGCTGCGAGCCGATATGTACACGCTTGCTGCGCCGCCGGGGGTGCAGCAGAGTGTGGCGGTGGGGTTGTCGGTAGCGACGCGGTGGGCGATATCGGGCCCCAGCCCGGTAATCACACCGTTGACCTGCGGTGAGGTCATGAGCTTGTGGGCGATTTCGTTGTCCAGACAGGGCAGGAGCTGCAAGTAGGGGTCGGTCATGCCGACTTCGTGCAGAAGCTCGGTGAGCCTGTGGCCAAGCAGGGTGGTGTAGGCCGCCGGTTTGTAGATAATGCTGTTGCCCATGGCCCAGGCCGCAGAAATTCCGGCTACGGCCTCGGTAAGCGGGTGTATGTTGCCGGGGGCTACCACGACTACGCCCAGCGGTTCCGGGGTGGTGCCGTCGCGCAGTCCGTCAGCGGTGGCGCTTTGTTCGTAGAATCGCGCTGCGTCGATGGCGTTGCGAATTTCTGTTTCGGCGTCGGCGTAGGTAAATCCGGCATCCCTTACCAGCAGGGCGGCCAGTTCGGTGCGGTGTTTATCCAGCTTGCGAGCCAGTTTCAGCAGGCTGTTCAGGCGCTCCTCTTCGGTGAATGGTTCCTGTCCGGTCGCCACAACGGCACGGTGTATGACATCTGCCACACAGCCGAAGTCGGCACTCGTAAATCGGTAGTCCTCGACCCCGGGGGTAATGAGTGAGCGGTGTATGCAGACCAGCGGCGTATCGACCGCTCTATCGCCTATGGTAAGTCCGAGGGCGGGCTGAGGGCGTTCCACTTCGCTCGCCGCTGCCGCATAAAAACTCTCGGTTGCGGCTCGGTCGGTGCACTGCAGGGGGCTGCCTGTAAATTCGGTGGCTGACTGAGTTGCTCCGTCGGTGGGTGATTCCTCGCGCCCGCTGAGGGCGGCCAGGAAATGCTGGCGCATGCGCGCCCAACCCATTTCGCCCGTGTCGGCCGCATAGCCGTAAGTCAGGTACCCATCGGGGCGTGCAAGTTCGTTGACCAGCGACAGCAGGTAACCCTCAAAACCGTAAATGTCGCCCTCGTCCTCTGCTGTGCCGATTGTCAGGGTAATCTCAGCACCCAGAGCGGCCAGCAGGCGGCCTGTATGGTTGCCCAGTCCGGCGCGGAAGATGCAGGGGGGTAGTCCCTCCCGACTGCTGCGTGCCCAGTCGAGCAGGGCATACGCCAAATCGAAGGAATTGTGGGTGGCGATAACGGGGCAGATGGCGTTTTTCTTTGCCGATATGGCCTGGTGAACAAGTTGCTTGTAACGGGACTCGGTGGCGGCCTTGTTGGGAGCGGCGGCGCTGTCGCGGCCATAGATGAAGGCACACTCTCGCTCTCGGCTCAGGGCAGAGCCCTTGGTGAGCATGACGCGAAGGGGCGTAGCTCCCTTCTTTGCGCGGGCTGTGGCCCACTCGGTCAGGTCGCGCAGCAGAGCCGGGGCGGCGTTCAGGTACGCCGGTAGCTCAACAATGACGTTGGCGGTCAGTAGCTTTTGGTCGCTCAGCGCGCGCTTGCAACCCTCGAGGGTGATGGGTAACAGGGAGGAGTCGGTCGCGGCGATGATGATGGGGCGATTATTTCCCTTTGCTGTGAGCTTATGCAGCAGGGGAACCAGCGCATTGCTCAGCGCTGTGGCGCCTGCGCCCGGGGAATGGGGGGAGAGGTTGGGGATGAGGCGCAGCGGTTCAATGACCACACCAATGTCGGGATGGCGGCCGGCGATATCGGTGAGGTTTTCCGTATATCGGGCGGCTCCTTTTTTGCCGAAGACGGCAGGGGTAAGTGGTTGCAGGGCCGGGGTGAGGTTATCTGCCGCTAAATCCCGCAGGTAGCGGGCGCTCTTGTCTGCGTCTGGCATGGCAAGCTCTCCGAAAGTGGAGCGGAATATGCGGCGTACCTCAGCCATGGCTGCACTCTGTATGCTGCCGACTGCGGCTGCCGCAGCCCGGAATCGCAGGCGTGCCATGGTGCCGAAGAATGAGGGCACTCCACCGAAAACGGTGATGAGCTCGCGCAGATTGGTGGGTTGCAGTTCCCGGGGGGCGTGCAGCACATCTGAACAGAATCGGCGCAGGAAATCGCGGTTCTTTTCATCGGCTGCCAGGCGGCTGAGGGCTGAGAGCAGAGTGCGCTCGTCGGATTTCAGGCGGCGGATGGACTCTGTATGGATTGCCTGCGCCATATCAGCGGCCTTCTGTGCCAGAGTACGGTCGTCCCATTTTCTGCTCGCTGCTTCCTGAATTTGAACGCTGATATCTGACTCACCCATAATGTGCGGTTATTCTATCTTGTCAAGCGCGAGCTTGCAAGTTCAAATTGTGATATGTTGTGTCAATTGGCGTCAGTTTTTGATGGCGTTCCAGTCAATCTGGCCGGGGACGAGGTCGCGTATGAGCGAGCGGAGGTGATTTTCGGCCCGTTGTTCGCTTATGCCGATTTGTTCTCCCCAATATGTACCTATCTGAATGTATGCCCATCGCTGTACACGGCCGATAGTGATGCGGTCCCAGATATCCTTTGCCGTGCGAACCAGGTGCGAGGAGCAGATGAAGTCGGAGCCGACAAACACATAGTAGTGAATGTGGTAAATGTGATTGCCCGGTTTGTTGTCAATGAGCGAGCGGGAGCTCAGGCGGCGGAAAGTGAGTTCCTGCCCATCGCTGAGGGTGATTTTTTCATTCCTGCCATTCAGATCCAGGTGTCCTTGTGCCGGCAGGCAGCGCTCCGGGCGGTGGATTGATTCGTTGAGGTCTCTGCCGGAGTAGACAAATGATACGTTGATGGCAGGCTCCTCGAGCTCGTAGCTGATGGGGTTAACGTACTTGTAAATGGCCTTGCTGAACCGGGTATCGGCTGATAGGATGGTGCGCTCTTTCTCGCTTTCCTGAGTCTTGGTGCCGTGCCAGCCCGACAGGTCGTAGTCGAGGGGTAATTCGGGGTTGGCCGCCGAGGGAAGCAGGGTGACTTCCTCAGGCATGAGGGGGATGAGGCTGAGAATCAGGCACACTACGAGGGGTGGTAGAATGTGGGTAAGCCGTATTTTCATGACCGGGGCTCTCCTTCCTGTGTGGTGGTGTTGCGGCGGGTGACGACTGTTCGCTTTTTGAAGAAGGGAAGTTCGCCGGCCAACAGGCTGTGCAGAATGACCAGCCCGAGCAGGCTGATGGGGAAGAAGAACATGAGCCCCGACCAGTCATGCCAGGTCTTGCCGGCAAAGGCAGGATTGATGTATTCAGCGCATACAAAGATGCTGCACACGCGGAACCCGTTGCCCAGTATGGCCAGTGGTAGAGCGCTCAGTGCCAGTACCAGGCGTTTCCAGAGTGAGAGCTTGTCGGCCAGGTAGCCCCAGGCTACCGATATCATGAGCAGTGCCATGAGCGAGCGCATGCCTGAGCAGCCGCCGGCTATGCTGAAACAGTCCCAGTTCGATGTGGCCGAGGCTACGGTTGTGCCTTCCAATATGGTCTGAACCCCGCAGATGCCGGCACCCCAGTGGGCCAGCTGAGCTGCGAGTTGCTGCATGCCGACGGTGGCCTGCTGAAACCCGGGCAGAGGAATGCTCATCCACAGAAAGAATATCGGGAAAAGGGTTTTGAGCATGGTTCGCGCCCCCAGATAGCACCAGACGGCTCCCGTGAGCAGAAAGGGAATCGCGCCGATGGCCAGGCGGGGCTGCTGGCTGCGGGCGGCTACCAGACAGAGCAGACAACCGATGATAACTGACCACAGGCCATGCAGGCTGGGGCGGGGCTCTTCTCCCTGCAGTTGTTTAATGGCATGCACAAACATGTAGGCGGTTAGCAGGGGAACCATCCAGCCATGTTCGTAGTCGGTACCCGGGTTCCACGCTGAGTGTAGCCAGATAGCCGCTGTTTTGGTTCCTTCAACAAAACCGTAATAAAAGAAGAGGTAAATGATTACAGGGACGAAATACAGGGAAATGGCTATCCAATCGCCCGATTTTAAGTGGTTTATGATGTTTTTGTGATTTTTGCTCATGTTGCCGGATGAAAAAAAATGAGGCCTTGCGCGTTTTTAGTATTGCATTTTTCTTGAAAATGTCAAGAATAGTTGCGCATTCATTACCACTTGCATACATGAAAATCATCAGCGGAACAGCACACCCCCAGTTAGCCAAGGATATCGCAGCACAGTTGGGCCTGCCCCTTTGCGATGCCACCGTCAACACTTTCCCCGACGGTGAGAGCTTTGTTCAGATTAACGAGTCCATTCGCGGTGAGGACGTCTTCATTGTACAGCCGACCTGCCCGCCCACTAACCACAATCTGATGGAGCTGCTGGTTATGGTCGATGCCGTGCGCCGTGCCAGTGCCAGTCGCATCACCGCCGTCATGCCTTTCTACGGTTACGCTCGTCAGGACCGTAAGGATAAGCCCAGAGTGCCCATTACCTCCAAGCTTGTCGCTAATCTTCTGACCGCAGCCGGTGTGAACCGCGTGCTCACCATGGACCTGCACGCCGCTCAGATTCAGGGCTTCTTTGAAATCCCGGTTGACCACCTTTACTCCCTGCCGGTGCTCATTAAGCACCTCAAGGAGCACTATGTGAAGGATATCAACAACCTCGTGGTGGTTTCCCCCGACATCGGCGGTGTGAAGACTGCCAAGAGCTATGCCAACATCCTCGGTACCGAGCTGGCTATCGTGGCTAAGCAGCGTATCTCCGCTACCGAGGTGAACGCCCACGCCCTCATCGGCAATGTGACCGGTAAGGATGTGCTGCTGGTGGACGACATGACCGAGTCCGGCGGTACGCTCTGCGCCGCTGCCAAGATTCTGAAGGAGCACGGTGCTGCCCGCATTTTCGCCGGTGTGTCCCACGCCGTTCTTAACGACAAGGCCCGTGCCCGTATATCCGACAGCCCGTTGGAGTGCCTGCTGACCTCCGACTCCGTGCCGATGGCCTGCGGTTGTGATCATGTGGATACCGTGAGCATTGCTCCCCTCTTTGCTCAGGCTATTCTGAACATTCACAACAACGCCTCGGTCACCCACCTGTTCGATATCTGATTATTTCTGATTAGTAACACAGAACGCAGCCCTGATTCGCCGCCGCTGAATCAGGGCTGCATTGTATTTGCCGTGGAATTTGCCGGAAATAACTGCACTTTTACGTTGACAGTATAGGGCAGATACAGTAATATAAGCTCATGGCTGTAGTATACTTTAACGGCAAAGAAAATCTGACATCATCCCCCTCGTTTTACCTGCCCAATCGGGTGAATGCAGCGGTACTGCGAGAGCTGGAGAGCGCCCTGAACGGTGCCGGGAAGGTGGCGTATATGGTTGAGGAGGTGCTTACCCCCGAGCCGGAGGTTGTGAGTTATCTGAAGCGCCGTAATCGCAAGGTGCTCATTTTCAATTTCAGACAGGCGAATGTGAAGGTCCTGCGCGAGCAGCTGCTCGACCTCATGCAGGAGGGGCGCGACGTTATTTTTGTGCCCGGCAAGCCCAACAGCACCATGGGCTGTATATCGGATGTTCCTATGCCGTTCATGATGCAGCTGGCTGCTCTGCACCTGGCCCCTGTGCCAGTGTTCGTCGGTATGTATCGCGAGGATCTGTGGCGAACATTCTGTACCGACAAGACGGCAGAGTCTATTGTCATTTCCGTATTGCCCAAGCTGAGCCCCGGCCCGCGCACCGGTGAGCGCGTGCTCGAAGCCTGGCTCGAGGCCTCGGCCGAGACATACGCCAAGCGCCCGATTCTGCAAACCTCGCTGGCACGCCTGCTGGTGGAGGGCCTGCGCAAGAATGCCAAGTGTGAGCTGATTGACGGCATGGACGGTTCGCACCTGCCCTTCTACAAGATGCTGGGTGTTGCCATGGCTCTGGCCAAGGAGCTCAAGAAGATGGTCAGCGATCGCCGATTGGGTATTCTGCTGCCGCCGGGCAAGGGTGGGGTAATTGCGAACTACGCCTGTATACTGGCCGGCATTGTACCTGTTAACATCAACTATACATCGTCCGAGGCCGCCTTCGAGAGCATCGTGCGCCAGAGCGGTATTACCCGATTTATCTCTGCCCGCACTTTCATGAGCAAGTTGCCGCAGTTCCCCTGGCCCAAGGGGGATGCTATCATTCACCTCGACAAGACCCTGAAGGGTATCGGCCTGACTAAGATTGCCGGTTGGGTGGCTTTCGCCCGCATGGCTCCCATGCCGCTTATCAATGCCCGCTTTAAGCTCGATGCCTACAGCGGCGATGACGAGGCCGCACTGCTCTTTACCTCCGGTTCCAGTGGCGAGCCCAAGGGCGTGGCTCTGACGCACAGCATGATTATTGCTAACACCACTCAGCTGCTCAGCAAGGTATACCTCGACCCCGGCCATAAGTTCCTGTGCAGTCTGCCTATTTTCCACAGTTTCGGTCTGACTATCAGTACTATCCTGCCGGCGCTCTACGGCTTCGGTATGGTGACTTACCCCTCGCCGCTGGAGGCCAAGAAGCTCAATGAACTGATTGAGGAGCACAAGATTGCCCTCGTGGTTTCCACCCCCACCTTTGCCCGCAGCATGCTGCGCCGCGCTTCGGCAGGTACCTACAAGACCGTCAAATACTTCGTGGTGGGTGCCGAGAAATTGCAGAAGGTGGTGGCCGATGAGTTTGCTCAGAAGTGCGGTCTGACCGTGCTCGAGGGCTATGGCCTGACCGAGACCGCCCCCGTTTGCTCCGTGAACCTCGATGACGCCTGCTCGACTGAGGAGCAACCTTACTTCGTGCCCGGTCGCCGTTTCGGCTCCGTGGGGCCGCTGCTGCCCGGCTTGGGGGTGCGTCTGACCGACCCCGATGACGACAACGTGCGCCTGCCGCTCAGCGAGCAGGGCATGATTTGGTTCAAAGGCGCCAACGTCTTCAAGGGCTATATCGGGCGGGAGGACCTCAATGCCGAGATATTCCGCGATGGCTGGTTCAAGACCGGTGACCTCGGTAAGGTAGACCTCAACGGTTTCCTGACCCTCGGCGGGCGCCGCTCCCGATTCTCCAAGGTTGCCGGTGAAATGGTGCCGCACGAGGTGGTCGAGGATTGCATCGAAGGTTATGTGGAAAAACCGGCTGACTTCACCGGTCGTGCCGTAGCGGTTGTCGGCGTGCCCGATGCCCAGAAGGGCGAGGCGCTGGTGCTGCTTTCCTGCATCCATACTGCTCACCTGCCGCAGGCGCTCGATGATATCCGTACTCACATGGTCAGCACCGGCCTGCCGCGACTGTGGTGCCCGCGTGAGATTATACCCGTCGAAACTATTCCCGTGCTGCCCACCGGCAAGATGGACCTGCGCGGTTGTCAGATGCTTGCCAATGAGGCTCTGGGGCTGCAGTAAAACGTGTTGATGTTACGGTTATGATGCCCCCCATGCTCAGAAAGGTGTGCGCCGCCGCCGCCGTATGGATTCTGCCGGCTAAGTGTACCCGCAGCTCGCCCCCGCCTACCGCCGAGAAGGCCCCGGCCGAGGCCGAGAAGTGCGAGGTCGAGGGCGTGCAGAATCTTTACCGCGTGAGCCGCGAGCTCTATCGCTCCGGCCAGCCGACCCCTCAGGGCTTCAGTAACCTGTGGGAACTGGGCGTGCGCAGCATTCTTAACATGCGTGAGTACCACAAAGACTCCCGCAAAGCCCGCCACACTGACCTGCAGCTGCTGGAGTACCCTGTGGCTGCCGGTGAAGTGAAGGAGGAAGACGTGGAAAATTGCCTGCGCATGATGTGCACCGCTCCCAAACCGGTGGTTGTTCATTGCTGGCATGGCAGCGACAGAACCGGCATCATTGTTGCTGCCTGGCGTATCATCTACGAGAACTGGTCCGTTGCTCAGGCAGAGGCCGAGTTCCGTATGGAGATATACGGGCACCATGATTTCTGGTACGGAAATCTGGTGAAGTTGCTGCGCGAGACCGACTGGGGCGCCATGCGCGCGCGCCTGATGGCCTATGCGGAATCCCTGCCCGTTATTGCGTGATATGCGAGTACTCCTCGGTTCAGCTCTGGCGGTAGTGGCTGTACTGTCATCCTGCTGTGCGGCACCCCCTCCTGTTGTCGCAGAGCAGCCCGTACCAGCCGCTCAGGCTGTGGCGATTGAGGGTGTGGAAAACCTGCACCGTGTGAGCGCGGAGCTCTATCGCTCCGGTCAGCCAACCCCGCAGGGATTTACGAACCTGCAGGCCCTTGGTATACGCAGCGTGCTCAACCTGCGTGAGTACCATAAGGACACGCGGCGTGCCCGTCATACTTCGCTGCACCTCATGGCATACCCCGTGGCAGCTGGGCAGGTGACCGCCGCTGATATAGAAAATTGCCTGAATCTCATTGCTCAGGCTCCTAAGCCCGTGCTGGTACACTGCTGGCATGGCAGTGACCGCACTGGTATCATTGTGGCGGCCTATCGTATCGTATTTCAGGGCTATAGCGTGCAGGCCGCAGAGGCCGAGTTCAGGGCCGAAACCTACGGCCACCACGAGTTCTGGTACGGCAATCTCGTCGAGCTGCTTCGCTCCACCGACTGGCAGGCCATGCGGCAGAAGTTGCATAAAAAGTAGGATTTTTGATTTCGAATTTTGGAATTGTGAACTTCGGCTCGTAATTCTAACAAATTGGAGCTTGTTGAAAAGAACCCGGCTTCGCCAAGGCGAAGCCGGATCCTTCCACAAATTGCCTTTTCCTGATTGTAACCAACGTATTACCATGTTTCCCCCAGTCGACGGAGATTATGCTGCGCAATGGCATTCCCCTGTTCGGCGGCTTTGCGGTACCAACTCACGGCTTCATTGTAGTCCTGCGTTACACCCCGGCCGGTTTCGTAGCACCAACCAAGGTTATTCTGCGCATAGGCATCCCCTTGTTCGGCGGCTTTGCGGTACCAGCGCACGGCTTCATTGTAGTCCTGCGTTACACCCCGGCCACTTTCGTAGCACACACCAAGTTTATTCTGAGCATCGGCCTGCCCTTGTTCGGCGGCTTTGCGGTACCAACGCACGGCTTCATTGTAGTCCTGCGTTACACCCCGGCCATTTGCGTAGCACAAACCAAGGCCACACTGTGCTACGGCATTCCCCTGTTCGGCGGCTTTGCGGTACCAGCGCACGGCTTCATTGTAGTCCTGCGTTACACCCCGGCCATTATAGTAGCACCCACCAAGGTTACTCTGCGCATCGGCATCCCCTTGTTCGGCGGCTTTGCGGTACCAACGCACGGCTTCATTGTAGTCCTGCGTTACACCCCGGCCGTTTTCGTAGCACACTACACGAATAGTATCCGAAT
>JAFURE010000054.1 GCA_017471985.1 Akkermansia sp. | reverse complement strand
TAGAGACAAAAATAGGTAACTTTAGCCTCAGGGATACGAAAAATGAAAAAAATAGCAAAAATACGTTGCTCTGATTTCGAAAAAATGCTATTCTGCCCCCGAACCAACAAAATCAACCACTAATTAGAAGTTCCCATATATAAGTTACGATAGACAAGCTGGCATGTTACGCGGCTTGCGCCGCAAGGTGGCAGGGGGCTTTGCCATGGCGACTGACTGCGTTTTAAGGTACGGTCTGCCACGGCGTCCCGGGTGGGCGTATCAACGAGTAGCCCCCCAGACGCAGACGAAGCCGCCAAGCTCAACAACCTGCCTATCGTAACTTGGCCTTCAAAAATTGCGCACTGACACAGCGGGAAAGCGATGAGCAAGGCAAAATCAGTTGCCAAAGTGGCGCTTGTGCTGTATAATGCGGGCAGCAATTAAGATTCTGAAACCATGCATACACTCAGATACGCCCCCATTCCTGCAAGCTTTTATGCCGACCGTCGTGATAAGCTGGCGGCTCAGTTGCCCGCCGGTAGTCTGGTGATTATACACGCCAACGACATATACCCTACCAATGCTGACGGTACTCTGGCACACCACCAGAATGCCAACCTCTTTTACCTGACCGGTATTGACCAGGAGGAGACAGTGCTGCTCATGCGTGTGATGGATGACGGCAGCCACGAGGACACCCTGCTGCTGCGCGAGACTAACGAGCACATCGTTATCTGGGAGGGGGCACGCCTGACGAAGGAAATGGCCACGCAGCTCAGCGCTATTGACGATGTGCGCTGGACGGATGAGTACAACTCCCTGCTGGCCGAGTGGGTGCCCGCTGCTAAGGAAATCTGGCTGGAGCAGGACAATCACCCTCGTCGCAATACCTATGTGCAGACCCGCAACGCCCGAATGGAGGCCGCCCTGCTGGCTGCTTATCCCGATGCTAAGGTAAAGTGCCTGTACGACACACTGGCCGCCATGCGTATGGTGAAGACTGAGGAGGAGCTGGTGCAGCTGCGCGAGGCCTGCCGCATAACCGGCGAGGGCTTTGTGGAGGTGCTGCGCAGTATTAAGCCCGGTATGGGTGAGTGGGAAATGGAGGGCCTGCTGAGCTCGGCCTACATTCGCCGCCGCGCCCGCAAGTTCTCGTTCCTGCCCATCATTGCCAGCGGCAAGGATACCTGCGTGCTCCACTACATCAGCAATCACAAGCGCTGTGAGGACGGCGACCTCATTCTCTTCGATATCGGTGCTGAGTATGGTGGCTATGCCGGCGATATGACCCGCACCGTGCCCGCCAATGGTAAGTATACACCCCGTCAGAAGGCTGTGTACGAGGCCTGTCTGGCCGTGCACCGCTATGCCTTCAGTATTATGCGTCCCGGGCTGAAGAAGAGTGAGTACGAGCGCCTGGTGCGCGTGCGCATGGCTGCTGAGCTGGTGAAGCTGGGGCTGCTCACGCAGGAGGAGGTTGATGCCGCTCCCGAGAACCCGCTCTGCGTGCGTAAGTATTTCATGCACGGTACCTCGCACTCTCTGGGCATCGATGTGCACGATGTCGGTCCGCTGGATATCGAGTTCGCCGAGAATCAGGTGTGGACCATCGAGCCCGGTATCTATATCCCGGCCGAAAATATCGGTATCCGTATCGAGACGGATGTCGTCATTCATGCCGATGGCGCTGAGGACCTCATTCCCAATGCCCCGCTCGAGGTGGCGGATATCGAGGCGCTCATGCAGTAAAGCTTCGGCGATAAAAGCTTAAACTCCCCGGATTCGGGAAAATAAAAACCGCAGTCATCGGACTGCGGTTTTTTAGTAGGGAAAGCTTGCTTAGTGCTTTTTTCGGAGCGTATGCAGGCGCTGCTCCATCTTGGGGCGCAGGTGGTGCTCAATCCAGGCGTAGGCGGCCTCGAGTCCGTCAGATTTGAAAATGCGGCCAATCTGGGCTTCTACGCCGGTGGCATTGCCTGTCAGGCGCAGGAAGTCATTGCTGGTAAACTCGATGAAGAGCTTGCCGTCAATTTGGCCGCGGAAAGAGAGAATCCACTCGCGGACATAGAGGGCGAGAATGGCATCCCCCACCCAGGCCTGAGCGCGGATTTTGGGATCGAGATCGGGAGGAAGTGTGGACATGGCGGGGCTTATGCTGAAATCATGCCGGGCAACTCAGTGGTGGTGACCGGTGCGGTGTCGGTTGCAGGTGCCGGAATGGGCATGGGGTAGAATTTCTGCACGCGTTGCTGAACTTCGGCCTCGGCGTCGGAGTTCCAGTAGCCGGAGTCGAGCTCAATAGCTATACTGCTGTAGGGCAGGCGGGTGGAGGTGCGGATGTAGAGAATGCGGAAATCTTTTGCCGCCTGAGCCAGCTGCATATCAATCACGCGGCTGTTGACAGCGTAGTGAAAACGCCCGAGCAGCAGTTTTTCGAGCTCCTGACGGTGCTGGGTGATGCCGGGGGCGCGTTCTTCGGGAACAACGGAGAGCTCGTGACTGACCCATATTCTGGGTACGACCGCACCCTCAATTTCCAGCAAATCAAGCACCTCGCGGAACGTGTCGACCGTATTGGCCGGCACGGTAATGCTGACAACACCCACGCCGGCGGGCAGCGGGTAAGCCGGGTCGGCTACTACCACCCAGTTACGAGCGCCGAGCTGCAGCAGGTTGGGGGCTATTTTGGCGCGGGTGATATCAATGTCACCCACGATATTCGGGCCAAGCTGCTGGCAGGAGCCACAGAACACAGCAGCGGCGGCCGTCAGGACGGCTGCCGCTTTGTGCAGATATCTGGTAGTGCTCAGATTCACTGTGGTCGGGGCAGGCTTGCACCTTACCCGCGGGCACGGGGCTCGCGCTCACCGGCTGTCATCACACCCGGACGGGTGGTGAAGGGACCACCGGCTGTCGGTGCTTTCTCGGTGAAGGCTACACCCGGCAGCTCAGTGGGCTTGCCGGCAACGGGGAAATCCTTGCGCAGCGGGTGGTAGGGGTAACCGTCCCACATCATGATGCGGCGCAGGTCGGGGTGACCTACGAACTCGATGCCCATCAGGTCGTACTGCTCGCGCTCCAGCCAGTTGGCTGAGCGCCATACGCTGCACAGGCTCGGTACGGCACAGTCGCTCTCGCTCACGGGGCAGCGCACCAGCAGGTTCACGCCGGTCTCTGCCTGAGTGATGGTGTAGTTGACCTCGTAACGGGGCTCCTCGCCGAGATTGTCAACGGAGGATACGCAGACGAGCATGTCGAAACCGCAGCTGTCCTTGGCGTAGAGCATGACATCGGCCAAGTCGGCGGGGGCGATGGTGAGGGTGATGTCGCCGCGGAACTCCTTGCGGCTGACTTGCGGGTAGCGGGCGCAGATGCGCTCGGCTGCCTGCTGCTGAAGTGTGGTGAGATCTGCCATGGTAAGGGGGTGTCCTTTCTTTCTGTCTCGTTAAAATCAGTCGGTAATGGGCATCTTGGCCGTGATGGTGTCGGCGTTCTGAGCAATGCGAGGCTCGTGGGTCTTGAAGAAGCCCTTGAGCGGGTGCTCGGTGTCCATAATCTTCTCCTTCAGGGTCATAAGGCCCTGCAGTAGAGCCTCGGGGCGGGGAGGACAGCCGGAGATGTACACGTCAACCGGTACAATCTTGTCAACACCCTGCAGCACGGAGTAGGAGCGGAACATGCCGCCGGAGCAGGCGCAGGCACCGCAGGCAATGCACCACTTGGGCTCGGGCATCTGGTCCCAGATGCGGCGTACCAGCATGGCCATCTTGTAGGTGATGGTGCCGCAGATGAACATGAAGTCGGCCTGGTGGGGGGTGTAGCGGTTCACCTCGGAACCGAAGCGTGAAATGTCATAGCGGGAGCAGGCTGCAGCCATGTACTCAATGGCGCAGCAGGAGGTACCCATGGGCATGGGCCACAGGGAGTGCTGCTGCACCCAATTGATGGCAGCCTCTGCGGTAGTGTAAAGGAAGCCGCCGTCGGCGTCCGGGTCGCACATGTAATTCTGCTCGATTTCCTGAAGATTGTCACTTGCCATAACGTACAGTGCAGGGGGGATATCATGCTACCCTGCGGGGGATAGCATACCTTATTTCTGCCATTCAGGCAAGCCAAATTTGTGTGACTGTTCAAGATTTATGGTGAATGGGGAGCTCGTGGTCATGTGTGTTACAGAATAAATAGCGGATAAATGCCCGAATAAATGCTTGACTCAATGGGGCCGGTTCGGTAAATTATGGGGGTATGAATGCACGCACTCTCGGTTGGTCTGCCACATTGATGGCTCTGGCCATGACAGTTTCTGTACCTGCGCAGGCGCAGGAGTCGACTGGTGACCCCTTTTTGGATGCCATGCTGAGCGACCAGCAGGCCGCGGCTGAGGAAGAAGCCAAAACAGCTACCCCCGAACCTTCCACCCCCGCAGCGACGGAGGAGACTGAGACAGCTCAGCCTGTTGCCGAAGCGCGCCTTACCCGCCCCACAGATGATATGGTGGGAGTTATCAGCGCCGAGGTGATGGAGCGTGAATTCGGTGACAGCACCGCCGTATTTGCCAATGACCACGTGTACGATGGCAAGACGGTGAAGGCTGTGCGTATACGCTACATCTCCGGCAAGGCTGTGCTGCCCGACCAGCGCCTGCTCGATGTTGTGCAGACCGCCCCCGGTACAAAGTACAGCTCCGTGCGTGTGAATGAAGACCTGGAGCGACTGATTAAGAATGGGCTTATTGATGGCGATGCTCGCGTGGCTGTTGAGCCGACATCCGGCGGCGTGCGTGTGATTTTCGAGGTTCGCCCGACCAGCGTGATGGCCGGTGTGGGCTTTACGGGCAATACCCGTTTTGATGACGACGAGTTGCGCGAGGGTCTGCAGGAGAGCCAGCAGGTAGGTATGGGTAAGACCTACACTTCCCCCAACTCGCTGCAGTCCGGTTCTGCTTTCAATGACCAGCGTCTGGCCACGGCTCGTGCCCGAATTATTCAAATGTACAAGGAGGCCGGCTATCCTGATACCAAGGTCTCCTGGCGCCACACCAAGTCTGCCCGCGAGGGGTACAGCGATGTTGTGTTCGATATTCAGGAGGGCCGCGAGGTTCGTATGATGAACATCGACTTCGTGGGTAACAAGGCATTCGACGATGTGCAGCTGCGCCAGGTGATGAAGACTAAGGAGCGTGGCCTGTTCACCTGGATTACGAAGTCCGGTCGTGTGGACCGCGAACAGGTTGAGGACGATTTGGCTCAGGTGGTGCGCCTGTACCGCAACTACGGTTACCTGCGTGCCCGTGTGGCCAAGGTGGAGTACTTTGACGGCGGCAAGGCCGACGGTCCCCAGAAGCTCACCATGCGCGTGCAGATTGATGAGGGCCCCCGCTACAAGGTGCGCAATGTTTCTTTCTCCGGCAACAGGGTTTATACCCCAGAGCAGCTTATGCCCGGCATGAGCATGATTGGCGGTGATATCTACTCCCTGCAGAAGGTGTCCGACGACTCCACCATGATTCGCCGTTACTACGGTGCCAAGGGCTATGCCGATGCCGGTGTGCGCCCCGACATCAACGAGGTGGGTGCCGACAAGGATGGCAACCGCCTGGTTGATATCAACTATATCGTTGAAGAAGGCGCTCCTTACTCCGTGGGCAAAATCAACGTGCTGGGCAACACCAAGACGAAGTCTCATGTCATTCTGCGTGAGCTGCCGCTCAAGCCCGGTCAGCCCCTTAATTCCGTGGATCTCGAGACCGCCCGCAAGCGCCTGATGAACCTCAACTACTTCGGTAATGTCGAGGTTTCCCAGACGGCCTCTGCCAACTCCGGCTATCGCGATATCAATGTCAACGTGCAGGAGAAACTGACCGGCAGCTTCAGTGTGGGTGTGGCATTCTCCTCCATCGAGAGTGTATACCTCTATGCTACGGTAACTCAGTCGAACTTTGATATCGGCGGTTTCACCGATGGTACCTTTGTGGGTGGCGGCCAGCGTCTGTCGCTCTCCGGGCGTTTTGGTACCGAGACTCAGAGTGCCAGTATCTCTCTGCTGGAGCCCTGGTTCCTGGACCGCAAGATTTCT
The DNA here is from genome assembly GCA_017471985.1 of Akkermansia sp. Taxonomy (GTDB): domain Bacteria; phylum Verrucomicrobiota; class Verrucomicrobiia; order Verrucomicrobiales; family Akkermansiaceae; genus Akkermansia. The sequence goes on along the minus strand of JAFURE010000054.1, from coordinate 5,153 downwards.
CTGGGTAATGAGCTCTACTACTCCAAGTCCACTTACATGAGTGATTACTATGAGGAGACTAACTTCGGTTACGGGCTGACCCTGCGCAAGGCTCTGGATGACTACAACAGCGTGAAGCTGCAGTACCGCATTGAGCGGTATGAGCTTGAGCCCGAGGGCGACGCTCCTCCTTTCTTTGCCGAGAACTGCGGCGACTTCACCCGCAGCAACATTCGCCTGGCATACGAATATGACTCCCGTGATGCTCAGATTACTCCCCGTAAGGGTGGACACTTGGAGGTATTCGGCGCTTGGTCCGGCCCCGGCAGTACGGTGGAGACCATCAGCGGCGGTATATCCGGTTCCTACTACTATAACTCCTTCTGGGATTCCATCTTCAGCATTAACTTCGGTATCGAGACGATTGACTCCCTCGATAGCGACAAGGAAGTGCCGCTCTTTGAGCGCTGCTATCTGGGTGGCCCGAACAACCTGCGTGGTTTCCGCTATCGCGACGTTGGCATGATTGACGAGGCTCTGGCCGGTGATGAATCCATGGGTGGTCAGAGTTCCGCCTTCGTGCAGCTTGAGATGACTCTGCCTCTGGTGGATTCCCTGCGCTTTGCCGTCTTTGCCGATGCCGGTTTCGTGAATGCCGACGCTGCTGACTTCTCTGCGTCTGACTACTCGGCAGACGTAGGTATCGGTCTGCGCCTGAACCTGCCGATGGGTCCCATCGCGGTTGACTACGCTATTCCCGTGAAGACCGGTCAGGCTATCGACCGCAGCGGTCAGTTCCAGTTCTACGTGGACTACAAGTACTAAGAATATATTCGGAAATCCCCGGCAGCTCGTGTTGCCGGGGATTTTTTTAATCCATGAAGCGCAGCCGTATCATTCTGCTTATTCTGCTGTTGCCGGGTGTGGTGTTGCACTTGGTACAGGTGCTGCGCGGGGAGTTTCTGTTGCAGGACGTGGCAGAAACTCCTGCGGACACGTTGCTGCATGGAAGGACACAGGCAGGGCATCCTGTGGGACTTATCCGTAGCGCCGATGGAACTCTGCTCATGGCCTGCGCAGGGTATTCGTACGATGTGCTGCCTTTTGGTATCGCCACTCGCAATGGCCTGACTGTGGTCCTGCCGGATGGTTCTCGCCACAGCTATACACGCTTGTGGTGGGCGGATGTTGAGGATCGTTTTGGCTGGCTGGGTATGTCCTATCTTGATAAGTGTGTGAGTCTGATATTTTCTTGTGCCGATGGTGCTTCTGAGGTGGCTGTCAATGGTCACTTGTACCGTACCGTGCCTCCGCTTCCGGCTCCCCGGTATACCGAACAGGAAGTTCTGCAGAAACTTCAGGATTATTTTCACAACTGAGTACGCGAGATGAAAGCTGAAAGAAAATTGGCTATCACATTGTTTTCTGCTGTTCTGTTGAGCAGTTGCGTGTCTTCGGTGTCGGATTATTGTTTTTACAAGGCCAGAGTGGCGGAAGAAGGCGTGTGGTTTGAGAAGGAGCCACGCGAATTGTACAAGGTAGGAGATACCTATTACGCCAAAGCGAAGCGAGGGCGCGTGCGCGGTTCTCAGCGGGGCTGGCCCTCACACACGCTGTTTTTTGAAGGCTCGCTGCGACGTTTTGAGTGGCAGCCGGATGATGATGCCGCAGAGGATGTGTATGTGACGATGGACACGAGGTACGACACAACGCCGATGCCGGCACGAGATGGGCATTGCACAACGACGCTGCCGGGCAGGGCAGAGCGAATCGCCATCCCGGATGGCGCGGATAGGAGCTGTTTCCGCGTGGGCTATAAGATGGGAGCCGAGCATACGGATTGGCACCAATGCTACTTGTACCCGATGGGGTGTCTGCTGTACATCGGCGTGGATATTCCCTGTAGTATCATTGGCTCAACCGGCATGCTGATGTACATGCTCCTGCAGGAGTATGGCCCGTTTTGATGCTTGCTCGTTATGGGCTCAGCTCAATGGTTCCGGGTGGCGGGTGATTTCGTCGGCTGCTTTATTCTGCTCTCTTTTGTCCGCCTGCGTGGCTGGTTATGGAGCCAATAGCTCGGTTATGCAGGTTATTTATCTTAATGACAAGGGAGCCGAGGTGTTTGAAGCCGTTGAGGGCGGCCTGTGTATTGAGTATTCCCCCTCAGATTTATCCCAATTTCGAATTACAGTGAGCACGACAACGCGTTTGTACGACGTGCGCTATACAGTAAGGGATTCTCGCTTGGATGTGGCTGTAGCGACCATCAGGTGTTTTGTGAATGCAGAGGGGGCGTTTGATTACGAATACCCCGAGGAAGTCACCACGCGATATGCCTTCCCCGTTCCCCCGGAGCAGGAGGTGGGCTACTCCCTATGGATGGCAGGTCAGCAAGCCTTGAAGGTGATTCTTCGTAAGAAAAAACGTCTCCCTCCGGAGAGCGCTAAACACCCCTTTTTCCCGAAAAATGGGAATAAAGAGTCCCTGATTCCCGAAATTCGGGAGTCCTATACTTCCGAATTTTGGGAATTTGGTTGACAATTCTCCCGTTTTTCGGCATAATGCGGCTATGGATAGCAAGAGTCAGCACTTGTATTACCGGACAATGAAAGGCAAGGTTGAAGAATTGTCTGGGTATTACCCTTGTGTCTTGGTGACCGGCGCGCGCCAGGTAGGGAAGTCGACATTGTTGCGTGATATTATGCCGAAAGGCATGAAGTATGTGACGCTGGATGATTATGTGGAGGCTGCACAAGCGAAGAAGGACCCTATAGGTTTTTTGGAGCGTCACGGCATGCCTCTTTGCATAGATGAGGTGCAATATGCTCCGGAATTATTGCGTGCTATTAAAATGAAGGTGGATGAGGCACGGCAACCGGGCATGTATTGGTTAACCGGGTCGCAGCGTTTCCAGATGATGAAAGGAGTGACGGAGAGCCTTGCCGGTCGCATTGGTATAGTGGAGCTGATGAGCATGTCGCAGAGCGAAATCGTTGCTCAGGGGGAGAAGGCTGTTCCTTTTATACCCGAATCGCCGATTGAGCTTGTCAATAATGCCGGATTATGTGATATGCGCTCATTGTTTGAGCGCATATGGCGTGGTGGTTATCCTCAGCTGATTCAGTATCCCACCATGCCCTCGCATGACTTTTTCAGCTCTTATCTTCAGACTTACGTGGAGCGAGATGTACAGGCTTTGGCGCAAGTTGGTAATAAAAGTGCATTTGTGAAACTCATGCGTTCGGCTGCACTTAGGACAGGTCAGCAGCTTGTGTACAGCGATTTAGCTCGTGATGCAGAGGTGTCTCCCAAAACTGCAGCGGCGTGGGTTTCTATTTTAGAGACATCGGGTATTATCTCTCTTCTGGAGCCATATCACGTCAATAGCATAAAACGATTAGCCAAAAGCCCGAAGTTATACTTCCTGGATACTGGCTTGTGTTCTTGGCTGGCTGGTTGTGACGATGTTGAGACGTTGATGCGCAGTAATATCTCCGGCGCTATGTTGGAGACCTGGGTTTATGGCCAGTTATTGAGAAGTTTTGCCAATCATGGCATTGCTCCTCGTCTATATTATTTCCGCGATTTGAATGGGGCAGAAGTTGATTTTGTGCTAGAAAAGAATCACTGCCTGTACCCCATGGAGGTAAAACAGAGTAATCGACCCGGCATAGGAGATTTGAAAGGCGTGTCCAAGATTCCAACCGGAGATTTCGAATTGAAACCCGGGCTGGTTTTCTGTACGTCGTCCAAGGTGGAGGTGATGCGCGATGGCGTGATGGGATTCCCTATCTCCGGTCTGTGGTGATATTACGATAATTAAAGCGCCAAAAAGCGCCAATGGGTATGGCGTGGCTGAAGCGAATCCCTATTGGTGACGCTGCGGTGGATAGCGTAGAAGGGGGCTGGGCTGTCCTTTATTGGGATGAGGAATAAAGAGTCTCTAGCTGCCGAAATTCGGGAGTCTAGGACTCCTGAATTTCGGGAATTTGGTTGACGCCTCTCCCGATTTTTGGTCTCACTGCCGCTGGAGTTGCCGGAGCTGGTGGCGCATTTGTTCTACTTTTTGTGGATGTCTCGGGGCGAGGTTACGGCGCTCTTGCAGGTCGTTTGACAGGTCGTAGAGGTGCTCCGTCTTGCCTTGCTGATAGTACTTGTAATTACCGCAGCGCAGAGCCAGGGTGCCGCCGTTATTGCTCTCGATGATGTGCGGGGCACCAGTGGCATCCTGCCCCAGAAGGGCCGGGAGCTGGTTTCGGCTGTCGGGCAGGGCGCCGTCGGGGATTGTTGCTCCTGCAAGCTCAGCCAGTGAACGAGCCAAGTCTACCTGGCTGACAAGGGCGGCGCTGTCGCCCCTGACGGTGTGACCGGGCCAGTTAACAATGAAGGGAACACGGGTGCTGCCTTCCATAATGCCGTATTTGCCGCCGCTGAGTTTACCGTCGCGCCATCTGCCGGCATTCATGGGGGATACGGGGTTGTGCCCCTTGCAATCGCGTATGGAGCCGTCGAAATAGCCGTCGTTAATCACCGGGCCGTTGTCGCTGCTGAAGATAAACAGGCAGTCGCTATAGCCATGCTCGGTCAGGGCTCGGCGCAGGCGTCCCAGACAGTCGTCCATCTGTATAGTCACATCCCCGCGTATTCCCATGCCGCTCTTGCCGATGAATCGGTGGTGCGGGTCGCGCGGTACGTGAATGTCATTGGTGGCAAAGTAGAGGAAGATGGGCTTGTTCATCGCCGCACTTTCGGAGATGAAGTGTATGGCTTCGTCGGTGATGCGGTCGGCCATGTCCTGATCTTTCCACAGGGCGGATTTACCGCCTTTCATGTACCCGATGCGGGGAATGCCGTCGATCACCGTACAGTTGTGCTGTGGGCCGTTGCTGTGGGCATGCGGCTTGAGGAGCCCGGGGTGGGTACTGCCCAGCGGTTCTCCCTCAAAGGGGGTCGTGTAACTCACGTAAATGGGGTCGCTTGGGTCGAGACCCACGACATTGCCGTTCTTCAGGTAGACGCAGGGCACGCGATCGCCGGTGGCGGCCAGTATGAAGGAGTAATCAAAGCCCACTTCCGCCGGGCCGGGCGAAATCGGGCGGTTCCAGTCGGTGGGTTGTTTGCCGCGCCCCAGTCCCAGGTGCCACTTGCCGATGACGGCTGTGCGGTAGCCG
>JAFURE010000010.1 GCA_017471985.1 Akkermansia sp. | reverse complement strand
GCTGATTACGCAGCAGAAATCAAACAGAACTTCGGCCCGCTGGTCAGAGTCGGACTTCAATACTGCGGCTATATCAGCACCGATGGGAAAGCTGTACTTTTCCGTCAGCTCGATGCCGACACGCCCATCTGGTACATGACCGATGAAGGATTTAAATCCACCCCCTGCAACACAGTCCCGCAAAACGCCTGCCCATTCTCACCCGTATTTTCTGCGCTATAAGCCATGTTGACAGCCGTTCTATCCGACATCCACGACAACATTTCCAACCTGCTTACGGCACTGTGGCAGGCAGAAAAAGCCGGCTGCAGGCACCTGCTCTTTACCGGCGACATAGCCGAACTGAGCACCCTGCGAACCCTGCGGGAAGAATGGGAATACGGTATTGATATGGTATTCGGCAACAATGAATGGGACCGTGGTGCCCACATACGACTGGCCGCGCAGTTCCACCATCTCAAGCACCATGGGGATGTCGCCGATTTCATGCTCGATGGGCGCCGCATTTTCATGAGCCATTACCCGCATGAGGCTGAGCGAGCTCTGCACAGCGGGCTGTACGATGCCGTCTTTTACGGTCACACTCACAAGGCAGAGCTGCGAGAGTACGGCAACACGCTGATTGCCAACCCGGGCGAGATATGCGGCGTGCGCTGCAGCCCCTCATTCGCGGTGTACGACACGTCGACCAACACCCTCACCTACCACCGCATCTGATGGACTACCTCTGCTACCGATTCAGCGAACTCCCGCCCGAGGCGGTAACCCCGGAGCTCCTCACGGCCGGGGAACGCCGCAGCTATGCCAACAGGGGAGGGCATGCCATGGCCGCGCGTTGCCTACTCAGGAGCGAACTGGCCCGCCGCCTGAACTGTGAGCCTCAGCAGGTACAAATAACACTCAATGAACACGGCAAGCCCCTGCTTCGCGGCGGTGAGTTGTATTTCAATATTTCCCACTCGGCAGACCTGCTCTGCATGGCATTTCACCACGAGCCTGTTGGGGTGGATGTGCAGCAACTGCGCCCTGCTGCCGTCACGCTTCGATTGGCCGAGCGGATTATGTGCGCCGAGCAACTGCTTGCCTGGCGCGAGCGTGGGGAGAGTGCGGAGGAATTCTTTGCCTGCTGGTGCGCGGCAGAGTCACTCGTCAAACATGCCGGTTCAACGGTATGGCAGGCACGGGAATTCCCGTTCCTCTGCCACCACGGCAGAATTGAGCCCCGGTTCAGCCCCGCGCCACAGGTGCGGTTATTCACACCGGCTCCCGGTTACAGTGGGGCTATCTGCCTGTAATCGGGCATCATCTGCGCCCTCGCCAGAACATCAGCAGGCACAGAACGAGCGCCAGAGCGCCGGCTGTTATCGGGAACAGCTCAGAGCTGAGCTCCCCACGCAGAGTATTAAAGGGGAGAGCGGCCAGAACACCCGGAGACAACGGCAACAGAGAGCTCAGAATCGCACCGACAATGAAAATCAGGAATGCCCAGGCCGGTCTGTTTTCGTTTGTACGACGGCAGGTCAAATCGGTTATCAGCAGGAGAGTCAGCAACATGTAGACAAGCTGCAACCACCAATAAATCTCATCCTCCCGGTTAACGCTATCGAGATAGGCACAGTTCAGCCAGCAGAGAACAGCCGCAACAGGTAACAGGAAAAATGCCGACTGCCCAATCCCGGGCACCTGCAGATAGGCAGGCAGGAACGGCCAGGCCCGCCTGTCGTGCCCCTTCAACGAATAAGTGGGCAGCAGGGCATCGCTCATGCAGGCAAACAGGGAATAGTAAGTCACAAATGACAGTTGCACGCTCACATATTCGGCACAACATCTGTAAATCAACGGGACCGATACCAGCGAAAGCAGAATCAGCACGCGAACACTACGTGAGCAATTCTCGGCCGGAGCAGCATAGCTGCGGCGGGCAAACTCCATCAGCAGCAGTATCACCATCACGGCATCTGCCAGGAATAAATACAGCCCCGTTCCGCTCAGGGCATCCCGGCAGAGGGCTATCAACCCACCACGGAACAACAGCCCCGATTCCAGCAGGAATATCACCAGATTGATAAGGGATAATATGGTGAAAAGAACCAGCAGGGTGCGTATAAGCTTACTCAGCTGAGCAGCAAAGAGAAAGGCCGTACACATCAAAATACCGCCACAGAGCAGAATGGAGTAGTTTAGCCAGATGGGGTTCTCGGCATCCCCCGGAATTCCGGCTATGGTAGCATACCCCCAGTGGATGAGCAACGCTATGCCGGCCACGACAATTTCCTGCACGCAGGCTGAAATCCATATTCCCCACACCAGCTGACGGGAGGTAAGCGGGGTGAGCATCATGAAATTGGTTCCCTTTACCCGGGCATCTGCCGACACTGACCCGCAGGCGCGGACGGGGATAATCACCCACATGAGAGCGCCCATCAAAGCAAGCATCGTAAATGTGCTCGAAGTCTTATCGACAATAGAGCCGCCATCCATTATCGACTCGCCCGTATGGGAACTATACAGCTGCCATACAAACAGAACCATACACAGCCCCAGCATAATCGGGTACCACGGCGTACGAATACTGCGGCGGAAATCACGAACGAGAGCCGGCGGCAGATAATCAGAAAAGTGCTTGTTCATTTTTTCTCCTGCAAAATGTTAACAAATGTTTGCTCCAGATTGACGCTGCGGCGGCTCACTTCCAGCACAGCATTGCCATTGCACAGGGCTCGCAGAGCCTCCGCCGTTTCAGCATCGCCGGTAGCCAGACAATCAACATGAATCGAGCCGTCCTGCTGCAGAGTAGCCCCCACCCAGTCACGGCTGCCGGCCAACCAGGCAAGCAGCTCATTCGGGTCGCCAACAGGGCGTATGGAATAGGGGCGGTTGTGATTGGTTTCGTCAGCAAGCTCATTCTTATTGCCGGTACGAATGATGTGCCCGGAATCCATGAAAATCATGGTATCACACATTTCCGACAGTTCCGAGAGAATGTGTGAGCTGATGAGCAGAGTCTTGCCCTGTTTCTGTAATTCACGCACCAGTTGCTTAAACTCCAGGCGAGCCTGCGGGTCCAGCCCGGCTGCCGGTTCATCCATCACCAGAAAATCCGGATTGCCGATAAGCATGCGAGCAAGAGATACGCGCTGAGTCTGCCCCTTGGACAAGCGCTTAACATGGCGGTCACGCAGCTCGGCAATCCCGCAGAACTTAATCACCTTCTCCACCTCAATCACGCGGTCATCTCCGGTCAGGCCATAGGCTCGGGCAAAGAAATCAATAAAATCGTATACCGTGGTATGTGCGGGCGGGTCGAAGCTATCCGGCATCCACCCTATGTGCGAGCGCACCTTTTCCGGCCAGGTGGTGGCATCCATCCCCTTAAAAATAATTTCGCCGCTATCGGGCAGGTCCAGAGTGGTGAGCAGGCGCATGGTCGTGGTCTTGCCGGCACCATTGGCGCCAATCAGCCCCACCGACTGCCCGGGCTTCAGCTCAAACGATATACCGTCTACCGCCTTAACCGCACCGAAGTGCCGCACCAGGTTCGTGACTTTTAAGAATGGCTCTGACATAATGTTGGAGACATAGTAAGGCAAAACCGCTGTCTGCTCAAGTAGAAAAGCAGACAGCGGCTGTATTTTTAAAGCTTTGTTTTTACTTTCTCCTGCGGCGGGCGGCCAGAGCGGCCAAAGCCAACAGACTCAGCGTAGCTGTAGCCGGTTCAGGAATCACGTCCAGATATACCACACCGGCAGAGGCATCCCACACGAGATAAACATCGGGATCGATGTACTCGCTGGTGAAGTAATTCTCTGCCATGGTGTAGTAGACATCATTTACTCCATCGATAGTGAGCACCTTGGTATCAGGCTCACCAACACCGAGGTAATTGATGGCATCCACACCGGTGAAGAGGACAATCTGCTGGCGGCGGTCATCCTGATAGAGCTCACCAACTAACAAAGATAATAATTATGACTCAGCATATCGGCACAATGAAATTTGTGACATAGAAATTACAAATAATCCCATCATTATGATTACCCACCCTAAAAACAAACAACACACTGTCACAAAGCGAACTTGCAAGTTGAAACAGCGCAAGTTAAAATGAAAGAAAGATATGAGACGTCTTCTTCTAACTCTGCTGAGTGGTCTGCTGGCTCTCAGCTCCTGCACCAGGCTCTACCAACCGACCGGCGATGGAGCCATACCCATCACAGCCCCGACCGAGCAGGAACTGCGGCGGCATGTTGCTGTACTTGCCGGCGATATCGGTGAGCGCAACCATTACCAGCAGGCAGCATACGACAGAGCAGCAAACTACATAGAAGAGCAGTTCAAGACAGCCGGCTACAAGGCCCGGCGCCAGAGCTACACCATACCGGCTGAGAAGGAGTACAAGAGCGCGGCAGGCAAAACAGCTGTTAACATCGAAGCGCGTAAACCCGGCACCGACCCGACAGCCCCCTGGATTGTGCTCGGAGCCCACTACGACACGCGCGTGGGTATGGAAAAGTGGAATGTGCACGGTCCGGTCATTGAGGGCAAAACAGGCACCCCCGGTGCCAACGACAATGCCTCGGGCGTTGCCGCCCTGCTCTGTCTGGCCCGGCGTCTGAAGAATGTCCCCACCAAAAACGGTATTATCTTTGTAGCCTACGCCAATGAAGAAGCTCCGTTTTTCCAGACAGACGAGATGGGCTCTCGCGTGCACGCCCGCGAACTGGTAAAAGAACTGGGCAGCGCAGACAAAGTGGCCGGCATGATGTCGCTCGAAACCCTGGGAGTCTATTCCCCGCGAGTGAACAAAAAGCGCCGCAGTGCCGTAGCCGGGGCGCTGGTGGGGCTGCATGACCGCTGCGACTATGTGGCATTCATGAGCACCAATCGATTCATGCGCAACAACGACGGCCGCGACTACTCCCGCAGGTGTGCCGAGGTCTTCGCCTCGGTCAGTCGCTTTCCGGTGCGCTCACTCGTGTTCAGCTACCTCACCCGCGGAATTGCTTGGTCGGACGACTGGTCCTACATGAAAGAAGGCATACCCTCATTCGCCATCACCGATACGGCCTATATGCGCTGCGATGATTACCATGAAACCAGCGACACCCCCGAAAAACTCGACTACCGCGAGTTCGCAGAAGTCGTACTCGGTGTGGATGCCATGCTGCGCAAGCTCGCCAACTGATTTTCCACCATGCTCACACTACGTCGGCTGGCCGTTCAGGCCCTGAGCAACCTGCCCCTGCAGGGACAGACTACCCTCGCTGTGGATACCGAGGCGCGTTCTATACTGCGCAGTTGGATGCTTGCCGCACGCCGAGGGACAACAGCCCCCGTGCCTCAAGCAACCGCCACAGCCCCCACAACTCAGGTTCCGCAAACCGTGGAAGAAAAACTGGCCTGGCTGCGACAAAAAGCGCAAAACTGGCGAGCTGCCCGTGCTCTGGGCAGCTTGCGCGAGACCATGGTCTTCGCTACCGGCAATCCCCACGCCCGACTCATGTTTGTAGGCGAGGCCCCCGGCTATGAGGAAGAATTGCAGCAGGAGCCATTTGTCGGCCCCGCCGGTCAGAAACTCACGCAGATTATCACAGCCATGGGCATGAGCCGTGCGGAAGTGTATATCTCCAACATCTGCAAATTCCGCCCATCCATGGGACCACAGCAGCACACAGCCAACCGAGCCCCGAGTGATGAAGAAATTGCAGCCTGCCTGCCCATCATACAGGCCGAAATCCGCGCTATTCAACCGGCCTGCATCGTCTGCCTGGGAGGAACTGCCGCCCGGGGGCTACTGGGACATGCCGCCAGCGTGGCAAGTCAGCGCGGCAAGTGGTTCGACTGTGGCGGCATACCCACACGCGTGACCTACCACCCCAGTTATCTGCTGCGCAACGACACCATCACCGCACGTCGCTCCGTGTGGGAGGACATGCTCGCCGTCATGCAGCACCTCGGTATGAACATCAGCCCCCGACAGCGCAACTATTTCAAATGAACATGCGACCAACCACCCTGCCCGCCATCGCAGCCCTTCTGCTCAGCGGCTGCGCAGTGAACAACACCCCGCAGATAGCCGCAAAGGCAGCCGAGGGTGACCCCTCTGCCTGCTACGAGTACGGGCACCGTCTGCTCACCGGCCGCAAGGTGAAACAAGACAGGGAGCAAGCCATCAAGTGGCTGAGAACGGCAGCCGACAAAGGCAATATACGCGCGGCTGCCGCTCTGGGCGCCTGCTACGCCCACGGTCTGGGCACGGCAGCAGATACCGCGCAGGCCCGACAATGGTACACTGTCGCGGCAGATGCCGGCCACCCGCATGCACAGCTCGACCTCGCGCAACATTATCTGGTCGTTGCCCCTCGAGACCCGGCAAAAGCCGTTACCTACATTCGCTACGCCGCCATGCAGGGTTCGGCAGATGCCGCCTTCCTCATGTCCGTATTCTTTGCTCAGGGGATTGGTGTGACTCAACACTCCGGCATTGCACTCGGTTGGCTCGCCAATGCTGCCGAGCTCGGCCATGAACAGGCCCTTGAAATCCTCGAAGACCTCTACGAAGAGCAACAAAAATCACAAAATTCATAAAAAAATCCATTTTTTTTATGAAATAAGCTTGACTTCCCCGCCGGCAAGTGATAAACTTGCGGCGCACCCACTGGGTGACAGAAACAGAAAATCGCGGGATGGAGCAGTCTGGTAGCTCGTCAGGCTCATAACCTGAAGGCCGTAGGTTCAAATCCTACTCCCGCAACTCAAAAGCTCAGTTCTTCGGAACTGAGCTTTATTCATTTCGGGATTCAATATCAGATGTACGCCAATGTTTATTCTTGCTGAAGAGCGCGAAATATGCTAGCATGTCGCGCCGAGAGTAGTCAGCAGAACGGTAACAATATGGCAGAGAAGTTCGATATCAACAGCTTAAACACCGCGCAACGCCAGGCTGTGCAGACGCTTAACGGCCCGGTGCTCATTCTGGCCGGAGCCGGCACGGGAAAAACCCGCACTGTCACCTGCCGTATCGCCAACATGATTGAGAAAGGCGTGAACCCCGCCGGTATTCTCGCCCTGACATTCACCAACAAAGCCGCCAACGAAATGGCTGACCGCGTGGCCGGGCTGGTAGACCGCAAAGCCGCCCGTAAAATGACCGTCTGCACCTTCCACTCCCTCTGCGTACGAATTCTGCGTCAGGATATCGGCAAACTGGGCTACAAGGAGAACTTCTCCATCTACACCGGCAGCGATCAGAACGGATTGCTCAAGCGCCTGATTATGGAATACGGCGCCAGGCGTGAAAAATTGGAGCCCGCTCAGGTAATAGCTGAGTACTCTCGAGTGCGCAACGAAGGTCTTGATTACAAAGCGATTGAGGACACACTCATCTCGGCCGTAGCCGGCGCTTACCAGCGTGAGCTCAAGGCACAGAATGCCGTTGATTTCGACGACCTGCTCATCCTCACCGAGCGTCTGCTGCGCTGCTATCCCGATGTGCACGACAAATGGAACAAGCGGTTCTCTTACATTACGGTTGACGAATTTCAGGACACCAACTCCCTGCAGATGAGCCTGCTGCGGCAGCTGGTAGGCCCCGAGCACAACGTGTGCGTGGTGGGTGACGATGACCAATCCATCTATGGATGGCGTGGCGCTCAGATTTCAAACATCCTCGATTTCGAGAGCTTTTTCCCCAACCCGACCGTCATTAAGCTCGAGGAAAACTACCGCTGCACCAAACAGGTGCTCGACTGCGCCAACATACTGATTCGCAACAACGCCGGTCGCCGCGATAAAACCCTGCGCACCAACAAAATCGGCGAATACCCCGTGCGATTGATGGCCATGCCCGGACCACAGGAGGAGTCGGAGTTTCTGGCCGACGAAATCGAACAGCTGCACCTGCGCGATAAGTTGCCGTGGGAGAGCTTTGCCGTACTCTTCCGCGCCAATGCCCAGAGCCGAGCACTCGAAATGGCCCTGCGAGAGCGCCACATACCCTATCGCATGGTGGGTACCAAGAGTTTCTTTGACCGTCGCGAAGTGAAAGACCTCATCAGCTATCTCCAGATGATGGATAACCCCGATGCCGACCTGCACCTGCTGCGCGTGCTCAATACCCCGCCCCGCGGCATCAGCGTGAACACGGCCTCCTTCGCCATCGACTGGAGCCGTGACAATAAAAAAAGTATCTGGGCTACGCTGCTCGACATTTCGTTCCTCTCAGAGTGCTCTACCCGCTCTCAGAACAGCATCGCCGCTTTCACCGAGCTGGTCACGCGTTACGGTACGGAGTTCGCCCAGAGCGAGCGCCCCTTCGTTGATATACTGTCTGATTTCCTCAAAGAAACTCAGTACGAAGAGTATATATCCAAAAACTGTAAGACGGAGGAAGAGAAAAACCGACGGCAGGCAGCCATTGATGACATTAAGAGCGCCTTGCGTCAGTTCTGGCTGCCCGGAGCCAAACTCACGGACTTCCTCTCCAAAATCAACCTCGACAATGACCGCGATGACGATGACATCGAGGCCAAGAGCGGCGTGTGCCTCATCACCATGCATGCCGCCAAGGGACTGGAGTTCCCGCAGGTCTATATTGTGGGGGTCGAGGAAGGGCTCATGCCCCACAGCCGCTCCGTCGACGAGGGCAACCTCGATGAAGAACGCCGACTTTTCTACGTGGGTATAACCCGTGCGCGCGAGCGACTGACCATGACCTACTGTGCTAAGCGCAGCCGTTACGGACAGGAGGAACGCTGCCAGCCCTCATGCTTCATCAGCGAAATTCCCAAGCGCATGTATGAGTTTATCGACTACGACAAGCTCATGAAAACACCGCTTACCGAGGACCAGTGTGAGGATGCCATCGCCTCCCTGCGAGCCCTGCTCGACGACTGATCAGGCAACGGTGCTAGACGTAGCAGTCTGCATTTAGCAGTTCGATTAAGGCCTTGCAATTATTCTCGCGAGTCCAGAAAATCTGTTCATTGCGAGCCCTCAGCTCGCTTTCCAATTGGCAGCCATTCCGGACATAGAAATCAATCTTGTCCATAGCAGCCTGCTCATCGTAGAAAACATTATAGAGTCGGGAGTCCTCCTGCGCAGCATCGTCGGCATCCTGATTATCTCGCTCATCCGGGTGAGTCACATCGGCATCGAAACGGTAAAAGATTGTCGGCACATCCATATACATGAAGTCAAAGCATACACTGCTGTAATCCGTAATGAATAAATCCGCCTTGCGAATCATGGCTGATATCTCGGTGGGCGATACCGGATTCACCCCGAACAAGGCATCCATAGCCCGTGGGTCCTTCTTCCTCATAGTAGCCAGAATACTCCCTTCCCGCTGTCGATAATGATACAGTTTGTCATTACATACAGCTATGGGTTCACCCATACAGGCAAGAAAAGCAATTAGAGAGAAAGCCACATCCTCGTATATACGCCCGACATCAAATTGAAGCTGCAGCCTGTCAATCAATTCTTTCCGGAACATTTTATTGAACATGTAACAGCGAGATACCACAAGGGAGACCAAATCCGGCGTAATGGTATAGCAACCGCTTTCTGCAATCCCGGGCGGCATACTCCTCCAGAATAGCGGGGGAGCCATCTGTGCTGCCATCATTGACACAGACAATCTGCAAATTCCGATAACTTTGGCTTAACAGGCTATCCAGACACTGCCGCAGATAAGGTTCAACATTGTAAACCGGTACAATAATGCTGACCATGGCATTTTCCGAATCTCCGCTGACTTCAGACATGTGCATGTTCTCAGAAACACATTGCTTGTAATCGTATGTAAGTCACCTATCGGATAAAGTCAAGCAAAAACATCTACTAGCAGGCGACATTTTCAGTGATATATCCCCTTGACTTATTATCCTTTCATGCTATATATAAATATGTAACTTATTTTCGGCATGAAGCTGTTAAAAATAGCGGCTACAGTCACCTGCCTGTTGCTTCTTTCTCTTGTGAGCATCATCTGCACGATGGTGGAAAGTACAAGCGTGCAGTCTGATATGCCCCCTGCTCCCGAGCAGGTTGAACGGTTGAGAGCGCACGTAGAGACACTGTGCGAACAGCCTCGACACGGTGCCACGATTGAGTATGCGCGTAACTATATCGAGGAACGCCTGCGCAGCGCCGGTTGGGAAGTACGCCGACAGCAATTCATAACCTCTGACGGCGAGAGCCGCTGCAACATCTGCGCCCTGCGGCGCGGGCGCTCAGGAAAACGCTTTATCATAGGCGGTCACTACGATTCCTGCGACACCGGTGAAGGCCCCAATCCCGGAGCGGATGACAATGCCAGTGCCGTTGCCGTGCTTCTGGAGCTGGCAGAGCAGCTGCCGACGGGCACTCCACTGCACGACATTGAGCTTGTGGCCTGGGACTGCGAAGAACCGCCTCATTTCGACACGGAAGACATGGGCAGTGCCCACCACGCAGCCCATGCCGATGCAAATAACGTTTTGGGGCTTATCTGCCTGGAGATGCTGGGCTACTACAGCGATGAACCTGACAGCCAGCCCTCGCTGTTCCCGGGGCATTCACTACTGCTGCCCACCGTCGGCAACTTTGTGGCCGTGGTCGGTAACCTGCAGGCGCGCCCGCTGGCAAAGGAAATTTATTCATCTCTTCAGAAGGAGCTGCCAGCGGTGCGCATTAACATTCCCTGGGCCGATGAAACAGCACTGTTTTTCAGCGATCACCGCAATTACCACCCACTCGGTATCCCGTCCGTCATGGTGACAGATACAGCCATGCTGCGCAACCCGCATTATCACGAGCCTACGGACACCCCCGATACGCTGAATTACGAGCAGATGGGACGGGTGACACGCGCTCTCAGCCGCATCATTACATCACTTGCCGGGCCGATGGAAGCAAGCACCGAGCAAATCAGGATTTCTCTGCCTGTTGTTCTCGCAATTTAGCCTGTATACCGCGCAGGAATACACTCTCGAGGGAATTGCGGGCGGGAGCTACAGAAATAAGCGACTCCCCGGCAAGTTCGCGCAACTGTTGCAGCAATTCGGGGGTGGGATTGTGCAAAGTGAGCTCTGTGCGGGAGTTATCGCGGGTGAGCTCCTCCATTGTTCCCTCGGCAATCATGACGCCGCGGTACAGAATCCCCACGCGGTCACAAATCTCCTGCACCTGCTCCAGAAGGTGGGAACAAAGGAAAACGGTCATCCCCTGCTCCTTGAGGTTGAGAATGATATCCCTGATGGCGCGAGAACCGATGGGGTCAACACCGGCAGTCGGTTCATCGAGCACCAGCAGGCGAGGACGCTGTACAAGAGCCTGAGCAAGCCCCACGCGCTGCAGCATGCCCTTGGAGTAGCCCGCCAATCGACGGTCTGCAGCCTCGGTCAGCCCGACAAGTTCCAGCAGTTCCTGAGTGCGGGACTTGAGCTCGGCACCTCGCAGACCGCAGAGACGGCCATAAAAACGCACCGTCTCAGCCCCGGTCAGGAACTTGTAGAAATAGGGATTTTCCGGCAGAAAACCGATTTCGCTGCGGTTGCCTGCGGCTGTAGCCGGTCTGCCGAACACACGGCAGGAGCCGGCATCGGGCGCCAGCAGACCGACAAGCGCCTTCATGATAGTGCTCTTGCCTGAACCGTTGGGGCCAATCAGCCCATAGACGCCCCCTTGCGGAATACTCAGGCTCACGCCCTTCACGGCATAAACGCCCCCTCTTCCCCAGTGACCGGGGAAGGATTTGTGGATATCCTGAATCTCAACTGCGTTCATACCGGGAGGGCTAAGCCAAACAACTCTTATGCGCCGGCCATCAGGCGCAGCAGGTTCTCGGCCATGCTGATACCCTTCTCGAAGATATCGACACGCATGTTCTCATTGGGGGAGTGAATGCGGGCATCGGGCAAATCCATTCCCAGGAAGATGGCATCCTTGCCCAGCACCTTGGACACCTCGGCAATGATAGGAATAGAGCCACCTTCACGCACAAGGACGGGAGGGTTGCCGAAGGTCATCTCGAGGGCTTGCTGAGCAGCCTTGCCCCAGGGGGAGTGGGGATCACTCAGATAAGCCTCGCCACCGTGCTGGCGGGTGAACTTCATGCGCACGCTGGGCGGGCAAACCTTGCGGAAGTGAGCCTCCACCTTATTCAGAATATCCTCCGGGTCCTGACCGGGTACCAGACGGCAGCTCATCTTAGCAAGAGCCTTGGTGGGGATAACAGTCTTGGAGCCCTCGCCCTCGTAACCGCCGGAAATGCCATTGAGCTCAAAAGTCGGGCGGGCATACACACACTCAGCACCGGTGTAGCCGGTCTCGGTGCGCAGCTCGGGCACGCCTGTAAGCTCAGCCAGCTCAGCATTACTCATACCGGGCACGCGGCGCCAGCTCTCGCGCTCCCAGTCGGCGATATCGCTCACTCCATCGTAGAAGCCCTCGACCGTCACGTGGTTATCGGCATCGTGAGTGGAAGCCACCATCTCACACAGTGTGGTGATGGGGTTAGCCACGGCACCGCCGAACACACCGGAGTGCAGGTCCATGCAGGGAGCGCTCACCTCGAGCTCAAAGCAGCACAGCCCCTTCAGACCATAGGAAAGAGAGGGAACATCGGGAGCGGCCATACCGGTATCGCTCACCACTATCACATCGCAAGCCAGCAGTTCCTTAGCCTCAGGCTTCTGCATGAACTCAAACAGGCTGGTGCTGCCACGCTCCTCCTCACCCTCAAGCAGGAAAATAACGTTGAGCGGCAGGGCGCCGTCCTTGCGGATGATTTCCTGCACACCCAGAATATGAGCCATGATTTCGCCCTTGTCGTCGGAAGCACCGCGGGCATACACACGACCGTCGCGCACCTTGGGGTTAAAGGGATCACTGAGCCACTCGTTGAGCGGGTCAACGGGCATCACATCGTAGTGACCATAAATCAGAACGGTCGGTTTACCCTCCACCTTGGGACTGTGAGCCACCACAATGGGGTGAATA
Organism: Akkermansia sp.; assembly: GCA_017471985.1. Classification (GTDB taxonomy): domain Bacteria; phylum Verrucomicrobiota; class Verrucomicrobiia; order Verrucomicrobiales; family Akkermansiaceae; genus Akkermansia. Next base: position 22,434 of record JAFURE010000010.1, on the reverse strand, counting down.
TCGGTCATGTGCTTAACAGCCTCAAAGCCGAGGGAGCTGAGCTTGTTCACCAGGAAGTCGGCACAGCGCTCCACCTCAGGGGCATATTCAGCTACGGCAGATACACTCGGAATACTCAGAAAAGCGAAAAGGTCATCCAGCTTGCTCATGACCCACATTCTACCGCAGTGCCACCGTAGGTGCAAGCCCAAAAAGGGACATGTTGCAGGTCAACACGGGATAAATCGCTCCAATAGCAGCATCGGAGTTGCTCACCGAGAATAACGCCTGAGGATGCTATCCTGTGGCATAAAATAAGAACGGCATATCCCGTGTCGGGGATATGCCGTTTTGTAGGGGAAATGAGATAAACTCAGCGTCTGCGCCGTTTGGAGACAAGGCCGAGCAGGGCTGAAAGACTGAGAACTGCTGTTGCCGGTTCCGGAATGCTGACAGGTTCAACGCGAAGCCCCGAAACCGCCATCAACTGTGGCCCCATATTGGTATTGAAGGCTACACTACCGGTTCCTCCATTTTTTTCCGAATAAAGACAGACAACGCCTTGTTTGAACAGCCGGGGGGAATTATTGATATCGTCGGAATCAGTAAGCCACACTGAGGTGAGTTCATAGCCATTGCCTGTAATTTCATACTCAGCACCCCAGAGCGTGTACGCATGTGCAATCCCGGAGTTTTCCACTGAAACAGAGAGAGCATAGCCATCCTGCAACGCCTTGACCACCGCCTCACTATAAGCGTAGGGATTATTAGAACTTGAGGCAATAGTAATGGGATAGGCTTTCGTATCGTAGATACCTTTGAGGAATCCCCCGTTGGCGGAGGCAATGTATTCACTCGGCATGCCCTTGTCGACCGAGGCACAACCGCCATTCCGGGGAGCAGACCAATCACCGTTTACCCACCACTCGTATGCATAGGCAGACTTACCCCCACCGTTTGTATATACGCCTTTGAAGGTGTCGAATACTTTTTCATTCTGAGGAACAGAGGCAGAAAGGCTGGCCTTGTTATGATTCTGCCACCAGGAAATGACATGACTAGCCGATGCAGCCCAGCACATGGCGGTATCGGCCATGGTGCCATCATTGCTGCCGGTTTTGTGGTAATCATACCATGTAAACGCCGGGCGCCCAGACTTCCGCAGCAGGAGCCACCAGACTGCCGATAAGAAGTAATGCAGCGATAAAAGAGAATCTGTTCCTATCGTGTATGTTGTACAATGTAACAATTTTTTGCTTAAAAACAAGGAAAAAATCAATTTAAGTTCCGAACCAACCTTAAGACAGTATCATATCCACCACAGCCATGGAATAGCAGCTGCGCTTTTTTGTGCTTGTCATCAGCTGTATTGTTTGATATAGTCTGTCGAAGTAGGTATATGATTTTCAGTGGGAAGATACAAAAAGTACTATGGCTGTGGAGCACCGGAGCATTGTTACCGGTTGCAGCCCAACAACCACAGGCTCCCTCTATTCCCATCGAAGTGCCCAAACGCAGCAACCCGGGCGTGCCGGAGCACGTGCTGCAAATGCAGGAAATGCTGCAGAGCATGACACCCTCAAATGGTGAGCCACCCCGTAAACTGCAGTCAACAGCTCCGGAAGAAGCTCCCAAACGTGGTATGCCGGGCATGCCGTCGCAATCAGATAATCAAAGTTCAGCCGACACCACCCGGCGGGCACTGCCCCGTGAAATACCGGTTCGTCGCAGCCCGGGTATGCCGGAGGAGATGGTCTATCACCGCAGCCCCATTTATTTCTCGTGGCAAACCGGCTATATCATGCCCAAGCATATCCCATTGCCGGAATCCGTTCAAGAGGTTGAGCACCCTGTCTCGTCCGATACAGCAATTGCAGCACCGGCAATTGCGGAACACAAGCAGAAAGGTGTTGAAACGCCACCAACGACACCGGTCAGCCATATTGCCGAGGCGCAAGCCAACGCCGTTCCGCAGCAGTCAGCCCCGGCCCAGGCAGCCAAGGCAGATTCTATAGCGGACAGGCTGCGCTTTGAACGCTACCTGCAGCAGCCTGCAGAAAAACCGGGGGAAGCCCATACCACCATGGAAAAGTTGCTGGCACTCACGGCTGAAGCAACCAAGAGCGAAGTTATTACCGAAGCACGCCATCTGCTTGTCGGTCTGAAGAATGATGATACCGCCATATCTCTTATCCAAGCCATCGACAGCGTACGAGATGCCCGGCATGCCAATACTGCCAGACGAGAAGAAAACGCGCGGCTGCAACAGCAAATCGATGAGTTGACTGCCTCCAACAACAGCCTGCTGAACCGTAACAGCGCCAGACAGAAAAAAGCGGCCGGACAACGGGGGAACTCCAATGTGGTGCTCATGGCTCACAATAACCATACCATTTCCCGACTCAGAGCCAAGATTCATGAAAATGAGGCTCTCATCTCTTCAACCGCTGCAGATGCCCGCAGCAGTTACGAGGCCTATGTGGCACAGTTGCTCGCGCAGGGATTCTACAACCATGCCACCATTGGAGCCCGTCTGTGCCGACACCTTTTCCGTGAAGAAGGCATAGGTACCGGTGAAAATCTGGCAGCCCGAGCACTCCAGCACCGCGAATCTGTAGATAAGCGCATGCAAGCTGTCAATACCATGCTGCAGGAGAACAGACTTGTCGGCGCTAACGAAGCACTGGAACATTCATACCGCGAGGGTGAGCACATGTTCAGCGTCAGAGAGTTCTCCACAGCAGAGCGCAGACGTATCGCGAACTTCAGGAGCTGGCAGAAACGACTGCAGAGCGCGATGAAGGCAAAAGATTACAATGCGGCTGAGCGAGCTATTGCCCGACTTTCTGCCATGAGCAGCGATTGCGCGGTAACGAAGGAACTCGCACTGTGCTCCCAAAAGAAAGCAGAAAGCGATATGTACCTGCGGGAGGGAGCAAAAGCCCTGAAGCGCCGAGACGAGACAGCCTACACCACAGCTTGGAAAAAGGCCGCTGAAATATGGCCCATGAACCCAAATCTGGACGCAAGTCTGAGACAGGCCGAAAAACTCGATAGAACTAACCCACACTACGATTAGTTCTGCCTTCTAATGAGCTGCAATGGCCACCGAAAAATAAACTCCCCCTGCCCGCACATCGGCGAACAGGGGAATATACTTTTTACAGAGCTGAGTGCAATCCGTTAACGTCTGGTCTGTTTGATGACAGAGTACATCGCCTTACCCAGCGACATCTTGTGCGTGAGCGCCACGTCTGTATCGTAAGCCCAAATCATGACGCCACCATAGCCGTTGTCCTTCACCCACTTGCACTTATCCTTAATCAGGTTCACACCATTGAATGAGTGCATGGTAGTACCGTTGCCGGTCGTCATCTGAGCCTGATTGACAGAGGGAGCCAGGTTGGGGTGCTGAGACACAACGCCATTCCAACCGGCCTGATCCCACAGCACATAATAACGGTTCGTGTAGAACGGCAAACCGAGCACCACCTTCGTCTTGGGCATTCTCAGCGCAGAGTGACAGGTATTGGCATCCTGCTGCATAATCCACATGGGGGAGTGCTGTTCGCCCTGTTGGTCATAGCTCATGGTATTGATAAAGTCCACTTGGTCGGTCGTCTCGTGCCAGGGAACCATGTACCACACTGTAGCAGCCATACTCACCGAAACGGCCGAGCCGGCCAGCTCCTCACGCAGGTCAGCCAGCAAATAGGTCAGGTAAATCCATTCGTTGGCATTGTCGGGGTACTCCCAGTCAATATCGATGCCGTCGTAACCGCCATCGAGCACAAACTTAGCTATATTTTTTGCAATGGACTTGCGAGCGTTGCGGTCGGTATTGTTACGATAGAATGCCGTCAGACCATCATCCACATGACCAAAACCGGCAATAATGCGCGACTTGGCCGTGCCACGGAGCGACTTAAGCTTGTTACGGGCTGCGGTTGCAGTCGAGGGATGATCCACACCTTCACCATACCACTGGTAGTTAACGGTACCATCACCATTCAGCGTATAACCGAAGTGAATGATATCGGTAAAGTTCTTGAAGTGAGTAGCATTCAGGGGAGCGGCCGCCCAGCCCATGACCCACATAGTGCGATAGTACGGCACGATGCGGTGCTTGAAGGGATACACTGTTGCATACTGACGGCTCTTCACATAGGTGCCCATTTTTGCCGTAGCCTTCACATTGGAACCACCGAAGGTCACAGCAGAGCAAACGCCGTCAATTTTGTTGTTACCCTTGGCAGCAGATGCGATATCATACACCAGCCAGAGGTAGGTGGTACCGGCCTGTGAAATGGTGAGATTGGGAGCAAATGCCATCTTACCCGATGAGGCGGGACACGTTCCCAACTGCACGGCACGGCGGTTGTCATCGCCGGTATTCAGAGTGAATACATTTTCAGAGCTTCTGTACAAGCGAGCCTGCGTAATATCGGCCGCTCTTGTCGTTTTACCGGTAGTAAAACTCATGGCAGAAACAGTCTTGCCGACATCTGCGGCTGTAGCCTCGAGCTTAATCTGCAGACAAACCTGTTTTTCAACACCGGCATAGAACACGCCGTGAGTCGCGCGGGTCTCGACCGTGAGAGCCTGTAGCGGCAGCGCGAGTAAAGGAAGTAAATATCCTAATTTCTTTATCATATGTGTATAAGTCGGTTGAAAACGTTAGATTAACGGCGGCGACGACGCATAGCCAGCACACTGAGAGCCAACAGGGAAAGCGTGGTGGTGGCAGGCTCAGGAACGACACCGATCAAGCCCTTGATGGAGAACACCACTGTGGTGGGATCGGTCACATCAACGCTATTCTCACCCAACATCTCGTCATCGCCGTTGTAGAAGCCATACTCCATCAAGTTATACCCTTCCAGCAAGGTAATGGCCTCATCTGTCAGAGAGAAGGTGAAAGTGACGCCATCCACAACGGCGGTTTCATCCACCATCAGCGTAAAAGCCATATCAAGAGCGGAGCCATCTGCCTGAGTCAAAGCGAATTCCAGTAATTCTTTTGTCAGGCTGATAGCCAACTCACCCTCCACCGTTGCAAAGCCATTCAACAGAGTATTCACCGTAACAGCCTGAACCGTTGTGGCAAGGGAATCATCTGAATAGCCGGACATAAACTCGAGAGCAGCGACGGAGTTGAACACATACGTACCGGAGCCACTCATAGCCACCGCATCACCGGAAGCCACAAGTGCAATATCCTGCATCGTGCCGCCATCGAGCGTAAGGGAAGAAGAAATGTCGATTTGAGCGATGGTACCATCCTCGGCCACAATACCCTCAACCTTCCCACCAACGATGCTGAGAGACTCCGTGCCGGAAGTTCCCCCCAACCTGACCACGGATTCCTCATCGGTCTCGACATATATTTCAGAGGCGCCGGTAATGCCGCCGTTCAGTTCAACCTTGTTCCCGCCGGTAGCCGTAAGAGTGGCAGAACCGCCATCGAGAGCCACGTCATTAGCTACCCCACCTTCATGCGTATTGCCGGAGAACACGATATCGCCGGCGTCTGCCGTAAGCTCAACGTTGTACGCGAAGATAGCACCACCGGAACCACCGGCGACATTGTCGGTAATTTCGTAAGAACCACCGCTCAGGCTTACCGTATCGTAACTATAAATCGCGCCACCGTAACCGCCGGCCTCGTTACCACTGATGGTCACAGTCCCGCCCTCACCGGGAGTAATGGTCACATTACTATCGCTGTAAACAGCACCTCCATCACCAACCAAAGTCTTATTGTCGGTTATAGCAATATCTGCAGCCGAGTAGATATCCACACCGGTGGATGAATAGAGAGCACCACCGGCTTCGTCTGCAGTATTAGAGCTGATTTCGATATTCCCCTCTGTGGAAGTCAAATAAATGGCGATGTCACTCTTCAATGCACCGCCCGAATAATAATCGGGATTGTCAGCATCCCCACTACCGATTGAATTGCCGGTCAGAGTAATGCTTGCACCCGTCATTGAAATATCCCAACCGGCATACACGGCACCACCGGATGTAGAGTTCGACGAAGCTGAATTACCGCTGATGGTGATAACACCGGCTGCCTCTACCGTAACAGCCCCTGTAGCACTCAGAGCGCCGGCACGATTGTAGTCATCAATTGTAGGATTGGTCGCAGCGTTGTTGCTCAGTGTGACATCGGCCACATCAGCAATGTATATATCACCATTCTGGGCACTTACGGCACCATATTCGGAAGTATAACCGGTAATGGTTACATTTTCCATCCCGGAACCGGCTATAGAAACAGAGTTGCCTGCATACAGGCGTCCCTTTGCCAAATCAACCTCGGGGGACACAGAGTCCAAATCCTCGCTAATGCTCGCTTCGATGCTGCCGTTCGACCCCAGAGTACCGCCGCAAGTGGAAAGCATGTCAGAATCCAGCTCTGTCACCCATTCTTCATTCATGCCCAGAATAAGCAGGCCCTGGTGTTTTTCGGCATTCAAAACTGAGCCGCCATTCGAGATGTCAATGGTATTGTAGAAGACATAACCACCAAGATCAACAGTAGCACCATCTGTCACCATCAACGAACCGGAACTGCCCGAAGTGGCATCTTCCGATATACTGAAGGTACCGGTACTCTCCAGACGTATCTGCATGGCATTGTTCTGAGCGTTGATAACAGAGCCATATACAGTTACCGCTTGTCCGGATACGCCGCCCTTACCATCCAAATCCATCGTGGCATTATCATACACATCGAATCCACCACCGGCAGAAGCGATATTGACATTGTCACCGAACTGCACCGTACCATCAACGATACTGAGGAGTCGGCCACTATCAAGATTGATTGTGCTGTTGAGCACCAATGTACCAGATCCGGTCTTCTGAATCGTCAACCCGGTGCCGATATCCTTCCCCAAAACGAAAGTAGCCTCTTCACCGGCTTCAAGCACCAGCACACTACCGGCTCTTTCATGAGTAAGCACATTACCATTGCCCGAGGCATCCCACGAAAAACTCTTACCTTCGGCTACAGCAAAAGTAAAATAAGAGCCCCAACCGTTTAGACGGGCACCAATCGTAGCAGAACCACTCTCCGTAATCTCAATCCTCGGACTGGTTTCCGCAGACGTGGCACCGTTTAAGATGAAGGAATCACTCCCCCACTGTGCGCCTATGTTATCGCGCAAAGAACCCAAGCTACCACCATAAGCGAGGTTAGCCACTCTCAGGGTACCATTTACCGTTACCACAGAATTTTGGTTGTGCTCCAGCGTCAACAGGCGAGTTCCATCGGTAATCTCGAGGGTTGCACCGGCAGCCACTGTAATATTCCCCGTGCTGTTCGGGCGAGACACCCCATCGAACACCACCGTTCCGCTATTCACCGTCAGGTTACCGGTCCCGCTGATACTACCTGTACCGGACACGGTAGAATCGCCATTGAATGTGATATCTCCGACATTGACGTCTGCATTAACCGTTACGTCTTCTGCAACTGATTGATTGCCTGACGTTGCTGTATTCCACTCAACAGCATAAAGCGGCAGCATGGCCACGCCTAAAAGGAGAGAGAGAAAAAGAGTGCGTTTCATAAAAAAACTCGGCGTATTATTTCTCCACTATACACCCATGCTCCGCCATTGCAAGCATTTTCTGAGTGTACGACACTTTTTGATACCCAAGCTCAGCATGAGCCCGGGCACAGGAATACCTCTGTGCCCGAACTTGCTAAATTGAGCTTTAGTTAGCACTCAGGGCGGTAAGCGTTTCTTCAATAATACTGCGAGCACTTCGCACGTCTGCAGCGTGCTCCCGCAGTGAACTACGCTCCACCGTGAAAAGAGCAGCCAAGCGCGTGTTCATGCTATCGATGATAGCCGCCGCTTCCGGAGATTCTGAAGCACGTGCGCGCAGCTGATTGATTTTCTCGTACTCCTCAATACCATCGCGAAGGCGCTCAAAGCGGATGGAGGAGCGATTACCGGGATACACGAGGAAACAATCGCCCGTTGTCCAGTAACCAAAGTCCGTTGATTGAAGCGGATTTCGATTCCAGGCATTATACGCCCAGCGTAAAAAGCCGTCCAAATGATTGGCAGCGGCGAAAATACCCAGCCATTCAGCCTCTGCCGGAGCAGAGGTTGTATACGTATTGGGCACAAGGGGCTGCATACACACGTAGAATGTGGTAATCTTACCTTCGACCTTGCGTTCTCGCAACAGGGGACCGAGTGCAGAGTCTGCATGCGTGATGACCGGGGAAATATTGTAAACCTCGCGTGTGAGTTCGGAAGGCTTATCCACGGCAGATGCTATGCGGAATAAGGGGGCGTTCTCCCTCACCAGTCGCATGGCTTCCCGTACCATGCGGTCGGGGCGTTCGTCGATGGCAATACATGTCTTTTCGGCCCATCCTTTCTCCTGCATGTGGCGGTGAAAATCACGCAGGAAGGGTGCCCACATAGCTTCAAACTCGGGCTTTCCGGGCTCGGCTTTAACTACAGCCACCTCTCCGCTCTGCTCATCGTAGTACTTAATGCTCAGATGCCAAGGTAACATGGAGTAGCAGCTTATCTGTTCGCGAATACCGATTTCATCGTGCATGAAATGGAGCCACTTATCCAGTACGCTGTAGTCGTAGCGCATTACTCCATCCTTACCGCGAACCCAACGTACCATAGAAGGGTACCAATCATAGGTCTGGGCATTCCACGCTTCATCGAGCAGGGTGCAGGTGACACACTTCTGACCGGCCTCTGCAAGTCTCTTCATGAGCGGTCGCATGATGGCAAAATGCGCGTCTGACCAGGGCTCCACATCATGCCAGCGAGCCACGGAATACGGGTATTGCCACAAGTCAAGGTGAATCTTCCAGTCCCCGGGTTCCGGGAGCGTCGCAGGCAACACCTCAAGCGTGACTTGCTGCACAACGGGTTCGCAGCCGGGGGCAGATACCGTTATGGTTCCCCGGTATGTACCGGGTTGAGCGTCCTGCGGCACATCGACCGCGTACCAAATGGGGCGGTGTGCACCGGCAGAGTGAGAGCACTCCGTCTCGCTGCCAATGATATCTGCCGTGATGCGCTGCCCCGCTTTCGTATAGCGCACCATACTGGCCGTGGCGGCTATTTCTTCATTCCCCATTCTCAGGGGCGAGCAGCTCACGCGCAGCTTGGCCTGAGCATATCCCGTATAAACAGCCAACTGACAAGAGCTGCGCTCCCCGCGCCATGCCTTCAGTATTAACTCTTCCGGGACACAATCTTCATCGAAAGGATATGAGCTCCCCAAAAACAAACGATTATCCGGAACTGCTGCTATCTTCAGCTCAGTTGCTTTCGGATATACACCATTGATATGGTAATCCGTCACATCATAGTGCGGATGTCTGTCTGACGGGCTTTGAGCCATAGCTAGCGGCCCCGCAATCAGCGTGACTCTTGCTACTTGTATCAATCTTCTTATAAAAAGCATAGAGTGCTTATAACATATATCCGAATAGAAGAAAAGCTCGAAATGCGTCCATCATGACCGGCCAAAATAGAAAAAGACGCTAAAAAGAAGTTCTGAGGAGCTGTGGCTGAGTATGGCCTGCAGCTGCATTTTCAACTTGCAAAAAACAGAAAAAAACGTAGAATAAAAAGTATGCACACCAAATATCTCATCCCATTGCTTTTGGGCAGCCTTTCCCTGGCATCCGAAAGCTTTGAGTCTCTGCAAACGGGGAATCTGATAACCCAGCCTGTTACCTATGGCACAGTCAGCGCGCAGCCCGGACACGCTGTTGTACTACAGAAACTCGCACGCACAGGTAATCAAGCACTGCATATCCAAGGCGGCGAAAATAGGACTGTTCGGCTCCGGCTGCCCGAACCAACCACCGACGCTGCTCAGTTTTCACTCTACTTGCAACGCTGGACGAACAACGGCAAGTTTGACTTCCGAATCCTGGCAGAGACCGCTGAGGGCTCCGTGGAAGTGGCTCGTGAGCAAAAACTGCGAGCGGGTGGCTACAATGCATCGCTGCAAGCCATTCTCCCCACAGGCACGGTAGCAGTGCTTCTTGTCTGCACAAGTGTTGAAAAAGGCGGCGCTTTGGTGGACGATATTGAGTTCCATGCCGGCCCCATGAAGCTGGACTCTGTAGAATGTGTAAACCCCGGGCCTCAGCCCCTGCTCAAGCGAGCCCCCATCAATGCCGTGTTTAGCTACCGCATGCAGACAACGGGTGCTGCCAAGCCGATTGCGGTCAATAGCGTAAAACTCAGAATCAGCCCGGCCAATGCTGTGGATGAAGTGACCATCCGCACTGGCAAGCCGGATCGCTCGGTCGATGGTACCATAGGTCTCAAATTCCGTTCCGGGAAGGTGTATGGTAAAGCCCAACCCGCAGCAGATGGCACGGTGACTATCCCCTGCTCCGGCGAGCTGCAGCCCGGTGAAACAGAGCTGTGGGTGGATGCCCGCCCCTCAGCACACACGCAAGTAGGTGACTCCATCACTTTCGAACCTGCAGGGATTGAAATAGATGGGCAGCTGCACGACTCGCAGGCAAAACCTGTAACTCAGCGTGTAGGCTACTTGCTAGCCGTGCCGGATGCCAAAGTGGCAAGCCCCATTACCGGAGAGAATCGCCCTTGTATCACCTACCGCATACCGGGTATGATTCGCACCTCGAACGGCACCCTTCTGGCTTGTTTCGATGCCCGTTATGAGAACCACCTCGACCTCAGCTCGGATATAGACGTGGCCGTAGTGCGCTCGGAAGATGGCGGACTCACCTGGACAGACCCCGTTATGGCCATGGATGCAGGCCCCGGCAAAGGCAATGGCTGTGGTGACCCTTGTATTCTGCAAGACAGCACCACCGGGCGCATCTGGCTGCAGGCACTTGCCGTTCATTTCGACCGTAATCCCTGCCTGCTTCGTTCTCGCTCCGGCTATGACCCGCAGGATACCGGACAGTGGGAAATGGTGTATAGCGATGACGATGGTAAAACCTGGAGCAGCAATATCAATATCACCCGCGAAATCAAACAGCCTCAATGGACCACCATCCTTGCCGGTCCGGGGTGCGGCATTTGCACAAGCAAGGGGGTTATCGTATTCCCGGCTCAAATATGGGACATGAAAGCACGCCCGGCTTGCAGAAGCACCATCTGTTACTCCACCGACCATGGTAAAAGCTGGCACTATGGCACGGGAGTGCCCCTCAGCACCTCCGAATGTCAGGTTGTGGAGCTGAAGGATGGCGCACTCATGCTCACCTGCCGCAACGAAACATTCCAGGGCAAGCGGGCCGTTTACATCACCCACGATATGGGTAAAACCTGGCACCCCCACTCCACACACACCAAAGTGCTGAACGATCCGGCTTGCCAAGCCTCGATTATCGCTATCGACAGCAAGAAATACGGTCGGGTGCTGCTCTTCTCTCACCCGAACTCCAAGCCCAAACTGCGCAATCACATGACGGTGCACGCATCCACCGACGAGGGCATGACCTGGAACGATGGTCTGGTGTACGATGTGCGCGAATGCTGGGGCTACTCCTGTATCGCCCCCATCGATGACGAAACAATCGGCATCATCTACGAGCCGGCTCATGCAAGCGAAACCAATGATTACCATGGCATGGGTTTCCTGCGTATTCCTCTCAGCGAAATCCTGAACACGACAAAATAAATAACAGCCCCGGCTCGATCGGCCTTCAAAATAAGTGTGGCTTTGCAAACTTTATGCTTGCAAAGCCACACTTAATTGGTATGATATACCTAACGTAAGGGTAAACGCAATGAAACGCACTCTGATACTAGCCGGATTGTTGGCCTGGGGCAGCACCATGACCCAGGGAGCCACCTACAGCAACCTGTCAGCGCCACTGTGTGATGAAGCCAACCATGTCATTTATGATGGCAAGGGCAACTTCATGGTTCAGTCCGGTGCCGAAACCACGGTAGAGCTTAGCATTAACCTGCCCTCGCTGCAGAGCTACGCCAACTCCAATGACTACAAGAGCGGCAGCCCCCTGCTGCTGTGGGATGCCGACTTTGCGGACTACGGCCTGACCGATTTGGCCGACACCACACAGCCGACGGGTTCCCGCACTCCTGCTCTGGCCGGTTATGGTGTGGACAAAATCTGGCAGCCGGGCCGTAACATCGACTTTGCCACGCTGCAGCAATATGCCGGAGCGGATGGTAATGTGCAGTTGAAAATCACCAACAGCAACAGCGAGGGCGTGACCGTCACAGCCCGTGCAGCAGACGGCAGCGAACAGGTGCTCTACAGAGCTCCCGAGCTGCGCTACTCCCACAACCGCAAGCTGAGCGCCTACCGTGTGAACCTCAACTATGTGACAGCCGTCACGCTTCATACCCCCTCCACGCTGAACACCGCCGGTTACACGCCGCCCAAGGATTACACCATTCCCTTTGTGAGCCAACGCGAGGATGGTCTGAGCCTGGGGCGCGTGATGTTCATGGGCGACTCCATCACTCACGGCGTCAATGACTGCACCTGGCGCTGGCAGCTCTTCAAAATATTGGTAGACAATGGAGTGGAAGCCGAGATCGTCGGTCCCCGCAGCGGTTATACCCCCGGCTACACCAAACTGAGCACCAGGGATTCAGCCATGAACAGCTATGGCGGCACCGAGTTCCCGAACTACCATCTGGCTCAGTCCTCCGGTCGCACCCACAACATCATCTCCGGCTCCAATGCCGGTATGAGTGGTGTAAACTACGGGGGGCACTCCACAGCAAGCTCAGCCGCCACCTACAACTGCGACACCTGGTTCTGCCTGATGGGAACCAATGACCTGCTCTCCGACCGCGGCTACAGCGAGAAAGACTTTACAGCCAAGATGCAGCGCCTGCTCGGTGGCAAGGTCATCAGCCGGAACGGGCGCTACACCCGAAAAGGCTCTGACAATCAGGGCACGATGGCACGCATAGCAACCGACGTGCTGAAAGACAGCAGTGACGTGCTCTATATCATGAGCGTACCCTGCTGGGGTAGCCACCACAACAACAACGCCCCCGAGCGACATCTGGCCGTACAGCAATATAACAAACTGCTGCAGCAGTGGGTTGAAGAGTACGGCAAGAAGAATGGGCTGAACCTGCGTTATGTAGACATCAATGAGGGCATGGTTGACCCCACCCACAAGGTTCCCTTCAGCTGGCCGGACTCCATGTCAAACCGCCCCGGTCGCGATGGTCTGCACCCGAATGAACAAGGTTCGCTCATCATGGCCGGCAATCTGGCTCGGGCTCTCGGCATCGCCGGGCGCACCGCAGGTCTGCCCCGAGCTGCTGCCACAGACTGGGCTACAGCCAAACTCGCCACCAATGAAAAGGAACGAACCATCTCCAATGCGGCGGGCAACATCGACAGCACCCGCGGCTACAGCCTGGAACTTCCGGCCTCATGCGCAGGCAAGTCGCCGCTGAAACTCACTCTGAGCGATGGCAGTAAGGGCGGCACCCTCACAGTGGAGCAGCAGCGCATCTGCTGGGGAGGCGCCCCGCTCTACTGCGCCGAGAAGTTGCAGGGCGAGCTCCGTATTGTATGGCACCCGGGCAAGCCACAGCAGAATGTTCTGCCGGGTATTTACGTCTGGCTGGGTGACATGCTCATCGGTCAGGGACTGGCCACTGCGCCCACCGACACAGCCAACGGTATCCATATTTCCGGGAGCAATAAACTCAGCCCCCGCGACATCAGACTAAACGAACAGCCGCTGGCCCCCGCGACCGACCTGCGCACCGCACCTTCACACGCCTACACCATCCGCTAACCCCCTTTTCTCCATGAAAATCCTTCGAATCATCTCCGCACTCCTGCCACTGGCGCCCATCTGCGCCACCGCCGAAATCACCGCCGACAGTATCTACGCCAACCACATGGTTCTGCAACAGGGTCAGAGCATACCCATTTGCGGCAGCTGTGACAGCACCGGTAAAGTCACCGTCTATTTCAACGGCAACGAAGTTACCGGCACGGTCAACGAGGGGCGCTGGCATGCAGTTCTACCGCCCATGCAGGCCAATGCCAAGGGGCAACCGCTCACCATCATGCAGGATGGCTGCACGCAGGTAATCGATGATGTGCTGGTGGGCGAGGTATGGATAGCTTCCGGCCAGAGCAATATGCTGTGGCGCCTGAACCAGACCGGCGACACCAACAGCCTGCGCGAGCCGGCAAACGCAAACTTCCGCTTCTATCACTCCCAGCCGCAGGTTCACACCAGCCCGGGTGCCTACCGCGAGCGAGAGAAAAACCTGCTCAACAGCAACAACATGTACAAGGGCGGCTGGCACTGCAACACGCCGCAGACCCGCCCCACCATGAGTGCCGTGGGCTACTACTTCGGTCGCGAGTTGCAGAAACACCTCGGCATTCCGGTTGCCGTGATTCATGCCTCCCTTGGCGGTTCGGAAATGATGGCATGGATGCCCCCTGCCATGCTCGATGCCAAATACCCTGAGTGCAACACCGAAAAGTGGCTCGACAGCAAGTACATGTCCGCCTGGGTACGTGGTCGCGCCCGTCAGAACATCGGCCAGGACCTCAATGCCCCTCACCCGTACAAGCCGGCCTATCTCTTCCGTACCGGCATAGCCCCCTGGAGCAAATTCCCGGTGGCCGGTGTTATCTGGTATCAGGGCGAGAGCGACGCCGAGATTCAGGATATGGAGCAGAACTACAAGCTGCTGAGTGACCTGATTACCGGTTGGCGCACCGAACTCGGCAAGGCCGAGCTGCCCTTCCTGCAGGTTGAGCTGCCCCGCATCAACGACCGCTCAGCCCTGCGCGCCTACTGGCCCGAGTTCCGCACGGTTCAGCGCCGCGCAGCCAATGAAATCCCCGGCGTATATGCCCTCACGACCATTGATTTGGGTTCACGCAACAGTGATGTTCATCCCCCGCGTAAGCTCGAGGTAGGCACGCGTCTGGCCGACTTGGCAGCCGCTGCTGTTTATGGCAAAAGCGTCCCGGCCTCGGGGCCGTCAGTCAGCAAAGTTGAGCCGCAGGGTGATAGCATTCGACTGCACTATAACCATGCAGACGGCCTGAAAACCACCAACGGCGCAGCCCCCGTCGGCTTCGAGATTTCCGCAGACGGCAAGACTTACCACGCCGCCACGGCCCGCATTGACGGCAATACCGTGGTGCTGAGTGCCCCCGGCGTGCAAGCCCCGCGCTACGCACGCTACGCCTGGCTGACCTACATGGAGCCCAACCTCGTGAACTCCGCCGGTCTGCCCGCAGTACCCTACAGCCCCGCTGCTCGCTGATAGAGGGCAACAACATATTACGAAAGAGCTCAGGCGACAATTTCGCCTGAGCTCTTTCTCATGTGGGAGTTTCTCAAAGCCTGGTCGTCACCGCTGCAAATTTGAGTTTGTGTGAGTGTGAGCCGAAGGCGAACCGTACTTTGAGCCCGCTCTGCGGGCGACAGAACAGTAGCCCCGGGGCAGCGAGCGATAGCGAGCGCACCCCGGGGGTGTAAAGAATAGAAATTTGAACCCCGCAGACTTGCGGGGTGACAGAGGAGTGTTGCTCAGGTATACACTGATGTTGTACCGTAAAAGCAGGAGCCAATCATAAAAAAACGCATGCGGTTGTAACACGCTTTTCTGTCGCCCCGCACGTCTGCGGGGCTCTGATTATTTTTTCTCTTTACCCAGAGCTGCGCGAGCTACTGCTCGCTTGCTCTGGGCTAATTCTCTGTCGCCCGCACAAGTGCGGGCTTATCAATTCTGCTCTGCAACCGACTGCGAGATAAACTTCTCGGCCAGCACCTCGGCTCGCGGGAATGCCATGTAAAAAAGCCGTTCCGGGGTGCGGATATGCTCGGTCCACAAATTAGCCTGCACACCGAGCACATGGGGAGAATCGGGAATACGGAAAGAGCGCACCGTCTCGGTCGTGATGACGTGCTCACCGGGTGCAGCCTCTGCCGCCGACTGAGGGTAATCAAAATAAAAGTGCGAGTTCGGGCTCAGAATAACCGGTTGGCCCAGCGACATCACATGCTCATATTTCTCTGCCCGCCAGAGCATGACCCACTGCCTGCGCACGCCATTACAGGCGGCTTCATCCCAAGTGATGGCAGGATAACCGCGGGACTGAACGTAGTCCACCATTTCCTGCATGAAATCGCGCTGCTGCTCGCTGCTCAACAGGCGCTCATCGACCTCATCACCACCGAGGTGAATCGGTGTTCCCTGTGGGAAAAGCTCCATTATCTCATCCAGCACACCGCGCACAAAACGGCGGACCTCGGGGCGCTGTACAGCCAGAATATCACGCCCAAGCTTGCAACCGGGCGGCGGTTCGATGGCCAGCTCGGGGTACGCCACGAGGGTAGCATAGGCATGCCCGGGCAAATCAATCTCGGGCACCAGCATAATCCCCCTCTCCGCCCCGTAGGCAATGAGTCGGCGCATGTCATCCTGCGTGTAATAACCACCGTAACACTCGGTGAAATGATTGCCGATTTCATGCTTTCTCCAATCCCATGGACCGGCAGGCAGGCGCTTACGCCATGCCCCCACAGAGGTCAGGCGGGGGTAGCGCTTAATCTCCAATCGCCACCCCGGTCCATCCGTCAGGTGCAGGTGCAGGCGGTTATACTTCAGCTCGGCCATGCGATCCATGAGCTGCTGCAGAACGGCAGGCTCAAAGAAATGGCGCGATACATCCACATGCAGGCCGCGCCATGCCGGGCGATATTCCCCGGCATGGGCAATCAGCCCCGAACAGCAGAGCAGAACGACGAGTAAAACTCTGCGAATCAGATAAATCAGCATGGGCTATTGCGTATGCAATGAATATCATTCATGCTACCGACCTTACGGCGTGCACATGAAGAACAGACCACCTTCCACGGTCTCCGAGGGCAAGTGAATGAGCACGGAATCCTTCAGCGCATCCAACCCCAGAATGGCCGGCTCGCCCTCAGCACCAAGCAACGGAGCGACACCACGCAGAATCACACCGGGAGCCACCTCGACATCACCGGGTTTACCCTCAATGAGTTTCTGCTCCGAGGCGGAATCCACATTGCCCATCTGGGCAACAATCTCGCCTGCCACACCGGGAGCCCAGTCAGACGCAGCAACACGAGTAATGGTGCTGCCGGTGTCGAGCACGAGCTTCAACTCCTTGCCGCCGCAGGTCACCAGCACATTCACTCGGCCACCGCCGATGGGTTCGGTACGCAGCGGCACCAGATTGGCCCCGGCGGGAATTCCCCAGTAGTACTCATTCTTGCGGAAATCATAGGTAAAGGGCAAGGAGCCCAGGAAATCCATTCCCACGATTCCGTCAATCTTCTCGGCCAGCATATTGCGCACGGCACTCAAATCCATAACCACCATGGGGTGCATGGGGGACTCCCCCGGCCCGACAAGAAGCGAGGCCAGCAGCATTTTGGGAACCTGAGTCGTGTTGGAGCGGCGGAACAGACCCGAGGTATCAATCATGCGGGCATTCTTAATTTTTGCGGCGCTCTCCTCATGCAGCACCGTGTGAGTGGCACCGGTATCGAGCATCATACGCATCGGTTCACCACCCACAAGGGCCGTCACCAGCATCTGACCGCAACGGGCATCGCGCTCCATTTTCATGAGGGTGGCGGCATCCGGCTGTACTCCGGCAGCAGGCTGAGCGGGTTCAGCCGCCGGTAACAGCGAGCCGAGGAAAAGGGAAAGTAAGACGAGTGTTTTCATTGTTATTGTATTGATGGGGTTGTGGTTTATCTTGGTCTGCTGGCTTTCAGCATGTTAAGAAGTGCCGCGGGATCACGGAAGTAAGTATCCGTAAAATGGCGGTTTTCGGCTGCTTTGTCCTCGGGAAGTAAGGGTATGACTTCCTCAAACATTTTCTGCGTGGTCAGAATGTCGTCCACCGTCTCGGCAGTTGCCATGGCGTACTGGCAGCGCTCGAGCATGACAGACGGACGATTGGCCGGCAGAGCATCGCGGAGTTGTTGCTCAAGCAGCTTACCCATTTCCGGGCTATTGATGGCATAGGGGGCACGCTGGCTCAGAAAAAGCTTAGACTGAGCAATGACAGCAGCGGCATCATGTATGCCGGTGACATTCTGAGGATCGCACCTCACAATTTCATTTCGCAGGGCCTCGTATGGCACGGCAAAACTCTTGCTGTCCGGGTAATTGAGGTAGGCCTCGTACAGAGTTTTGGCGCGCTCCACGCCGCTCTGCATGGCAGCCTTGCGGAAAAGGGCATCGGCCATGCAGGCATTGTCCAGCAGGGCGATAGCCTCTTTCACGCTCTTGTCGCCCTCCTGAAAACCGCCCAATACACCACCCTGCGGATTGACAATCAGAATTGTGGGATAGCCGGCTATGCCATAATGAGCGGCAATGGCCTCATTTCGCGCACGCAGCACGGGGTCAAAATCCTTCCGCTGGGGCAAATCCACCTCCATGAGCACAAAGCGCTCGTCGGCATACACTCGGAAATCGGGGTTATCGAGCACGTTGCGGCGCAGCTGAATGCAGGCGGAGCACCAATCAGAGCCGGTGAAGTCAATCAGCACCAGCTTGTTTTCCTTCAGTGCCTTCTGCATGGCTGCGGGTAAATCGGTCAACCACCCCTCAGCCGCATGAGCCGGAGCCACCATGGTAACGGCACATCCCAACAGAGCTGTATAAATGTGTTTCACGGCATCTATCATTTCTATTTTCAGCGAACCCAGAGCTCAAGCTTCACTTCCTTACCCTCCCAGGGCATGAGCAGGTGCAGTTTTTCGCCGCCCTCCACCTTCTCGCAATATTCGAGCTTGGCCCCCTGAAGTACAATCTCCATGAAAGCCTGTCGCACCTCGGGCGTGCAATCCAGCACCCAGGGTTCGTCATCTTTCAGGCCGGGACCGCCACTCACACCGGGTAATTTATCGGCAGCCGCTGCACGGCGCTGCAGCAGGGTATAGCAGAGCTTGCCCAGCTCGGCATCCGTGAGTTCGCCGGGTATGTGAGCAATCTCAATCGGTAACCCGAGAGCTGCAGCCAGTTCCTCGCAGCCATACACATTCACCAGTCGCAGGCGCTCCAGGCACATGGGAATGTACATCAGTTCCCCCTCTTCAAGCCCGGCAGCCATCATGACCGTGGTGATATCCAGCCCGCTCATGCTCTGCTCCAGTCCGGCCATCAGCTCACGCAGGCGGCGAACCTCGGGAGCGGCAGCAGCAGCACTGCGGTCATCCACCACATTGGAGAGCAGTAACACTGTCTCCCTGATAGCCTTCAGGTTCTCGCGGGCGGCGGCCATCTGCATGTCAGTCGGAATAGTAGCCCAAGCAGCGGGCACTCCAAGAGCGGTTGCCAGAGCTGTCGAGCCATGATAGAACGCTGCACGCTGTTTCTTTTCGGCCTCCACAACGGCAGTATGATAATCCACCGCCTGCTGACCTGTTACCGGTTCATCGGGCAAGGGAGCCCCCTGCCCGCGCAGCACCTGCATATTGCGCAGAACTTCAGCGGCTGCGACATCGGCCGTTGCGGTATCTGTCACCCCACCCAACAGCGCACAAACATTGCGCATGGCCAGAGCTTTCTGCCGTTCATGCGGCTCGATGGGCTTGTCGGAATTATAAATAATGCGCTGCGTAACCTTTACAGGCGCCACGGGAACAATCGGTTCCTGTGCGCTCAGCAGCGGCACGACAACAGCCAGAATAACAGGTGCAATCCTTTTCATGCCTCACTATATATCAGATATTCGATGACAGTACAAGCTTATTTCCGACCATTTGGGTATAAAATTACATCGAAAGCAAAAAAATCCGTTTCCACCCCGTGAATGAAAATGAGGGCTTGCCCGAGTGGCTGTTTTCGTGTATAATACCCGCGCCATGAAACCTCAGCGCAAACTCTCCGAAATCATCGTGCGTCTCATTGTTCTGCTGCTCGGCCTGTTTATCCTGGCCCAGGGTATCGCATTCACCATATTGGCCAACTTGGGAACGGATGCTATTACAAGCCCGGCACTGGTGGCTCACCTGGTGCTCGGTGATGTGGAGGGCGGTGCCGGCTACAGTTTCTGCACGGTGGGCCGCATGCTCATCTGCGTGCACATCCTGCTGGTACTCATGCAGATAGCACTACTGCGCAGCAAGTACAAACCTATTCAGCTGCTGCAGGTCGTCATGGGGCTGATACTCGGCAGCTTGCTCGATGTGTGCCTGAGCTACACCACCCTGCTGCCGGCCCCGAACTATGCAGGTTCCATCGGCTATACCCTGCTGGGCTGCCTCATCTGCGCCTTTGGCATTTTCACTTTCGTGAAGGCCGACATGATTCCGCTCTCAGCCGAGGGCTTCTGCCTAGCCCTCAGCAGCACCTTCAAGTGGCGCTTCAGCCGTGTGAAAGTCGCGGTGGACTGCTCCATGCTGCTCATTGCCGTGTTGGGCTCGCTGATTTTCCTGGACGAGATTGCCGGCGTGCGCGAGGGCTCGGTCATCTGTGCCGTGAGCACCGGCTACATCATCGGCTGGTTCTTCAAGGTCTGCCCGCTCTGGGATAAAGTTTTCTCCATATTCGGAGCAACGACTAATCCCGACAACAAGCTCTCCTGATAACACAGTTTATTCAATACAAGATAACATCCACTCTTGCTATTTTTGAGATTATTGATACAATCCTCCCCATTCCATTTTTCTCCTCAGGTCTATAAGCTATGAACATCAAAACTCTTTATACAGCAGAACAGATTCAGGACGCCGTTCAGTCCGTAGCCTCTCAGGTGGAAACCTACTTCGGTAAGGAGGAGCCCGTTGTCGCTCTTTGCCTGCTCAATGGTGCCATCTGGTATGCTGCAGACCTGCTCAGGTGCCTGCCCGACAACTTTGAGCTGCAGACCATTCGCCTTTCCAGCTACGAAGGTACCGAGAGTACCGGCAAACTGAAATGGCACAACGCCCTGCCCGAGTGCTCCGGCAAAAACGTGCTGATTATCGACGACGTGCTCGACACCGGCCTGACCATGAAAGCCGTGTGCGATGCCCTGCTCGAGAACGGCGCTGCCAAGGTTGCCTCCACCGTGGCTATCGACAAGAAAGGCCGCCGCAATGTGCAGTACGAAGCCGACTTCTGCGCTCTGCACTGCGATGACTACTTCCTCGTTGGTTACGGTCTGGATTTCAACGGCAAGTACCGCAACCTCCCCTACATCGGCTACATCGAGTAATCTCGTCGCCCCGCATCCTTTTCCCCCGCCGCAGTTCCCCGAGAGCTGCGGCGGTTTTATTTTTCTTAAGAAAATCGGTACTTTTCTCCCATTGGAGGAAGAGGGAACTTGACATCACATAGTTGGAGGGGTAGAATAACAATGTTCCGATTTTCACTTTGCACTCTCTCCGCACATGAAACTGCATCTTCCTCTTTCTCTCCGCTCTTCTCTGCTTGCACTTATTGCTGTCTCAGCAATCGGCCAGACTGTCTCGGCCGGTATTATGAACAGCGATGTCTCCATGGTGACCTACACTGATTTCGGTCAGAACAAGGGTCGTTACGTGACAGATGCAGATGCAAATGCACTGCTGAAGCATTTGCGACAGCAATCCGGCGGAGTCGTTATCAGCTATGATGGTGGTGAAATCCTGTTGCCGCATGAAATGCCGGAGTTCTCCTCATCAGCCAACAATGGTTCCTATACATTCACCGGGCACAATGCACTGTTGAGTGTACAGCACATGCCGGTGTACAACGGCGGGCTTACCGGCAACGATATTGGTAACAGCAATCAGATTGTCTATCAGGCCATCGAATATGGCACTAACCCTGACACAACATTCTTGCATTCCCCCGATGGAGGTCGCTCTGAGGGCGATGTTGCAAAGGACCACAAGATATCCCGCTTAAGTAAAATTGTTACAGATGTCAGCAGTGTGGCACTCTATTCCGGAACGAGTCAGGAAATGGCAAACACACTTTCCGGAGAACTTGTTTACCGAGCCGGTGCCGGTGAAATGTATGTACGTTCCTCGGAGGACGGCACCATCAGCCCCCTGACGGGCAGCCATTCCTATATCATTGGCGGTGTTGATACCCTCGATGGAGCAGACCTTAAAGACAAAACCGTTGTGCTCCATACTTGGATGAACAATCCGGCATCAGCAAATGCCATCAATAGCGCAAGTCCATTGCCATATGCCTCTCACCAAGGCGATTCCGGTAGCCCCCTGTACGTCTATCATAATGGTCGCTATGAGTATATCGGATCTGCAACAGAAGCCAACGGCTCAGACTATTCGCGTTTTGTCGGTGCTATTGAATACGATAAGGCAATCCTAAGGAAACGCTGATTTAATCAAAAAAGTCATAGTTAAGGCTTTTATTTCCTCTTAATTGTGATATAATAGACTTGTTATTAAAAAGTTAAGATGAAAATAAAGCAGCTAACATTGACCGATATTGAACATGCAGGGCG
>JAFURE010000053.1 GCA_017471985.1 Akkermansia sp. | reverse complement strand
CGCGGAGCGGGCGACAGAGAAGTAGCCACAGGTGTAGTGAGCAACGCGAACGGAACCTGTGGTAGGGATAAAAAAGAAATGTGAACCCCGCAGACTTGCGGGGTGACGGAGGAGTTTTGCTTAGAAATGCACGGATCTTGAACCAAAAGAGCAGGAGCCGGTCATAAATAACCTCATGCGGTTGTAACTCGCTTTTCCGTCGCCCCGCACTTCTGCGGGGCTTTGATTATTTTTTCGCCTTTTCCCAGGGTTTCGCCTTCGGCTCCACCTTGGGCTAATGCTCCGCCGCCCGCACGAGTGCGGGCTTTTGAATTCCGCTCACCTTCGGTTCGCCATTCAGCTCTACAAATTGCTCTTTGACGATTTTTTCGAATGCCCACATCAGAAAAACCAAATTTCCCAAGTTAAACAATATTTACAACATCTTCGTAAGTTCTACAGAAAAGAGCCACCCCGGTTTGGGGCGGCTCTTTTCTGAATGGAATGAAATCGGCAGAGTTACTGCTGCGACATCTGCTTCATCATCTCAGCATAATAGTCGAGGTTCTTTCTGAGCACCTTACCGGTACGACTGTCGGGCGCAGCTTCATATGCGGCCTTATATGCCTCAATCATCTTGGGGATATCACGCATGAAGCCATAAGTATCGCCCTTCACACGGAGGGCCATCTGGCGAATCTCAGGCAAGAGGTCAGGGTTGGCCAGGAACTTATCGAGCACGACCAGACTTTCCTGCAGTTCTTCGGGCTTGTACTTACCCTCAAAACCGGCACACATGGCCGCAAAGGCCTCCGTCTGAGCGATACGCACGCGGGTCACATCGCCGTAATTCTTGTAACCAAGCGTATTCTCGGGGTCAAGCGCATTGATTTCGGCGATGATATCCTTGTATTTGTCGCGACAGACCTCGGGAAGAGTTTTCAGAGCAGCATCCAGAGCCTTGGCGCGCTCCATCCCGGTCTTACCGGCGGCGGCAGCGAGGGCGGCATCTCGAGCGGCGAGTTTATCCAGCCCTGCCTGAACCAGAGCGATATAGGCAGCGGGCTTGGGACGGGTACCGTGAATCACCTCGAAGGGCAGACCATTGCTATCCATCAGCACCACACCGGGGAGAGCCTCGATTTTGAAGGAAGTCAGCAGAGCCTCGCGCTCGCGCTTCACATCATCGGGAATAGCGGCTACCAGCTCGGGCAAACGGGGGAAATCCACGGGCACCAGCACAAACTTATCCCCCAGAGCAGCCTCGAACTCCGGGCTCTCCACAATTTTGGTACGAAGGTGAATGCAGGCAGTGCACCAGTCCGTACCTGTAAAATCAACAAATATGCAGCTGTCGGCTGCTTTGGCGGCAGCTTTGGCCTCATCCATGGTAGCGACCTCCGGCAGGGCGAGAGCGGGAGCAACCGCGGCAGCCATCAGGAGAGCAATTCGATTCATTATTTTCATGGTCTTATGTATTTTGCGGGGATTCAGGCTCCTCGGGAGCCTCATTCTTCTGCGTAACGCTGCGCTGCAACGACGCCAGTATATCCTCGCCCTCATAAGGGGGCACAAGATAACCGCCACGGGAGCGCACCTCTCGTGAGAGCAGACGGATAGCCTCGAGCACAACAGCTGAGCGTGTGGTACCCAGAGCAGCAGCCACTGCATCCACACGCTGCATAAGCGCTACGGGACAGCGGAAGGCTATTGTCTTAGAACTCATGAACTATGATTTACCATAAATCCAAACAGGCTGCAATCAAAAAAGCAGTACTGATTTATTTTTCTGCTGCCGGCGAAAAGCGGGCTCCTATTTTGCAAGAATTGCGCAAACTGCCACGATGTGAGCTTGACGTGCGGGCAAAACGTGGCACAATAAGGCGGTTAAACTTCAAGCACTCAAAAACATGCCACAGTTTGTCACAGCAATCACCGGGTCCCCGTTCTTCTATTTTGCGACGGGTATTCTGCTATTGGTGCTCTTTTTCTGGTATCTGGCGTCAGAGAATGATAAAGCAAAACGCAACGCCGGTACATTCTTCATTGTCGGCCTGTCCGCATTCTCGCTGCTCTCCCTGTTTGTGAACGGCATGCAGTACGGTATCGACATTAAGGGCGGTGTGGAGCTCACGCTCGAGGTACAGCCCAAGATGGACGATAACGGCAACACCGTGCCCCCCACCGAAGAGGACATGGAGCAGGCCTGCGCCATTCTGGGTGAGCGACTCAACTCCACCGGCACCAGTGAAGTTCAGATTCTGCACTCCAACAACAAGGTGCTCATTCAGATTCCCCAGCAGGACAGCAAGGATGAGGCTAAGAACAAGGAGAAGATTGACGCCATGGTGAAAATGCTCACCAAGATGGCCAAGCTGGAACTACTGGCTGTTTACCCGAACTACGGCAACGTACTGGCAGACCCCGAAATTCAGGAGGGGCTCGCCAAATACGAAGAGAAACTGGCGGCCTACAAGAAGGAGCTGGCCGGCGGCAACACCACAGCCCGCGCCCCCATGCTGCCCCGCATTCCCGCACGTCTGGGCCTGGGTGACTACATGATTCTGCCCCAGCCGCTGGTGGACGAGAAGACCTCCGAGCCCATCCTTGACAAGCAGGGCAATCAGGAAATCCGCTACTACATCGTGCAGAAGCCCCATTCCGCTATGCAGCAGGGCGTCTACATCACCGGTGAGCACGTATCGGCCTCCCACCCCGACTACACCCGCAAGGGCTATGTGAACGTGACCCTGAACCGCGAGGGTGCCGGCCGCATGACCAAGCTGACCGGCGGCATGACCCTGGGGCGTGACCTGCTGGCTGTGGTGCTCAACAACCAGATTAAGTGCGCCCCCGTGGTGCAGAGCGTGCTGAGCAAGGACTTCTCCATTTCCGGTCTGAACGGCAAGGGCGAGCCCGAGGATATCTCGAAGGCTCTCGCCAACCCCCTTTCCAGCGACCTGAAGGTAGAGGGCCGCAAGGACGTATCCGCCCAGCTCGGTCAGAGTGCTCTTGAGCAGGGTATCTTCTCGGGCATCATCGGCATGCTGGGTATCTTCGTCTTCTGTTACTGGTACTACCGCACATCGGGTATCGTGGCCATGGTGGGTCTGAGCTTCAACGCCCTTGCGCTGATTGGTCTCATGAGCCTTTTCGGCTTTGTGCTGACCCTGCCGGGTATTGCCGGTATCGTGCTGACCATGGGTATGGCGGTGGACGCCAACGTGCTCATCAACGAGCGTATGCGCGAGGAAAAGGCTCTGGGCAAGCCCTTCATCATCTGCCTGCGCACGGCCTACGAGAAGGCATTCTCCGCCATTTGGGACTCCAACATCACCTCCCTTATCACCGCCGTGATTCTGTTCTGGCTGGCCAGTGGTTCCATTAAGGGCTTCGCCGTGACCACGAGTGTGGGTATCATCACCTCCCTCATCGGTGCTGTAACTGTAACCCGCGTGCTCTACTTCTGGATGGAGCGCCTGGGCCTGCTGAAGAACGCCAACTTTGCCAAGGCTCCGCTCGAGGGCAAGGTATTCGACTTCATGAAGTACCGCAAGGTCTGCGCCTGGGGTTCCGTGATTGCCATTGCGGCTGCGTCTCTCTACGGCATCTTTGTGCGTGGCGACAAGGCTCTGGGTATCGACTTCACCGGTGGCTCCACCATCACCTACGTCATTCCCGGCGATGCTGAGGTGGATTACAAGAAGGCAGAAGAGGCCGTCTACGCCATGAAGCTCTCCAAGCAGCCCACCGTACAGCAGTTCGCCAACGCCACCGACCGCAACATTAAGATTCGTGTAGCCACCAAGGAGGAGGCCGCTCAGATTGACGCCGTCCTGCGTAGGGACATTCCCGGCATGAAGGAACTCCCCGCCGCCTCCATTGAGGACGTGAGCTCCTCCCTGGGTAGCGCATTCTTCCGTACAGCCTGCTGGGCACTGCTGGCCGGTATGCTGGGCATCACGCTCTACCTGGCCATCCGCTTCGAATGGAGTTTCGCCATGGGTGCGCTCATTTCGACTTTCCACGACGTAGCGGCCATCATTGCTCTGGTGGTGCTGCTGGGAACCGAGCTGAGCATCATCCACATCGGTGCCTTCCTGACGGTTGCCGGTTACTCCATTAACGACACCATCGTTATCTTCGACCGAATCCGCGAGCGCCTGCGCATCGCTGAGCCGAATGAAGACCT
The DNA here is from genome assembly GCA_017471985.1 of Akkermansia sp. Taxonomy (GTDB): domain Bacteria; phylum Verrucomicrobiota; class Verrucomicrobiia; order Verrucomicrobiales; family Akkermansiaceae; genus Akkermansia. Next base: position 2,183 of record JAFURE010000053.1, on the reverse strand, counting down.
GAAAGACATCATGAACGAAGCCATCAACTCCACACTTTCCCGTACCCTGCTCACCTCGGGCTCGACGATTGCGGTGCTGATTTCGCTCATCGCCCTCGGCGGTCCCGCCATGAAGGACTTCTCCGTCGCCATGCTGCTGGGTATCTTCGTTGGTACCTACTCTTCCATCTTCATTGCCTCCCCCGTGGTGCTGGCCTTCGACAAGAAGCACAGCCTGCGTGACGAGCTGCAGAAGGCCGAGGAGACCACCGCCTGATGCCGCGCGGCAAAACGAAAAACGACATTATCCATATCCCCACGGGCGCGGCACTAAGCCGCGCCCGCTTTACAAAGAGAAGCCCCCTTACCCCATGCGACGCCACCTCATCCCCCTGCTGCTGACAGTCTGCGCGCTGATGTTCATCAGTGCTCTGATAGGCTCGGTATACTGCGGTCGTGAACTGACCTCCCCCGCCTTGCCACAGGAGCGCGCAGACCACTTGCGCGACCTCATCTACCTGCATTTTGCGCTGGCACAGGCCGCCGTCATCGGTACGGGCATCATCCTCTACCTGCGCCACCGCCGCTGGCGTCGCTACTACCTGGTGGTAAGCTACAATGAAAAGGGGCTTTCCCTCAATCCGCCGGGCATACGCATGCCCTCCGCCCGCGTGTACCGCTGCCACCTGGGCAATCTGGGACAGGCCGAACTTCCGCCTGCCGGTGCCCCCGTGCTGGTGTACCCCATGTTCATGCTCAGCGGGCACTCCAGCGGCGCCAAGCTTGAGAGCGAGCTGCATGCTGCCTATGCGGCCCACGGGCAAGCCGAGCCCAACCTGTATTACCAGCCCGTGCTGGGGGCGTCCCCCTGGCTGGCAAAAGCCGCTGCCGCCCACCTGCGCCCGCAGCTCGATTCCCACACCGGGGTGCTGGTAGTAGCTCACGGCTCCACGCTGACAGAGCCCCCGCCCGAGCCGGCCCTGTTCTGCCGCCGCCTGAGGGAACTGCTGCCCGGTACCGAGGTGGCGCTGGGTTACTTCAGCCAGCAACCCGAGGCCGCAGATGTGCTCAGCCACATGCAGGCCAAGCATATTCTGCTGCTGCCTTTCCTGCTCACCGAAGGCATACACACCACACGCGATCTGCCCACCGCAGCCACTGCTGCGGCCTGCGGCAAAACCCTTTCCCGCCAACCTGTCGTGGCCGCTCTGCTGCACAACAACCATTCCGAACTCTCATGAAACTCGCTCTCAAAGTAACACCCGGTGCCCGCAAAAATGAAGTTCTGGGCTGGGAAGACGATTACCCCCAGGTGGGCCGCGTACTCAAGCTCAAAATTGCCGCGCCCCCCATCGATGGCAAGGCCAATAAGGAAATCGAGGCCTACCTCGCCAAGGTGCTGGGCCTGCCGAAAAGTGCCGTCAGCATAGCCCACGGGGCTTCGGGGCGCATTAAACTGGCAGAACTGCCCGACGGAACCGACCTGAGCCCCCTGTCATGAATACCCCTCACCCCGCCCCGGCGCCTGACAGTGCCGCCGACTACCTGCACCGCGCCAAGCGCCTGATGCGCGGGCGTGGCTGTGCCCGTGATTACGAGGCCGCCGTCGCCCTGCTCGACCTCGCGGCGCAGGCCGGCAGCACAGATGCCCTTTATCAACTGGGCAAGTGCTACCTCAAGGGTATAGGCTGCAGCAAAGACCCTGCCGGCGGCGTGTCCTGCCTGGAGCGTGCAGCTCTGGCCGGGCATATATCTGCCACCTACCGACTGGGCGAGTGTTTTGAACTCGGTCTGGGTGCCCCGCGCAGCTCCGAACTGGCGGCCTACTGGTACCGCAAGGCTGCCGCCCTCAACCACCCTCAGGCTTACAAAGCCCTTTTCAGGCTCGCCGGTCGAGCCTGAGATAAGCTCCGTGGGATCGGCCCGCCAAAGAGCAATTTGTAGGGGTGTATGGCGAACCGAAGGTGAGCGGAATCAAAAGCCCCGTGTAAACGGGGCGACAGCACATAGCGCGGGGTGAAGCCGCGCAGCGGCGCAGCCCCGGGTATTGAGCAAAAAATATTGAGAGCCCCGTGAAACGGGGTGACAGCCTGACTGATAAGAGCGGTAGCTTTGGGATTTAGGGAAGCACTGAACAAAGCAACGTTTCGCATTTCTCGCTAATCGGTGGTATTGACACCTCAAGCTCAAAGCTGAGGCTTTTT
>JAFURE010000052.1 GCA_017471985.1 Akkermansia sp. | reverse complement strand
GGTTCTAATCTGGGTCAGTCGAGAGTTATTCCTCCCTCTTTCGCACATTTTTGCTAAAAAGCCTCAGCTTTGAGCTTGAGGTGTCAATACCACCGATTAGCGAGAAATGCGAAACGTTGCTTTGTTCAGTGCTTCCCTAACAAAGGCGGGCAGGCATGATTCCACCCCTGCTCCGGGGTGCCGGGACATCCGTTATTTGAGTGTTATAAAATGCTTGACGGGCAAAATAGTTTCAAGAATGAGGGGCGGTATACCATTTTCAAGTTTCGCAAGCTGTTGATATTACGATAACAATAAAACTTCCTCAAAAAAAAGATTAAGAAAGGCACTTTTTTGCTTGACGAAACTGCTAGAGTCGGCTATAATACGCGCGTCCTTGGAACCAGACGTAAAACCGGTTCTTGGGTCCAAAAGGGTCCATTTCATAGGGTAGTTGGGCTCCCCCTGGTCTTCGGATCAGGGGGAGACTTCTTTCAAGGGGAAAGTTGGAATTTGGAAGTTTGCGAGGGCGTGGTCTGTACCACACGGGCGGATATTTTTTATTCGAAGTAAATTAGTATGTTTTTAAGATTGACAAGTTAGGGTAGTTTTGCTAGTCTGCATGTATGAAGCTGCGTCAATACACGATAGCAATGTTGGTCATGCTGCTGGGCTTGCCGCTGGGAGTGACCCCACAGGCGGGAGCACAGGATCTGAGCCCGGATTCTGTAACGGCAACGGCAGAGGATGATTCTGCGAAGCCGAAGAAAAAGAAGAAGAGCAAGAAGAAGAAAAAGAGCTCTAAGAAGAAGGCAAAAGCCGAGGATGAGCAGACCAACGACGATACCGATAAGGCAGAGGACGATGAGAAGGACGGCGATGAGCAGAGAGCAGTGGCTCAGGCTCTCAGCAAGTTCAAGCCCGTGAGTGGCAAGCCGAACATGAAGGCTGACTACTACATTTACATGTACTCGGCCAGCTGGTGCGGCTACTGCAAGCAGTGCATGCCCAGCGCAGTGGCTGAGTACAAGAAGCTGCGCCGCAAGAAGGTGGAGTTCATCATAATCGGCGGCGATAAGTCACGCGAAGAGGCCGCAGCCTATCTGAAGGGCTACAAGGCCAAGATGCCCTGCATCTTTTTCGAGGACGTGAAAGCCACTAACTTTATGGGCTTACCCGGTTGCGGTATGCCCGGGTTCCCGGCTATCAGCGTGGCAGACAAAGACGGCAAGGTTATCAAGACTGCTGTCGGTGCCACCGCCGTGAAAGAGGTGATAGAGAACTGGAAGGACTACACCATTAATCATAAGGAGGACTAAGCCCCCTGCCCTCTGAACAGCGATTTTCAGCAATCCCACGCGTTGCAATATGGCGCGTGGGATTTTTTGCTTGGCGGCTGCGCCGCATGCAGCGGGGCCTATTCCACCGTTCAAGCCCCCTTGCGGCGTGAGCCGCGGAACAGCTCAACTTGTCTATCGAAACTTGTAACTTGTATTTCTAAAAAAACCGACCCGGCGCTCCATGCGGAGGCCGGGTCAAAGTTTCAACAAATACCCAAGAAGGGGTATCAGAGCACCTCAGGTGCCAGGGAAACGATCTTCATGAAGCCTTTTTCACGAAGCTCGCGAGCCACGGGCCCGAAGATACGGGTGCCCTTGGGGTTGTTGTCCTTGTCAATCACAACGACTGCGTTGGAGTCGAAGCGAAGCACGGAGCCGTCATCGCGGCGGATGGGGGCGGCAGTGCGGACAACCACGGCCTTCACCACGCTGCCCTTCTTGACGGAGGCAGTGGGGATAGACTCGCGAATGTGGCAGGTGATGATGTCACCGATGTGAGCCTGATCGGTACCGGACTTGCCGATAACGCCGATCATCTTGGCGGTGCGGGCGCCGGTATTGTCGGCGACCTGAACGAGGGATTCCATCTGGAGCATGGTATATAATGTCCTTTCCGGTTATTAGTGTTTGATGATTTCCACGAGCTCCCAGCGCTTCATCTTGGAAAGCGGGCGGGTCTCACGAATGCGGACGGTGTCGCCCACGTTAGCGGTCTCGTTCTCGTCGTGAGCATAGAACTTCTTGCTCTTCTTAACGATCTTCTTGAACACGGGGTGGGGAACGCGTGCCACATACTCCACAACGATGGTCTTGTTCATCTTGGTGGAGACAACAACGCCAACACGGGTCTTACGAAGGCCCTGGGGCTTGGTCGTAGTAGTTTCTTCGCTCATTTGTTAAGTCCTTTGGGTTTCTTCGTTATCAGTTCTGTTCGGCAGCGCTGCCCTCGCCCTGAACAGTCAGGGCGCAGGCGAGCTCCTTGCGGACGATGCGGAGGCGCTGGTTGTTCTCCAGCTGACCGGTACCCTGCTGAAGTCGCAGGTTGAACAACTCCTCGCGCAGACCACGGATGTGGGCGGCGAGCTCCTTGGCGGGCATACCGCGGAAGTCTTTAGCTTTCTTGACAGGCATAATATCTGTAATGTTAGTTGTTTACTGGTTTAAGCCTGGGGCTCAACGCCCTGGCGGTATACGAAGCGCGTACGGATGCCGAGCTTGTTGGAGGCAAGGCGAAGGGCCTCGCGGGCGGCGGACTCGGTAACCCCGCCAACCTCGAACATAATGTTGCCGGGGCGGCATACAGCAATCCAGCCCTCAACAGCACCTTTACCCTTACCCATACGGGTATCCGGCGGGCGCTTGGTGAAGCTCTTCTGCGGGAAGATGCGGATGTACACGCGACCACGACGGCGCAGGTAACGGTTGATGGCGATACGGCAGGCCTCGATCTGGTTGTTGGTTACCCAACCGCGGGTCAGTACCTGAAGGCCGAAGTCACCGAAGGCAACATAATCACCGCTGGTAGCATTGCCGCCGCGATTGCCGCGGTGCATCTTGCGGTGGTTGTCCTTCACTCGTTTAGGCATTAAAGGCATATTTTATATCTCCTGTAATCGTTAAAGGTTCTTGTGATAGTCGTCGTCGGGGGATTAAGCATCGCGGCGGTCACCACGGTCGCGACGGGGGCGAGCCGGGCGGTTGGGGCGGCCGGAGGGAGCGGAGCCGGCGACTTCCGGGCGCTTGTTGATCCAGCACTTAATACCGATGATACCGTACAGGGTGCGAGCCTCGGCAAAGCCGTAGTCGATGGGGGCACGCAGGGTCTGAAGCGGCACTTTACCTTCGCGGTACTGCTCAGCACGGGCGATGTCGGCACCACCCAGACGGCCGGCGCAACGTACGCGGATACCCTCTGCACCGAAGTCCATGGCAACCTGCACGGCTCGCTTCATGGCGCGACGGAAGGAAACACGGCGCTCGAGCTGAGTGGCGATGTTCTCGGCCACAAGCTGGGCGTCGAGCTCAGGCTGGCGAATCTCCATGATGTCGAGCTTAACCTGAGCACCACCGCAAAGCTTGCTGAGAGCGGCGGTCATGTCCTCGATATTCTTGCCCTTGGGCCCGATAACGAGACCGGGGCGAGCGGTAGCGATGGTCACGCGAACGCTGTTCCAGGCGCGCTCGATGATGATGCGGGAGATAGCGGGCGTGGAGCCCTTGAGGTCGCTGTTCAGCTTAGCGGTGAAGTCCTTGATGAACTTGCGGATTTTGAGGTCCTCGTGGAGCTTGGTGGCGTAGTCCTTGCCGGTAGCATACCACTTGGAGCGCCAGTCTTTAGTAACGGCCAGACGGAAGCCGATAGGATTTACTTTCTGTCCCATAGTGTTATATGTGTGCTTGTGTTGTGGTTATGCCTCGGCGTTGGCGAGGATGACGGTGATGTGGGAGGTGCGCTTGCGGATCATGTTGGCGGAACCGCGGGCACGAGCCATCGTACGGCGGAAGGTAGGACCTTCGTCGACCATGACGCTCTTGAGCACGAGCTCATCGGCGGAAAGGCCATTGTTGTTCTCGGCATTGGCCACGGCGGCCTTGAGCGTCTTGTTGAGGAGGTAGGCGCCCTTCTTGGGAGTGTAGCTGAGCACGTCAGTAGCCTGAGAGACAGACATACCCTGAACGGCGGCGGCTACATCGCGCATCTTCTTCGCAGAGATGCGAGCGTTCTTGTATACTGCTTTAACTTCCATTGTAATGGTATTTGTTGAAGATTAATCATTATTTGTTACGGACACACTGTCACCGACTGTCACGGAGAGGGAGGGGTTGAGCTGGCGCTGAACCAGCAGACCGGCCACCTTCTTGCGAACATCGGTCACGATTGCACGTGCGATTACCTGGTCACCGCGGGTTACCTGCATGGGCATACCCACTTCTACCTTGCTCTCACGACCGGCATTGATGACGATAAGGCCGCTCTCCGAGTCTATGCTCAGCACGCGGGCATCGGTCAGGGTACCGGTGAGGTCGCTTTGCGGTGCCTGGCGCAGCCCGAGGGCTACATCAAGCTCGCGCAGGGCGGCCTCCAGCGCCTGTCGGGCGGCGGCGTCCTCCACCAGAGCACCGCGGGTGTAGGCGGTGACGGCGGCGGAGAGCATGAGGGCGGACTGTCGCAGGGTATCGAGCTCAGCATTGGCTGCTTCGAGCTGTGCCACTGTGTCAATCAGGCGCTCCTCACCACTGCCCAGAGCGGCGCCACCGAGGGCCTCCAGCCTGTCGCGGATTTCGCGGAGCTGTCGGCGGGCTTCATCGGCATCTGCCCTGGAGAGGGCATAGCTTTCACGAAGCGTGGCGACCTGGCGTTCGAGTTGTGCGATCTTGTGGTCCGCATTACCACTGCTCCCCTCGCCTGCACCGGCAGCCATACCCACGCCGCAAAGGGCGATGGTAAGCAGAACGGAGTTGAGACGAGGTGCGAGCATGTGGCAGAGTGCGGGTTACTTATTACTTCTTGCCGATACCGCCGTGCGCCTTGAAAATGCGCGTAGGGGCAAACTCACCGAGCTTGTGGCCGACCATGTTTTCCGTTACATACACGGTGGTAAAGCTCTTACCGGCGTGTACGAGGAAAGTGAGGCCAACGAAATCCGGAATTACCATAGAGGCGCGGCTCCAGGTCTTAATCGGCTTGCGATCCCCGCTCTGAAGCTGGGCGTCAACCTTGTCGAGAAGAGGCTGGCTTACGAAGGGTCCTTTTTTGAGGGAACGTCCCATTGTTCTAAGTGATATTGAAGGTTAAAAATTACTTGCTCTTGCGGCGCTGTACGATGAATACGTCGCTGGGCTTGCGAAGACGGCGGGTCTTCTGGCCCTTGACATGACCCCAGGGGGACTTCAGGTGCTGACGACCACCACCGGACTTGGACTTACCCTCACCACCACCGTTGGGGTGATCGACAGGGTTCATACACATACCGCGTACGGTCGGGCGGATGCCCATCCAACGGGTACGGCCGGCCTTACCGGAGGACTCGTTCATGTGCTGGGTGTTGCCAACCTGACCGATGGTGCAGTAGCACTCCACGCGGAACTTGCGAACCTCGCCGGAGGGCATCTTAACCAGGGCGTAGTCGCCGTCGCGGTTGGAAAGCACGGCCTGCTGACCGGCAGAGCGGGCAATCTTGCCGCCGGTGCCGGGGCGCACCTCGATGTTGTGAATGGCGGTACCCAGGGGTACGTTCTTCAGGGGCATGGCGTTGCCAACCTTCGGGGCAACGTTCTCACCGGCCTGTACGGTCATACCAACGGTCAGACCCACGGGAGCAAGGATGTAGCTCTTGGCACCATCGGGGTACTGCACCAGGGCGATGCGGCAGGTACGGTTCGGATCATACTCGATGGCCAGCACGGTAGCGGCCTCGGTACGGGTACGGCGGAAGTCTACCAGGCGGTAGTGCTTCTTGTGACCGCCACCGATGTGGCGGGTGGTGATGCGGCCGTTGTTGTTGCGGCCACCACTCTTGCGAATGGGCTCAAGCAGGGACTTCTCAGGCTTGCTCTTGGTGATCTCGTCAAACGCGGGCAGAACCTTGTAGCGGTTGGACGGAGTTGTAGGCTTGAATGACTTGAGGGACATGATAGCTTACTTCTATTGTCGTTATGGGTTCTCAGATTAGACGAGGTCGAGGCTCTCACCGGCGGCGAGGCGCACGTATGCCTTCTTCCAGGCCGGAGCAGCGCCGGCGTCCTTGGTGCGCTTGCGGCGCACTTTACCGTCATAGTTAGCAGTGCGAACTGCGGCTACCTTCTTACCGAGGCATTTCTCCACAGCCTGCTTGATTTCAAGCTTGGTGGCCTTTACCGCCACTTCAAGCACAAGCTCACCCGTGGTCTCGTGCAGCACGGCGGCCTTTTCGGACACGCGGGGCTTCTTGATTACGTCGTAAATGTCGTTCATGATTACTTGGTGCGGTTGGCGATGGTTTCGAGGGCGGACTCAACGATGACCACCTTGTTGGCGTGCAGCAGCTGCTCCACGTTCACCTCGGCGGCGCTCATGAGCAGGACTTCCTGCACGTTGCGGCCGGCGAGCTTGGTCTTCTCGTCGAAAGAGTCGGCAATGATGAGAATCTTCTTACCGGCGGCAATCTCTGCCACAGCGGCGATGAAGCTCTTGGTCTTGCCGTCCTCGATGCTGAAGGAAGGAACGGTGCAGACCTTACCGGCAGAGATGATGTCACCGAGCACGCGACGCAGAGCGAGCTTGCGGGTGGACTTGTTCACCTTCTTGCTGTAATCCTGGGGACGGGGGCCGAACACAACGCCACCACCCACGAAGATGGGGGACTGGTGGTCGCCGTGACGGGCATTACCGGTGCCCTTCTGGCGGTAGATCTTGCGGTTGTTACCGGCAACCTCGCCACGAGTCTTGGTGTTGGCGGAGCCGGTACGGCGATTGGCGCGATAGGCGGTCACCAGGTCATGCACGGCCTGGCTGCCCTTCTCGGGCCCTACCGTCACGATATTCGCGGCGGTAGCGGCCTCTATGGTCATTTCTGTAGCGGACATAGATAGGTTCTCCTAGTTCGTTATATTATTTACCGTTCTTCTTCTTGGCCGGGCGAACAACCACGTAGGAGCCCTTGGCGCCGGGCACGGGGCCGGACACGAGGATTACGTTGTCGTCCTTGCGCACCTGAACGACCTTCAGGTTCTGCACGGTCTTGCGCTCGTTGCCCATGTGACCGGGCATCTTCTGGCCCTTCCACACACGGGAGGGGGTGGCGCAAGCGCCCACACCACCGGTACGGCGGTGCATCATGGAGCCGTGGGTCATGGGGGAACCGGAGAAGTTGTGACGACGCACAACGCCCTGGAAGCCCTTACCCTTGCTGGTGCCGATTACGTCCACCCAGGCGCCCTCCTCGAAGAGTTCGCAACCGGGGTGAGCAGCACCCTCTGCAGGCAGCTCGGAGGCATCTACGCGGAACTCCTTGAGGAGCTTGGCGGGAGCGATGCCGAGTTTCTTGAAGTGGCCGGCAACGGGCTTGGAGAGGCGGCTCTCCTTCTGCTCGTCGAATGCCACCTGAATGGCGGTGTAGCCATCCTTATCAGCGGTCTTGATCTGGCCGTAAGTGTTGCCGGTCACGTCGATAACCGTGACGGGGATCATGGCACCGGTCTCCTTATTGAAGACGCGGGTCATGCCAACCTTCTTACCAATGAGTCCTAAAGACATGTTATAAAAAATCTGTTTAGAGGTTCGTAATGAGATGATCTGAATCGGGGATTAGATCTTGATGGTGATGTCCACGCCTGCGGGCAGGTTGAGCTTCTTGAGCTCCTCAACCGTGCGGGAGGTAGGCTCCACAATGTCAAGCAGACGCTTGTGGGTGCGGATTTCGAACTGGTCGGCAGATTTCTTGTTAACATGGACCGAGCGGTTCACAGAGAACTTCTCGATACGAGTCGGCAAAGGAATCGGTCCGGCGACTTTGGCGCCCGTGCGCTTGGCGGTCTCGACGATCTCGGAAGCGGAGCGGTCGATAGCGCGGCTATCAAAAGCACGGAGACGAATGCGGATTTTGGGACTTTGCATGAACGTGCGGTTATGTTTAGGTTAGTAATTGAGTTGGTTTATTTGTTACCACCGCGAGCCTTGACGATGTCGTTGACAAGGTTCTGGGGTACTTGTTCGAAGTGGGAAGGCTCCATGGAGTAGGAAGCCAGACCCTTGGACAGGGTACGGATGTCAGTGGAGTAGCCGAACATTTCAGCCAGGGGTACATCGGCGGTCAGTACGCACTCGGCACCCTTGTGCTCCATGTTCTTCACCATGGCGCGGCGGCGGTTAAGGTCGCCCATGATATCGCCCTGGTTCTCGGCGGGAGTCACAACTTCAACAGCCATGATGGGCTCAAGCAGCACGGGGGCGCACTTGGCAAAGGCGTTCTTCATGGCGAAGATAGCAGCCATCTTGAAGGCGTTTTCGTTGGAGTCCACTTCGTGGTAGGAGCCGTCAATCACGTCTACCTCCACGTCTTCCACGGGGTAACCGGCAACGGAGCCGGAGTTCATGGCCTCATTCAGACCGGCGTACACAGCGTTCATGTACTCCTTGGGAATGGCGCCACCAACAATCTTGTTGGCAATCTTCAGGCCGGTACCACGCTCACCCGGGCGCATGGCGATAACCACGTCACCGTACTGACCACGACCACCGGACTGCTTAACGAGCTTGCCCTGTACACGGTCGGCGGACTTGGTGATGGTTTCGCGGTAGGCAATCTGGGGCTTACCGGTGTTGGCCTCCACCTTGAACTCGCGCTTCAGGCGGTCCACGATGATGTCGAGGTGCAGCTCACCCATACCGGCGATGATGGTCTGACCGGTTTCCTCGTCGGTCTTCACGCGGAAGGTGGGGTCCTCAGCGGACAGACGCTGGAGAGCGTTGGACATCTTCTCCTGGTCGGCCTTGGTAAGGGGCTCCACGGCCATGGAGATAACGGTGTCGGGGAAGGTGGGGGGCTCGAGGGTGAAGTCGAAGTCGTCGGAGGCGAGAGTGTCGCCGGTGGTGGCGTTCTTCAGACCCACGATAGCGGCGATATCGCCGGAGTATACCTCGCTCACGTCGGTGTGCACGTTAGCCTGAATCTGGAGCAGACGGCCTACGCGCTCACGCTTGCGGGTACGGGGATTGTAAACGGTGTCACCCTTGCGGATAACGCCGGTGTACACACGAATGAACACCAGAGAACCCACGAACTTGTCGGCCCAAAGTTTGAATGCGAGGGCAACGGGCTTGTCGTTGTCGGAGGGGATAATCTCCTTAGTCTCGAAGGTCTCGTAACCGTTCTCGTCAAGGCCGGTGGCCACGGTACCGGTCACGGTAGCGAGCTTAGCCTCGAGCGGGGAGGGAAGGTAGTCAACCACGGCGTCGAGCAGACCCTGCACACCCTTGTTCTTGAAGGCGGAACCGCCGGTCACGGGGATGAACTTGTTGGCGATACAGGCGCGACGGATAGCGGCCTTCAGGGTGGGAGCGTCGATGGGCTCCTCCATCAGGAACAGCTCGGCGAGCTCGTCGTCCACATCGGCTACGGCACCCTTCAGCTCCTCGAGAGCAGCCTCGGCAACCTCCTTCAGCTCACCTTCGAGATCCTTGATTTCGTAGGTGGAGCCCATGCGGTCGGAGTCGCTGTAGTAGATAGCCTTCTGGTTCACCACGTCAATCTGACCGCAGAGCTGGTCCTCGGAACCGATGGGGATGAGAACGGCAGCGGCGTTGGCGCCGAGCTTGGTCTTGATGTCGTTAAGAACGTTGTTGAAGTTGGCGCCGGTACGGTCCATCTTGTTGACGAAGCAGATACGGGGCACCTCGTACTTGTTGGCCTGGCGCCACACGGTCTGGGTCTGGGGCTGCACGCCGGCCACACCACAGAACACAACGATGGCGCCGTCGAGCACACGCAGGGAGCGCTCCACCTCAGCGGTGAAGTCCACGTGGCCGGGGGTATCAATAACGTTGAGCTGGAAGTTCTCGTTCTCGAAAAGCTTGCAGCAGCCCTCGGCAGGCAACTGTTTCCAGTTTGTAGTAACGGCGGCGGAGGTAATGGTAATACCGCGTTCCTGCTCCTGTTCCATCCAGTCGGTCGTCGCAGAACCCTCGTGGGTCTCGCCGATCTTGTGGATCATGCCGGTGTAGAAAAGGATGCGCTCGGAAAGCGTGGTTTTGCCGCCGTCGATGTGAGCAGCGATACCGAAGTTACGGTAGCGCTCGAGCGGGGCCTTGCGATCAGGGCTGCTATAACTAGCCATAAATTAGTGAAGTAATATGAATGTTTCGGTTTTCAGAGATTACGAGAAAAACTTCACGCTGTTAATTACCAGCGGAAGTGAGCGAAGGCACGGTTGGCCTGAGCCATCTTGTGCACGTCATCGCGCTTGCGAACGGCAGCACCCTGATTGGCAGCGGCTTCCTTAATCTCGTTAGCGAGAGCCTTGGCCATGGGGATACCCTTGCGATTGCGGGCATAGTTGATAATCCAGCGCATAGCGAGAGCCTCGGAACGGTCGGGAGCAACCTCAAGCGGCACCTGATAGGTAGCACCACCCACGCGGCGGCTCTTCACCTCCACACGGGGCTTGGCGTTCTCAATGGCGCGGGTCAGCACCTCGAGGGGGCTTACAGTGTCGGTACCCTCGTTGGCCATATCAATAGCCTTGTATACAATACGCTCAGCCAGGGAGCGCTTACCGGCAAGCATCACCTTACCAATCAGGCGACCTACGAGCACGGAGTCGTAACGGGAGTCACGACGTTCAATCTTCTTATAGACGCGTTTGCGACGAGCCATAATAGTTAATTCTTAAAGGTTCAATGGTTTACTTCTTCTTAGCGGGAGCTGCGGCACCGGCCTTGGGGCGCTTGGCACCATACTTGGAGCGGCCACGGCGGCGCTTGTCAACGCCAAGGCAGTCCAGAGCACCACGAACGATATGATAACGAACACCGGGAAGGTCCTTCACACGGCCACCGCGTACAAGTACGATGGAGTGCTCCTGCAGGTTGTGACCCTCACCACCGATGTAGGCGATCACTTCTTCGCCATTGGTAAGGCGCACTTTAGCAACTTTACGAAGAGCGGAGTTCGGCTTCTTCGGCGTACGAGTCATCACCTGAAGGCAGACGCCACGACGCTGCGGACAGCTATGAAGAGCGCGAGACTTCGACTTCTCTTCCGGTACGATTCGCCCTTTGCGGACGAGCTGATTAATGGTCGGCATGTTTCCTATTTGTTTGTTGTGTTTCAGGGGCTTAAGGAGTTTTAACCGTTCCTCATTACCTCGCGGGAACGTGGTTTTTCTCCATCGGCAAACCCGATAAATACTTCCCACTCTTTGCATTCCTGCAGATTGTGGGTGCACCAGTTTACCTTATTTTGCCGATTTGGCAAGTCTTTTCTTTTGAAAATTCAAACTTTTTTGCATTTTTTTGCATGATGGCACACTTTTTTGTCCCTCGCGCGCACGTGCGCGCGCGTTTTCATCAATTAAGTGAGTCATTTTCATGCAAACATGCAGTATAACAGGTGCCCGCCCATCATACTCCCCTTCCCTGCCTTTGGCAAGTAAATTCAGAAATCGATACAGGGTTCTCGGTTGATGCGATGTCGATTTCGGATTTATTACGCGTGTGAATAATTAGAAAAATGGCAATTTGTGGATATACGAGTTACAAGTTACGATAGACAAGTGACATGTTCCGCGGCTTACGCCGCAAGGTGGCAGAGCTTAGCCGTAGCGACTGCCCGCGCTTTAAGGCGCGGGGCGTGAACGGTAGCTCCAGCCACGCTGTATGCGACGCAGTCGCCATGCTCAACAACTTGTCTATCGTAATTTGTACCTTGTCTATTCTTCCTGACAAACTCCAATTTAGCGCTCAATTAATCTAAACCTCCGGTTATTCCCACTTGGGATTTTATTTTAAGTTCGGCTTCGCCTCTCGGTGAAGAACAGGCCTGCGGCCTGTGGTGAAAAACGGCTTCGCCGTTGTGAAGAATGGCCGTTCCGGCCATGGTGAAGAACTCGCCACAGGTGGCGAGTTGATATGAGAAATCCCCCTGCTATGGATTACCACGGCAGGGGGATTCGGATTAAGATTGGACTTTTATCAGATATCCCAGGCATCGAGCCATTTGAAGGATACCACGCGGAATCGGCGACCGAATACCTTATTGGCAGCGGTCAGGCCCTTGGCCTTGCGGCCATCAGGTTCGTACTCGCAGGCGGTGGGGTCGTTGGCGGGGTCTACGTAATCCATGGTACGCTGAACCACGGCCTCGCACCAGGCCTGAGCCAGAATGGCCTTGCGGGCGTTGCGCACGCAACCGTAGGCTCGCACGGTGAAGGTGTCATCGCGCACGGTCAGTATGTTGCCGAGGGAGGCAAGTACGTCACTCTGAATGAGGTAACCGGGAGCAGCGGTGTAGATAGAGCCCTCCTCTGCCTCTTTGAACTTGTAGAGGGAACCGCCGGTTGCGGGCTCGGTTGTTTCATCCATGAACATGCTGTTGATGTCCGTGGCATCGATAGCTGCCTGAAGAGCACCCTTCAGAGCGTTGTCCTTGTTGGTGTCGAGACGACGGTTGATGAAGTCGGACATGTTGAGGAAGGGGCCGCGCTTCTTCACCTGCTTCACAATCTGGGTGGCGAGCTCACGAATCTTGTCGGAGTCGAGGGAGCGAACCTCACCCCAGGCTGCCAGCATGCCACTGTTGCCACGCAGAGAGGAGGAACCCTGCATCATGCTGTAACCACCCAGGGAGTCGATGCTCTTGTCGGCGGTGGAAACCATGAATCGAGAGAAGAGCACCTGACTGTCGGCCTTGCCGGGTTCTACCAGTGCCAGCTTGCCGTCGGCATTGGTCACAAGCTTGCGCTTGGCCAAGCCCTGCAGTACGGAAGTCCAGGCCTCCACCGAGGTAGAGTTCACATTGAAACCACCGTCAATCATGAGGTACTGGGCAATGTACTTCCAGCCGTCATTATCCATCAGGCGCTTCACCACATCGGCATCCTTGTAGGGAGTATTGGTCTTCACATAGCGAGCTACGGGCAGCGGCTCCTCACCACTCAGGAAACGCGTGAGCACATCCTTGGCCTCCATCTTGCCCTTATTGTTGGGCATGTCAGAAACAGAGGAGCAGAACCAGCGATCCCACAGGGCATCGTTAATCAGCAGACCGTGGTCATAGAAATCGCCGAACACCTTCTCGTTGCCCCCGGTCTCGGTGCTGATGTTGGTATCGTGGAAGGCATACACCTCGGTAGCGGGCAGACAGGGGTCGGCAAAGGAGTTGCCGATACCTACACCGGGCACACCGGCCTGGTACTGCATGCGGCGCATAGCAGCCTGCGTGGCATAGTTGGAGTTACCACCGGCATCGTACCAACCGGGCTGCAGTCGCATGCCGGCAAAACCGGCCAGCGAGAACGGGGGGTGCACCGGCAGCTCGAGCACCGATACGTAGGAAACCTGCTCACCATCGCTGGTAATACCCAGCACACCGTTGTTGCCGATATTGTCCATCGGGCAGGCATTCATACCGGCACCCACATCGAGAGCGGCGAGCTGGTAGGGGTGGTACTGGCGCTGCTGGTCATCGGGGTTGATAATCATGCTGCCCCAGAAAGCCGGGCTGGAGTGCTGCCAGGACTTGGTGCGGAAATCCTTGCCCTCGAACATACGGGCATCGAGATTGCGGTTGGCGGACTTGGGCACTATACCCAGAGCAGCCACGAAGTAAGGAACTGCGCTATCGCTCTGCGAGCCGTCGGCGCTCCATCGGGCATCATTGCGGTTCTCATCGCAGAACACTGTGTTCTGAGCGGGGTCTCCGGGGTTGTACCAGCCTAACAGGCCGCGGTGGGCGCTCTGCCCGCGTTTACCGGCACCACCATCTGCGCCACTCGCCTCGGCCATACCATTGTAGCCGTTGAACAGCGTGATAGCCTCCTTATGCAGCGGGGCAAACCAGTGACCGTCGGTCGTATGCTGACCACCCTCGTGGCTCAGGCCCAGACGAATGCGGATGTACCACTCACCGTTATCCACCGACTCGCGGCTCTTGTTGGCGTAGAAGTGCGCCTTGTAGCCCGACACGGCACTGGCGTTATACCCCATGGTCCACGGGTTGGAATAGGGCTTGGTGTAACTGTCGGTTGCACGTGCCTGACCTGGGGAGAAGAACAGGATTTCACCCGGCTGGAACTCGATATCGCCCGTTTCGTTGTTGAGCGAGGCCTGGAAGTAGTCACCGTAGTCCAGACCGAAGCCCTTGTCGGAGGCATCCTGACGGAAACCGTAGTTCTGCCATATATATGAGCCACTGTTGGACCAGCCCTGCAACCAGGTGGCCTTGTAGGGGGCAGACTGGGACCAGAGCTGCTGGCCGCGAATCTTCATGGGAACATTATAGGGGTTCCACCACAGGAACATGGGAGCAAAGCACAGGCGCAGGTTATACTTAGCCTGCTCACCTTCCGAACCTTCCACCTGATCCGTCACCAGACCGAAGGTGTTCATGAAGGCCAGCATAACCGGGGTACGGGCATAGCCGGCAAAATCGCTCCCCTGATCCATAAGAGAACGGGCCTCATATACTGTACCACTACCGGAAGGCGCCAAATCGTCCAGATTACTGGTAGACGCAGTAGGTTTGCCATGGGGATACCCTGCACCGCTCATACGGGTGTAGCAGTTATCGACATTACCAATCAGGCGTGCCGTGAAGTTCGAGGCATCCCTAGCAGTGCCATCAGGCCAGCAGTTGTAGTAGGCATACAGGTTCTGCCAGGAACCGATGGGCATGTTCTGCTCGGTACCGCGGGGAACATCATCGCCCTCCACCAGGGGGCAATCCTGCGAGGAACGGGGGGCAAAGTCAGTCCCCTTCAGGCTCTTCTTGTTGAGCAACAGGCAGAGGTCCTGCTTAAAACCACCGGTACGCACATTAATCGGCAGGGAGTACGATGTGGTGGTAACATCGAAGTAGTAGGGCATACCGGCATCCTGCGAGGATGTCGAGGTCAGCGGAATGCTGGCCATGGTGAGCAGCTTCTCGGGTGTCTGCACCCCCTCTTGCGGCAGGAAGGACAGGTACTCGCTGTCCACAAATATCGGGCCGGGGGTATTCCAGGTACGGTGCAGAACTTCGATGGGGGAGTCGGTGCTCTCCGGGTCCTTAATGGTAATCTTGCTCTTCTGGTTTTCACCGCCAATCCACCAGGCGAAGCAACCGGTGTTCTTGCCGCTGGAGGGCATGGAGATGAGGTCGGCGTACACCAGATGACGCCCGCTCAGGCGCTTACCCAGTGTACCCTCGCCAATCAGGCAGATACGATTGCCGGGGTCACGACTGCCCAAGCTGCTCACGGCATTCAGCTGAGTGAGCTCACCGGGGCGCTTAGAGGAAATGAGCCACTTGCGGAACATGGACGAACGTCCCTTGTCGTAGGTGGAGCGAATATCGCTGCCCTTGCCGGCTACAGGTTTGCCATAAATCGGGCCGGACCAGCTGTCCCACACACCCAGAATGTGCTGCGCCACGCTGCCCTCTTCTTCAGAGACAATGGCAGAGCTGGCTGTCACGCGGCGATCGGGGCCGAGTGCCATCTGGAGTTCGCCGATAGCGGCATCGAGCCCCACCAGCGCCTGCTGACGTGCCTCGGACTGCAGGGAGGTCTGCATGGCTATGCGGTTCTGGGACGATGCCATGGCCAATATACCCACCGCCAGGAGGGTAAGCAGCATCATCAATGTGAGAGAAGCGATAAGGGCGAAACCATGTTTCTTCCTCTTTATCAGCTTTTTAGGTAAAGGAGTCTTGTGTTTGAGCTTCATACACTATATGCAAGTACCCCTCTACTATACACCTCTAAGCGCCGGCGTCAAGCAAAAAACATGCTGTCATCGGGCAAATCTGCCTTTCATTATCATCCTGATATTAATTGATTTTTATGATAGTCAGGCAATGTTAATAAAAACCGGGCAACCAAAGCCGTTACCGAGGAGGGGGAGATAGCCGGGAAAAGGATAGATGAGCTACAAGTTACGATGGACAAGTTGTAGAACTTGGCTGCTTCACCGCAAGCCTCGCGGTCTATTCCACCGTTCACGCCCCGGCGTAGGCACTGCCGAAGAAAGAACACCCCAGAGGCACGACAGGGCTCCAAAGCCCCGCCCTGGGCCGTAAGCCGAGGGCGGGATTTTTAAGTTCGGCTTCACCTCTCGGTGAAGAACTCTCCGCAAGCAGCGAGTTGATTTGGGACTACTTCGGCACACCTGCTTTCGCTACCTTAGAGAGGTAGATAAGCAGTCTGGGGGTAGACTCGAACAGCGCCTTGATGGCGGGCGAGACTTCCAGCCCCTTCAGAGCATCGGGCGTAATGGCGGCGGGGTTCTTCAGGTTCGCCATCACGAAATTCTGAATGGAGGTCACGGCATTTTTATCGGCCAGCAACTCAGCAAGAGCCTCCTTCAGCGAGGGAGGGCAATTCGCCTCGAGAGCGGCCACAACTTTTTTGCGAATGGCCAGTGCGGCCAGGTTCTGTAATAATCCCATATCTGACGTTTATTTCACGGTTACATTAAGAATGCGGGTAAAAGCGGGGGCCGTCCCTTTCTCCCAGGGACGGGCATAAATCAGCTTTACGCTCCCCTGCCCGGCTTTCTGACCGGTCAGGGTCACCACAGTAGCGCGGGGGCTGCCACACAGCGGAGGTCCGCTCTGCGGGGCCTTCTGCTCGAAAGCCAACTCCACCTGCACCACATCGGCACATTCGGCCACACTCCACACAAACCCGGTCGTGGGATTCCCGGGCAGTGTCACAGTCATGCTCTGCCCCACCGCCAGCTCCACAGACTGAGCCACCGGTTCAGCGGCACAGACTACCGACACCAGAGCCCCTGTCAGGGCCATCACTATATTACGTATCATCGTATCGCTCTTATACCAGATTTTTCGAGTCAGGTCAAGCTTCGGCATTTTTTTCCTCTCTATTTTTCAGCTATCAAATCAGAACGCATAGAGAATAAGCGCCAGTTGCACTCCACCGGCCAACAGGTAACGGAATGCCGACCACCCCGGACGTGCCGTACTGAAACGCCGAGCCACTATTGCGCCCACCGCCGGCCAACAGAAGACCAAACCACCCAATACAGCACCGCTCAATACGGAAAGCGCACTACTCTCCTTCTCGGAAAACGAACCAAACAGAGCCAGCGCCATGAACGGCAAATACCAATAGCTCACCACCAGCAGCAGCGTGATATTCTGCCTGCGCACGCTCCACGTCTCACGCGTGAAAAAGAACTGCGCCAGCCCACTCACAATCAATGTTGCCACAACTACAGCAGAACACAGCAAGGCCTTCGCATCCCACGGTACATGTGGCATCCCTCGCTGACACCAAAACATCACACTCATCGGCACACATACGCCGCAAAATACGGTGCTCAGCAAAGTATAGAAGGGCAGTCGATTTTGCATGCGCTCATGGTAACATACCGGCCTATCTTTTGTAATTGTTCCCCTCATAAATCCGGCACTCTATTGTTTATTCACTTCGGAGCAAGTTGCCATAAACAAAAGTGAATTATTATCTATTTGTCACACTGCGAAGCAATTTGCCATTCTGATCGTAATATTCAGTCTTAACCAATATACTACCTAGAATATACGTGTGTACAGTCTTAAATGTTCCATCTTTCTTTGAACAAGGCGCTCCCAATACATCGCGATATGTTATCTGCACAGGATTTCCCTTTGTATTACACAAGAAATCCTCATAAGCAAATCCATCCGCGCCATTCACAACTCCTCCCTCAGCATCCAGACAGGTCCAGATTTGCCGATTTTCAACATAGTCACACCGAAGCTGAGCATAACCGGAGCCCAACGACATCATAATTTGTTCATTCTCATCGAAGTAAACTTTCCGAATTACTCGCCCCTGATTATCATACTCTGTGCGATATCCAAAGCATCCATTTTTATCCTGAGATGGCTTAGCATTTTCATCTACGTAGATTCGTTTCACCTCCTTATTCCGCTCATTATATTCATAACGAACACCGGCAATGCCATTAGGCAGCATCGAAGGAGTTCCTGCCTCACCTAAATACATTCTTAAGATTTCATTCCCTTGCTCATCATATTCATAACGAATACCGACATAGCCCCCTGATTGCATTTTCGGAGCTTCAGACTCATCTAAATACACCTTATGTATTATTTTTCCTTGTTTATTGTATTCCTTGCGAATACCGGCATAACCATTTTGCTGCATTTTCGGAGCGCCATCCTCGCCAAGATACATTTTCAAAACTATCTCCCCGCGTTCATCATACTCATGGCGATAACCGGCGTACCCCTCTTTCTGCATTTTCGGAGCGCCATCCTCGCCAAGATACATTTTCAAGGGAACTTCTAATTAGTGGTTGATTTTGTTGGTTCGGGGGCAGAATAGCATTTTTTCGAAATCAGAGCAACGTATTTTTGCTATTTTTTTCATTTTTCGTATCCCTGAGGCTAAAGTTACCTATTTTTGTCTCTATTTTT
>JAFURE010000009.1 GCA_017471985.1 Akkermansia sp. | reverse complement strand
TAGAGACAAAAATAGGTAACTTTAGCCTCAGGGATACGAAAAATGAAAAAAATAGCAAAAATACGTTGCTCTGATTTCGAAAAAATGCTATTCTGCCCCCGAACCAACAAAATCAACCACTAATTAGAAGTTCCCTTATATGTGACGGTCACGTTTGTACCCGGAGCTACGAAAAACTGTGTGGGATAGGAGGTAACACCGGGAACGACAATGTAAGCCCGCGCTGTTTGTATCGATGCATTGAACCCGAGCAGTTTGCCTTCACCATCGCGATTCGTGTTGGTAATTCTCATGAGGTCAATGATGATGTTGGCTTTGAACTGGTTCAGGACTGAGGTTTCCTCGCAGTAAAATGTAACATTAGTCAGATTTCCTCCACCCTGATTCCAATAATTATCGGCGGAAGTCGAGGTGCGAGTCTCGGTCTGCAAACCGGCGTCGGAAGGTTGTGCGGTAATCGTGCAGGACGTTATGGCGCCTGTTGAATTACAATTGAATCGAATGTTGAACTGATTGCCGGAATCATCTTTGAACGCGGAAAACTCAACGGTGCAGCTCTTGGCAGAGACTGCTGTCGGGTCGAACAGGGAATCGATGCTGGCTTCGGCTGCCGTTACACCCTCGCTCGAACCTCCGCCTCCACCGCAGGAATTGAGAGTAAATACGTTAACCAGCGATAAGAATAAAACAGCAATGATGTGGCGGTTGAGTTTCATATTGAGAGAGTGGTGTAAGGTTGGCTTATTCGGCCCGGAATACTTTGCGGGTTGTGACGAGGATGAAGAGAAGGCCTATACAGACGCTCAGTGCGCCGTAAAGAAGGAATGTTTCTGTCGAGGCGGGATCGTTAACAATACCGGTGAGATAGATGACCAGGAAGTTGCCCAGCGTGCTGGTAAGGAACCAGAAGCTTGATACGATGCTCTTCAGTTTGTCGCCTGCAGCCGTATAGGCATACTCCAGACCGGTCGTACTTACCAGAATCTCGGCAATGGTAATTACGAAATACGGAATAATCTGCCAGAGGATACTGAGCTGCTCACCCGAATCGAGTCGGGTTTGGAGCCAGGCGACGATGGCGTAGGAACCACCGGCCAGAACGATGCCGATTCCCATGCGCTTGAGCGGTTGGCTCCACTTGCCGATATAGGGATATACCAGCAGAGTGACAATGGGAACCAGAGTCATGACGAAGGCTGGGTTGATGCTCTGCATTTCCTCGGCTCCGAAGTAGAAATTAATGCCAAACAGGCTGAACTGAATCTCCTGCATGGTGCGCCCCTGTAAAATCCAGCTGGTGGAAGTCTGGTCAAAAAGGCTCCAGAAAGGGATAATGAGCAGGAAAACGGTCAGAACTCGCAGCATGTTGCGAGCCTCCTTGCGCTCGTCTTCACTGTAGAGTTGAGCCGTTACGTCCGCCTTGTTGAAAAGCATGCTGCCGGTCGTGCCGAAAAAGTTTTTCAGGTGGAAAGTAGCAGCGGCTTTGAGTCCGGCAAGAATGAGAGCGGCCACATACAGCAGAAGGACTGCCAGCCCGCAGAACCCGGCTGCAGTTTCTCCGGCACCGCTGAGAGTGGCTATCTGGGTGGCTCCGTTCTTTGCCCATACGGCAAGGCCCACGACAATGGGAGCTACTACGATGAAAGCTGCAATCTGAATGGCTGTTGTGGTCGCTTTGCTCACGGCCTGCCCGCCGAACTTATTGCACGCGGTATCTGCACCGTGGAAAATGCGGCAGAGTAGAGCCGGCAGGAACTCCGGCTGAGCAGGGGCCTTGTGCAGGTACTGCTTGCGACCGCACCAGAAAACAAATGTAGCCAGCGCCATGAAAATTCCCGGTATGGCAAACGCCCAGCTATAACCCCAGTTCTTGTGCACCCAGGGGATGACAAGGAAGGAGAAGAAAGACCCGAAATTAATGGACCAGTAGAACGCCGCATAGACGCGGGTCATGGTCTTGCTGTCAAAGCCTCCTACCTGGTCGCCTACGAATGCTGACACGCAGGGTTTGATACCCCCGGCACCAAGCGCTATGATAAACAGACCGGTCAAGAGGATATAACGCTTAATTTCCAGACTTTGTGTCAGGTCTGCCGTGGCCAGTACTCCATGCCCCAGGCAGTAAAAGAGGGAGACGTACAGAATCGTTCTGTATCTCCCCAGAAAACGGTCTGCAATCCAGGCCCCCAGCAGCGGTAGTATGTAGATGAGAGCGTTGAAAAGATGTGCCACTTCCATGGCTGCGCTCTCGCTCATGGCGAGAGCGTTTACCATGTAGAGCACCAGTATGCTCTTCATTCCATAGAAACTGAAACGCTCGCACGCTTCATTTCCTACTATGTACTTTGTCTGCGGGGGAAATGCCATGTTATGCAGCCTTGCTTACTCAATGTTGGTCTGGATGGAATCGGCCAGTGTCACATTGTAGCGGATGTAGGCCGTATTGAGCCAATCCAGCATGACCTGATTGCTCAGCAGAGCGTTGTGACGGGGCAGGAGGTACATCAGTTTAGCAACGCTGTACTCTGTGGACTGAGGTACTGTGCGCTCTGTCACGCTGCTGATACGGGCGCCGTTCGGCAGCACAACCAGCGGGCAAAGTTTACCGGTTGCTGTGGTTGTGAGGGCCTTTGAGGAGACACCTTCAGGAAGCTGAGCATCGAAATCGAGCGTTACGGGGCCGAAATCGCTCACTTCTGCACCGGCTGCCGTTGCCTTGGCATACACTGCGTCAATTGTTTCGCCTGCTGCAACGGCGTCGCTCATTTCTTTGTACAGCTTTTCAGCGGCCAGAGAAAGGGCGTTGTCTGCACGCTCCTGCTTCAGGTCGGCCAGTGCTGCCTCGCGTGCCTGTTCGTAGGGCAGCACTGCGGGCTGCTCAATGGCTTCTACTTTAATGAGAACCAGCTTGTTGTCGTTAGTAAGGTAGAAACCGCGATATTGCTGAATATTGCTCAGTTTGTCAGCGGTTCCATTCTTTACTGCATCCTCGTAGGTTGCGACGGTGGAAGCGGCGTCGACGTCGTTGAAAGCAATTGCTGCCAGTGAGGTGTTCTTGCCATTATGGGCAACTTCTGTCTGCAGGAGAGCAGGAGCCGCGGCCTCTGTGCTCAGGGGCAGGGTTGTATGGGTACTGCCATCTTCATTCTTGTAAGTGAACTCGAAGTGCTCGGGATTGTTGGCTGTGCTTTCCAGAATGTTGTCGATACCGACACCGTTGGCCATGGAGAGATCCATCATGATGGCGTCGGCTGTATTCATGAGTCCGTCAATCGTTACATCCTTACCGGGTGTGAGTGTGTAGACGGAGATAATACGACGCTGCTCACTCTTGTATTTCTCCTTATTAGTTTCCCAGTATGCCTTGAGTTCCTCTTCTGTCGGTTCTGCGGGGGCCTGAACTTTGTCGGACGGCAGCCAGGCTGTTTTACCTTTCATGGTCTGGCTGCTGACGTCAATGATTTCTGACTGAGCCTTGGTATTGTAGTTGATATCGGTCGTTACCAGCGAGCCGATGGTCTCCCAGATGATAATGTCGGCAATGACGTTGCGGAAGGATTGCTCGACCGGATTGTTTGCAACGCCATCATAGTAGCCGGTGAGGTTCTGGTAGAGCTTCTGGTCAAAGCTGCCATCAGCATTGATGAAGGCGGGCATGGAGGTGATGTAGGCGTCAATCTGCTCCTTGGAGGGGGTAATTCCCAGGGCTTTTGCTTCCTCATGCAGAACTGCGCGGTTGATGGCAATGTTTTCTTCGGCGTTCTTGCAGAGTCCATAGCACCAGGCTTCCATGATATACTGCAGACGGGTAAGCGAGGCTTCAAACTGGGGATTCTGCTGAATCCATGCGCTCATTGCGGCTTGTTCGTCAGCACTGAGCTCTTCGTCACCATTCGTATCAAAGCGATTGCGCAGTTTGGTGTGAGTTGCTGAAACCAGGTTCTGAATTGTGCCCGAGGCACTTTCACCCATGCTGTACACTTCAGGGGTGGCATAATTGGTGCCGTTCACCTGAATATGGAAATCGCGGGAGAATGTGCTGCCCTGGTTGCCGTAGTCCATCATGAGTAGACCGGCACCGATGGCAAGTATCACAATGAGTACCAACAGTGAGTTTTTGCGGATGAATTCGAGGAAGGTCATGGCCAGATATGAGATGGTGGTTTCCGCGCCTGCGCGCTGAACTTGCGCATTCTATCGCATCCATTCAGCTCTGGCAAGATAAATCCGTGTCTTATTCTTTCTACTCACACAAAAAGCCCGGTAGTCTGATTTTTGTGTTGCCCCTGTGTAGTACGGGAATGCTGCGTGCAGAATCCTGAAGTCATTTCTATGCTTCATAATCACCGGGTGTGACCGTAGCTTGTCTGCATAATCAGAGAGAGGTGGATTCCTTTCTGTCAGCTACAGATAGAGGGTAGGTAGTACGCGGACCGGGACTCGAACCCGGGACCAATAGATTAAAAGTCTACTGCTCTACCAACTGAGCTATCCGCGCACTTAATGTCGCAATGCAACGCGCGTAGATTACATAAGTTTGGGGCGAATGTCAAGCGTAAAAGTAAAGAAAAGTGAAAAAAATAAAAATATTGACTTGAAAAGTTTCGAGCCGCACCGAAAAAAAAACTCCGGTGCGGCTCGAGGAAGTGGTATTTAATGGATTAATTTCAATCAGGATGTGTAGCCAATTACTTGGTCACAACCTTGGCTGCAGCCTCCTTGAGGGTCTTGCCAACCTTGAACTTAACCACGGAACGGGCAGGAATCGGTACATCCTTACCGGGATCCTTGGGGTTACGGCCGATCTTAGCCTTAACCTCCTTAACGGTGAAAGTACCGAAGTTGCGAAGAACAACGCGGTCGCCGTTACCCAGGGACTCGATGATCAGATCAACGGCCTTCTGAATAACCTCGAGCACATCGTTCTGAGTGAGGTCACTGCTGGTCTCGGCGCAGATCTTGTTAACAAGCTCTCGTTTTGTAATCGTATTAGCCATAAGTTTTTTGCTTGGTTGAAGAAGCCGCAGTGACTATAGCGCATTTTGTCGCGTTGTGCACGCAAAAAAAGCGTGTTCCATGTATTTTTTGCGTCAACAGTGCCAAAAAGGGCCGATTTTCGGGCATTTTGAGTTGACGAAAGACTCGAAGCAAGGCATTTTAAGGGCGCTATGGCTAATCAACACACCGTTCAGCTCAGTCAGACAGAGGCGAAGGCTCTTCGCAGAAAACTGCAGGATCGCGCAGGGTATGAGGAGACTTCCAGGGATTACGCCGACTTCTGTTTTGAAGGCCCGCGTGTGAATGTGGCCTACTATCCGAAAAAAGGCAAGTTGCTTGTGCAGGGGAGTGGGGCAGATGAGTTCATGGAGTTTGTGTTGCTCATTGACCCGAAGTCCGGTGTATCGGCGGTGAGTAGAAAACCGGTTACTCCTGCAGCCAGGGTTCAGGCCGGTATGGCAGGCTCTCTGGACGTCAGGCCTCATTTTGGTGTGGATGAAAGCGGCAAGGGAGATTATTTCGGCCCGCTCGTGATTGCCGGTGTGTATTCAGATGAAAATACGGCTGCTCAGTTGGTCAAATTGGGTTGTCAGGACAGTAAGGCCATACCCGACGACCGTAAGATTGCTGCCATTGCAGCTAAGGTAATGGCTCTGCCCGGTGTAGCCTATGAAGTTGTGTGCATTGGTCCCAAGCGTTACAATGAATTGTACGCCGAGTTCGGAAATCTGAACCGACTTCTGGCCTGGGGGCACGCGCGCGTGATAGCCGCGCTTCACGAAAAAGTTCCCGCTTGCCCGCGCGCATTAAGCGATAAGTTTGCCAACGAATGGGTACTGAAGATGGCACTCAAGAAACGCAATGTGCCGGTGTTACTTGAACAGCGCACCAAGGGTGAGAGCGATATTGCAGTGGCTGCTGCTTCCATATTAGCGCGCGCGCGTTTTGTGAAGTGGATGCGCGATGCTGCGGCAGCCAGTGGCTGTGAGCTGCCCTTCGGCTGTTCTCCGCATGTAACGAAAGCCGCCCGTGTGTTTGTGGCAACACACGGGCAGGAGCGTTTGAGCGATGTGGCCAAGCTTCATTTCAAGACCACAGCCAAGGTGATTCAATAAGAGGGAACTCAGCGGTTACACAGCCACTTGACAGCAGCTGTCAGCACAGCCATGTAGATGGTGGCAATGGCATTCTGAGAGAGAAGGCTGACAATCTGGTCGCAGGTACTGCCGGAGTAACTTACAGGAAAGCCGTTGATGGTTCCGGCGCCGACGGGCAGTAAAACACAGAACAATGCAGGGAGAATCAGACAGATGTAGGCTGTCTCAAAAGTCATGATTTTATTTCTCTGCACCCACAGCCACATAATGGTGGCCGGAATTATCGGCAGAACGAGAAAAAGTTGGGTGAGAACATCTCGGAGCGGGGCTAGGCTGAAACAGGCCAGCAGCAGGGCAATAACAGGAATGGCAGCAGTGTAACAGATGCAGGGAATAAGTGTTTTTTTGTTCATGCTCGTGAATGGTTAATTGTTTTGACGTCAGGCTGACTGTTTTTGTTCATGTGAAATCTCTGCTTTGAACAATCTGACAATGCAGGTGACGACCATCAGAACCAGACTGCAGGCTATATTGAGCCCGCTAAAGAAGCACAGACCCATAATCGACATGATGCCGTCATACATGCCGAAGTTCGTTATGGCAATATAGCCGGTTATGGCAATGGTGAGGGCGGGGATTACCATGCAGATACCGATGGTATCTATTGTCCATACCGCCTTGCGCTCAATCCACAACCGGCCGATGCAGCAGAAGAGTGCGGGGAATACATAGCTCACCAGTCCGATAAGTAAATCACGCCACATGGTCAGGTAGGGGTGGTGATTCAGATACTGCGGATAAAGTGGTTGTATTGTTTTGGCTGTGCCCTGCTGTTTTTTCGCATTGGGATTATTGATAACGATGTACAACAAGCCCAGATGGGGATCCTCCTTCATAGACGGAACGATGACGGTGTTGCCGCCGGTCAGTCCGCACTTGCTCCATTCGGGTAAATCCTGGAGATACTCGCTGTTGGTCGATGCGCCCGGGAACGCTCGATGGAAACGCTCTTTCATATCATTGCTTGCCGATACCTGAAAGACGGTGTATGGCAGGGAATCCGGTGAGTCATTCACCTCGTGAACTTTCATGTCTGCCGGAGCCTCACCCAGCCAGGGGGCGGCCTGTTCCATCCACTGCTCCTGCGTACTCTGCCGAACGAGGTTGGTATATCCCAACCACAGCAGAAGCGCATAACTGATGGGCATTAGAACGATGTATACGAGTATCTTTTTCATGTTGGGTAGTTGGTGTGAATGTCAGAGCGGTTGCTGCTGAGTGATGCAGTGAATAGCACCGCCCTCTATGACCAGACGGCGGGCATCGAAGCCTATGACCTGCTTGCCGGGGAAACACTCGCGCAGAATACCAAGCGCCCGGTCGTCTTCCTTCGCCTGATTGAAGATGGGAACGATGACTGCTCCGTTGCATATCAGGAAATTTGCATAACTGGCAGGCAGTTGCTCCAGACGCCAATCTTTAGCAACAAGCGGTTTAGGCATGGGTAGAGGTATGATTTCCACCTTGTGACCGGAGGGAGTGCGTAAATCCTGCAAGCGCTCGTTGTTCTCGGCCAGATTGCGGTAGTGCGGTGAGTGGGAATCCGGCTCAATGATGGACACCGCCGCCTCGGCATTCACAAAGCGCACCATGTCGTCAATGTGGCCGTCTGTATCGTCGCCCTCTATTCCGCAGCCCAGCCAGAATACCTGCCCGGTGCCGAGCATGCGGTGCAGTTCGGCTTCAATCTCAGCCTTACTGATACCGGGATTGCGGTTGGGATTGAGCAGTACAGCCTCGGTTGTGAGCAGAAGCCCTTCGCCGTTACCTTCGATAGCGCCTCCTTCCAGAATGATTTCGCTGCTCAACCGGGGCAGCTGCAGGCTGTCTGCTATACGGGTGGGAACTTCGTTGTCCAGATTCCACGGCGCGAACTTGCCGCCCCAGGCGTTGAATGTCCAATCGGCGAGCTGTCGGGTGCCATCCTGACGCTGTACGAAAATCGGGCCGTGGTCGCGGCACCACACATCATTGGTGGGGTGGTCGTAAAGAGCGTAGTTCTGTACCCCTCGCTGCTGCAGCAATAGCTCAATCCCCTGGTGCAGGGGGGCAGCTGCGTTTATTCTTACCTGCGCGTGCGGGGCGATGACTGCTGCCAGATTTGCGTAGTGACCTGTCAGCTCGGCCAGTCCCCCCTGCCATAAATCCTCGCGGTGTGGCCAAGAAAGCCACACGGCCTCCTGCTGTTCCCACTCGGCCGGCCAGCGAAGTTGGTCGCCCTGCATTGCTTGTGGTATGCTCATAGTATTATGTTTATCAGGAAAGAGGTGAAATTCTGCCATCGTAGGGCGCATCGAGTATGAGTCGCAGGTCTGGCAGCTCATCGAACTGTTCGCGCGAGTCTCCCTTCTGCTTGCCGAATATACCGACTTCAATGAGATTGTAGACAATGTTACCGAAATCGCTCGCACTCCTTATACCCCAGAATTCCAGCACCTTGGCGGCCATGGGACCATATTCCTCCAGAGCGTAGGCGCAGGCCCCCAAATACAGTTCGCGGGCACTCAGATGGGGGCTTTTGTCATCTTTGCAGAACTTGTCAGCGGCGGCGTCCAGTCCGGCTCGCATGAACTCATAGGCCTCCTCCGTGTATTGAGGATAGCGCTCTGTCAGTATTTCCACGGCGCGTTCGAAGCTCTGTTTCATGCGCCCATGCTAACACGTAACCTTCGCGCATGCAATGCTAAAGATTGCCACCTGCCTGTAGCTCGCTCATTATGACACAGCCGTGGGTATCTCTGTCTTGTTCTTCATCAGGCTTGATTCTGAGCTCTATTTCGGGTAGAATGTTGCTCGCATGGAGAGCAAGCAACATTACAAAGTCGTGGGTTCGGTGAGCGATTGGCAGACCTGGTGCGCCGCGGCTAAGGGAAAATTCGCTACGGATTGCGATTGGGTTGAACTGAGGGTGGATGCGCTGTCACCTGACGTTTCGGTCGAGCAACTGCTTGCGCAGCGACCGGAATGCCCGGTGTTGCTGACGGTCAGGCATGAGAGTGAGGGCGGGTGCCGAGTGATGCCCGAGTCAGAACGACTTGCTATGGCTATTCGCCTGTTGCCGCTGGCAACGGCTGTTGATTGGGAGACAGCTCAGCTGGAGCATGCTCAGGAGCTGGTGAGCGCGGCAAAGACTGCCGGGGTAACGGTTATTGCCTCCAATCACGATTTTGAAAAAACGCCCTCTCTCGAAACGCTCCTGCAGCGCGAAGCTCATGCTCGCTCCCTGGGGGCTGATATTGTGAAGTTTGCCTACAGACTGCACAGTGCAGAGGATATGATGGTGGGAGTAGAGCTGCTGCGTGCCGCAAGCGGTCCTGTAGCCGTCATGGGTATGGGGCCATTGGGCGCAGTCAGCCGCCTGTTGTATGTTCAGCATGGTTCCTGCCTGATTTACGGGTATCTGGGCGATACTCCGACGGCTCCCGGGCAGTGGTCGGCCGCTCTCTGTCGACAGGCACTTGCAAGCACTCAGTGCTGCTGCTGAATCAGTTGGCAATGCTACATTTCCGACGGACTTCTGCAAAGGTATAGCTCCGGCGCTGCATGTCTGCCAACCAGTTGTCGAGGGGCGGCAGCTTTGTGACATTCACGAAATTCTGAGGGGCCGTTATGCGGGTAAAAATGAGGTTGTGCATACGGCTGAACGGGGCGCTTTTCACGCCATAGCCACCGGGTTTATTGGCGGACCAGTACTTGAGGTATACTGTGCCGTTTTTTCTCTCGAGCCCCAGATAGATAACCAGATGTCCTCGCTCGGTAGCTCCTATGCTCTCTGACCAGAAAATTTTGAGAAAATCCCCGGGCTGAGCCAGTCGCACATCGTGGAAATTGATGCCGACCCCTAAATCATGAACCATTTTGGCAAATCCCGGGCCATTGGCATTGGCTCTGCCCCATATTCCGGTTCCATCGGGTTGATGAGGGGTAACGTCCAGTTTTTGCCAGACGGCTGCGGGAAATCGTCTGCCGACTGCTGATTCCCAGTGTTGCAGGCTGCGCAGCAAGACCATGTAGCAGGCCGCCGAGCAAAATGTCGGCACTGCCAGTCGAGGTACAATGCTTAACGTCTGCTTTGATTCCGACCACACCACCGCCTGCTGAGCCAGCCGCTCGACGTCTGCGGGAGTAGCAGAATAACCGCCTCCACCCGGCATGCTATGCTGTATGGTTGAGAGTACAATTCTGTTGAAATACAGACTCTGCGCAGCGGCTTTTCTAGCCCCTGCCGTCGGTGTGCGGCGCTTAAGCTCTGCCGCATCTGCCGTCAACAGGCAAATGGCACTCAGGAGCAGGGCGGTGATTACTCGGAATATCAAGATGAACTCATTTTACAGCATTCCGGAAATTATGCAAGCTCATAAGGCTGATTCTCACGTTCTACAAGGATTTTAAGCTTGCAGGGGGCGGTAGATTTTGCTAGTATCAAATCATTAGAATTGACGATATGCTTGAAGCACGAAACATCTGTCTGGAAGTCGACAATGGGGAGGAGAGCCTTTTTCTGCTCAATGATGTGAATTTCTGTGTGCCACGCGGGCATTTCATGGCGATTGTGGGTCCTTCGGGCTGCGGTAAAACGACTTTGCTCAAAGCGATAGCCGGTATTAAGGAAACAACATCCGGTTCGTTTTACTGGGAGGGGCGCGACTTGTCTGAAGAGGGTGATTTCGAACCTCATGAAATCGGTTATGTGCCACAGTTCAGTATTGCCTATGAGGAACTTACTGTGGATGAAAGCGTAGAGAGTGCCGCACGCCTGAGGGTGAGTGCCGATGAGGACACGCTGAATGATATCATTGACAATGTGCTGGCCGAGACCGGTCTTGCCGAAATAGCCGACCGCCAGGTCAAGTTGCTTTCCGGCGGTCAGCGCCGACGTCTGGCTCTGGCGATGGAGCTGGTGAGCAGTCCGCGTATTCTGCTGTGCGATGAGGTGACGAGTGGGCTGGACCCTCGCTCAGAGCGCGAAATTGTGCAGTTGCTGCATGACCTGAGCATGAAGGATGGTCGTATCGTTATCTCCGTGACGCACAGCCTGGCTCAGATGGAGCTGTACGACAGTATTATGGTCATGGTCAGGGGAAATTTGGCTTATCACGGTTCGCCGGAGGTGATGGTTCATTACTTCTCCGTGAATGATTTTGAGGAGGTTTATCCCCGACTGGCCTTGCGCGACCCGATTGAGTGGAATGCCAGTTGGCTGAAGCACCGCAAGGACTATTACAGCAAACTCGGCGATGAACATATAGCCAAGTTCGCGGCTCGGGGTGAGGCTCCGCCACCCCCCAGCCCCCGCCATGAAGAAGGGCAGGAAGAGGATGAACCAACGGCTTCCGGTTTCTTCACCCAGATGATGGTGATGCTGCGCCGCCGCTTCTCCATTCTCATGCGCGACAGAACGCAGCTGATTTTGCAGGTTGCCATGATTCTCATTTTCCCGGTTCTTGTGGCTCTTTTTTCAAGTAAGGGACAGGACCAGCTGCTCAACCTGACAGATGTGCAGGGCTCCGACCTCATGATGGAGGCGCAGGCTCAGCAGGAACAGGCCGAGGTGCGTGCCCGCGTGGGCTCCGCTGTATCGGGTATCATCATGTTCGAGGTGATTCTGCTTGGCCTGATGGGGGCGAACAACTCATCCCGCGAGGTGGCCGGTGAGCGCCTGATTATGGAAAAGGAGAAGTTCGGCGGTGCCGGTGTAGGGGCCTATGTTGCATCGAAGGCCGTGTTCCTGTCCGTACTCGTGCTGATTCAGAGCCTGTGGATGTTCTTCTTTGTGGAGTGGTTCTGGCCGTTGCGCGGCGACACAATGAACCACCTGATATTCCTTCTGCTCGCCAATGCTGCCATGACGAGTGTGTGTCTGGGTATCTCGGCCAATTGTAAGACGCCGGATCAGTCTTCGCTCCTGAGCATTTATCTTGTTGGTTTTCAGCTACCGCTCTCGGGCGCTGTGCTGGCATTGCCCGATACGATAGAAACCCTCACTCAGCCTTTTATATCGGCATACTGGGCCTGGAGCGGCAGTATTGAGGGTGGCTTGCAACCCGATGTGCTGAAAGCGGTTAAGAGTATTGTGCAGACAACGTTCACGGAATCCGGTTTTTGTCGTGTGGTGCTGGGATTGCATATACTGGTCGGTCTTTTCCTGACCTGGATAGGTGTTCGCCGCACGCGCTGGGAGTAATTATATTTCAATTTCACATTCTACAATTATGGCTAGAAGTTCGCGCCGAGGGCGCAATAAGAAAGTAAACAGTACCCCCATTATTATCGGGGTTTTGGTGATATTGGTGGCTGTGCTGGCATCGATGTTATTCTTCAAACCCGAGGCTCGCAGTGCCGCACCGAAACCTTTCAATATCTCCAAGTACCGTCAGGATGGCTCGCGCTTCGCCTCCACCGGTAATCGCTACGTGCTGGAAGGTAAGGTGGAAAGCATCGAGACGCGCGGTGATAACCGCATGCTGGCTGTGTCCATTCGCGGGAATAACCGCGAACTTCTGCCTTTGCTGGTATTGGGCAGCAATCCGCTGCAGATTAACATAACACGCGGCGATACCTTTATTTTCGAAGTCTCATGTCGCACCGGGCGAGATTCCGCCGGCAATGAGGTTAAGGGTATTCTGGTAGTGAACGACGTAAAGACAAAGTGATGAAAGCTCTCTATTATCTTCCCCTCATTTCTCTGGCATTGTCTACGACTGCTCCGGGGCAGATGCCGTCGAGTTTCGATGCCTCGGGGCGCAGTACGCAGGCTCAGAGCGGTGTGCAGAATGATGACCCCATGCGTACCGGTGAGACTCCGCCGCCACAGATTTTCGGCATGGAAATGCCGCTGCTGGACCCATCGAACGATACGGTGTCGTATGCCGGCGCAAAGTTCGATGTAGGCAACAATGCCGTTGTGCGTGAAAGGTTTGAGAAGTTTCTCAGCCAGACTCCCGATGACTCTGAACAGTCGCGCCTGTACCGCAAACGATTGGAGGAAATTCTGACCTACACCGAGCGCCATAGCGGCAACGCTGCCAAAATCGGCGGTAAGACTCTGGTGAAAATCGGTCTGGGGCTCTACAATCTGTCTGACTACCCCGGTGATGGAGGTCAGGCCGGTACGCTTGCCAGTGCTATCGTGAGTGCCCTTGATGCACAGCGCGCTAATCGCCGACGCGATAGAGCCAATGCTGAGTTGGACGCTGAAATCGATAAACTCATTGTTAAAACGAACTCGCTCAACAATCGTAACACGGAACGCGGTGCGGGCGGTGGTTCAGTTGGCGGCATCAGGAACCCTAACGGCTCAAGTGGCGCTACTTCGCACACTTTCATGATAGCCTCCAATACCAGCAAGATTGCAGAGAAGAAGGCTCAGCAGGCCGCCAATACCGCCTCTAATCAGGCAACCATTCCGATTGCCAAGCTCAATTACCAGGGGCTGGTGGTGTGGTTCATGCTGCAGCGCAGGTATGACCACGCTGTTATCGGCGCTCGAGTGTACCGCCATATCTTCCGCGATGGAGATACGCGCATGAACCTTGAAAAGGATTCCGATGCCTACAAGATGTTTACCGGTATTTCCGGTATGCCGCCGACCATCAATACGGTGGACACGATGGCCAGCAATGCCCGCCGCGAAGTTGACCAAAGCATAGATGCCGTTCTGGGGGCTCTGGCTCAGAACAAGCTGGGCGAAGCAACCAATCGTCTGATTACGGCTGTGGCCATCGGTGAGTATATGCAGAGTGTGGCGACTTTCCCGGTGGAGCACAGAAAGCGCATTGCTGCCTATTGGCAGCTGCGTAAGCGTGCCTTGACGGCACTGAATGCGAGAGATTACGGCATGGTTGAGGAGATTGCGGCTGAAATGAAGAAGATGGATGCCGATTTCGATGATTCCCAGCTTCTTTCGTACACCGCCGGCAGAAAACGCCAGAGTAATTTTGCGCTTCGCTCCGCCCGCAAGGCATTTGCGGCCGGTAATGATGAGGAGTTCCGCCGTCTGGCAACAGAGGCCGCAGTCATCTGGCCCCGCAACCCTGCGTTGGATGCCGGTGAGGAGGAAATCGCCAGGGTGGATTCGTATGAGCCGCTGATGGAGGAGTTCCGCCGATTGCTGGAGCGCAATCAGTTCCGCGCCATTTACAATGAACGCAGCCGATTTGAAAATGTGGCCGCAGACCCAGAACTTAAAAAGAAGTACACCGAAGTTGTGGAGTTCGTGGGTGCCACTGACATCATGCTGGCATCCCTGCGTACCGGGGCGGAATCTGACCGCACCATCGGGCCTTGCCTCGCGTACGAACAGCTCGATATCCTTATGAAGAAGGATAAGCGCTATGCGGACGATAAGGTGTTTACCGATGCTTATAATCAGTATGCCTCGCAGGCTCACGACTTTGTGCAGGCTCTGAGGGATGGTGCTGATTGCGAGGCGCGCGGGGAACACGGTTCGGCTCTTTCAAACTACTACCGTGCCCGCTGTTTCTTCCCCAAATCAACATTGGCACGTGAAGGTATAGACCGAGTGACCGGTGTGATTGTGAATGCTCAGTACTGACGCAACATGTCGGTGCCCGTTGTTACACGCTTTGCCCCCACGCCCAGCGGACCGCTGCACGTGGGGCATTTGCTTGCTGCATTGCAGGCCCGACGCTTTGCGGATTCTCATGGTGGTCGCTGTCTGTTGCGAGTGGAGGATATAGATGTTACACGCTCGCGCAGCCGTGAGTGGGTGGAGCTCATGTATGAGGACCTTGCCTGGCTGGGGCTGCGCTTTGATGGGGAAGTGATGGTACAGAGTGAGCGTTTTGGTGTGTATGCCGCTGCATTGGATAAGTTGCGAGCAGCCGGACTGCTTTACCCCTGTTTCTGTACCCGCAGCGAGATTAAGGCGCAGATAGCAGAGATGGGGCGTGCTCCCCACAGCAGCTTGGGCTATCTGTACCCGGGTACCTGCCGTCATTTGCCGCCTGAGCTTGTTGCTGAGCGACTGGCCAGGGGGGATGCTCATGCCTGGCGCATTGATATGCAGCGTGTACAGGACCTTATCGGTTGCCCGGAATGGGTTGATTTGCACCGTGGCTGGCAGCAATGCGTGCCGACAGAATATGGAGATGTGGTATTGGCTCGCAAGGAAATGCCGGCGAGTTATCATCTGGCGGTGGTGGTAGATGATGCCGCTCAGGGGGTGACTCATGTGACACGTGGCGAAGATTTGTTCGATGCCACTCACATACACCGCGCCCTGCAAGCTGTTCTGGCGCTACCCGTTCCCCTTTATGCTCACCATGGATTGCTGCGTGACAATACCGGCAAACGATTGGCAAAGCGAGATGGCGCCCGTTCTCTTGCGTCTTTACGTGCTGCAGGGTATACGCCGCAAGATGTGCAGGCTTCCCTGAACGCAGCTTTGGCAAATGGTGGTATCTGGCAGGTGTAAGTCGGTGCTTATGGTTGGCGCATGGGGCGCTTGGTTTTGCGAAGGTGTTGCTGCAGTTCCTCCACCGTTACGGGGGGCAGCTTACCATCCTTCATGAGAGGGCGCAGCCATTCCAGCAGCTGCAGAGCCACAGCTTGCCGGTACTCGGTATCAGTCAGAGTGCTGTCTTTTCTTTTTCGTGCAATACTCAAGTGCAGGGTGGGTGTGATATCCGCAGCTACAGTCATGAGTGACCAGTTTCTTTCTTTGTGAACTTTTACCAGAAGCGTATGTTGGGTGTAGTTAATAGGGGTATCGTCATCGTATAACTCTACGATGGCATTTGCGTGCTCACGGAACCAGTCTGCGACCTCCTCTCCCAGCTCCGCGGGTATGGCGATGTGCTGCCAATCTATGATGTGTACCCGATAGGCTTCATGGAAGGCTGTATTGAGCCGTTTTTCACTTACGGAATGCAGCATGCCGCCATCCTCAGCTGCTATTTGCCTGAGAACTTGCATGAAATGCGCCACCGCAATGTCGGCTTCATCGTTATGGTTAATGCAGAGCTGAATGCTGTTCTGCCCGGCGATGGCTTTTGCCTGCGTAGGTGCTTGGTGAATGCTGAGCTGTATGATTGTGGTACCTTGAGCTGGTTGTTCAGTTGCCACATTGACTTTACCGGCTGTCAGGGGGCTAAGTTGTTCAGCAAGGGCTTTAGCTGTCCCGAGCATCGATTCCGGGGCTGAGATGCTGACATTATCCCACATGATAGATTCATATTCTACCTCTTCGCTGAGAACTCGTTCCAGTTCACTCAGGCGCACATTGTGTAATTTGCCGTTGATTGTCAGTCTGTTCAGTCCTCGCATGATGCGGGGAAAGACATCCTGCCCACAGT
Organism: Akkermansia sp.; assembly: GCA_017471985.1. Classification (GTDB taxonomy): domain Bacteria; phylum Verrucomicrobiota; class Verrucomicrobiia; order Verrucomicrobiales; family Akkermansiaceae; genus Akkermansia. The sequence continues at coordinate 28,816 of JAFURE010000009.1, read as the reverse complement.
TGTCCGGCAGGTAGATGCACAGAAACTCTCCACACGGGGCAGATATGGATACCTTATCATCCTCTGTCCCCATGAACACAATATGGGCCATTTCGTTGTCACCATTCTGAGCTCGCACATTGCCGGTGGTGAGTGGTTGCAGAAGCTGAATGAAGTCCTCGCAGCCGCGAACAATAACCTCGGCATTCCAATTGATTACGGGATCATGCGGTTCGCCTTTCCGGCAGAACGGGCAGGCCTGTGCAGGGGCAATGAGAGCGGGAACTGCAGCAAGCAGGGCGGTGTATAGGGTAGTTGGGGTGTTCATGGATTCCTATTGGTATTGAGTTTCGACCAGTGATACGCTTCGTGCGGTAGCTCCTGAGTGCACATGCAACGCGTTGTAGGCCCGTTCGCAGCGAGCTGTTGCTTCATCCTTGTCTGTCAACACTTGCTTAAGTGTGTCTGCCAGTTGTTCCTGCTCACACTGCCAAACACCTTTTTCTGCATTAAGCAGTGTAACCAAATCGGCGAAGTTGGTCATGTCGGGGCCGAATACAACGGGAACTCGTGCGGCAATGGCTTCCACGGGGTTCTGACCTCCGCGAGCCAGATAGCTCTTACCAATGACGGCAACATCGGCCAGTGCTGTCCAGTCGCGCAGTTCGCCTGTTGTGTCGGCCACATAGCAGATATTCTCGGGAATCGGGGTGGGCAGGGTGCCGGCGGTTCTCAGGACGGGGGTAAATCCGGCAGCCGCAAGGTCTTTTACCACATCGGCACGTCGTTCTGCGTGACGCGGCACAATGAGGGGGAACGCTCCGGCCTTGCGAATGGCTTTGGCAATGAGGGCTTCCTCACCCGCATGGGTGCTGGCTGCAAGTACCACGGGTTTGCCACCGGAGATTGTGGCAAGCAGCTCCCGGAACTCGGCGCGCGGTTCGGCAGGCTTATCTCCGAGTACGTCAAACTTGATGCTGCCTGTCACGGTGATGATATCCTCATTGACGCCGATGCCACCGAAACGTCCCTTATCGTTGGCATTCTGTGCACCGAGAGCTGTCAGGCGTGAGAACAGCAGGGATGTGATGCCGCGCACCTTGCGATAGCGACTTTCGCTGCGGGGGCTCAGGCGGGCGTTGAGCATGAGCATGGGGATTTTCATGCGGTGACAGGCCTCGGCGAAGTTTGGCCACAGCTCGGCTTCGATGAGCACCACGGCTTTTGGCTCAAAGCGTTTCAGGCAGCGTTCCGACAGTCCCGGTACATCCAGCGGGGAATAAAGAGCTCGCACGCCCGGCAGAGCGGCATCCCTCACAACTTGGTGTCCTGTGGCGGTGCTGGTGGCAAGAACAACGGGTTCCTTGTGTGTTTTGACCCACTCACGAATGAACTTGAGGGCAATAAAAACTTCGCCCACACTCACAGCGTGAACATAGAGCCCACCCTTCGGCTCAGCCGAGGCCGGTACTTTGTAAAGCCCGAATCTCTCACGAAGCCCGGTGCCGAAACCACCGCGCTTCTTCATTTTAATGAGATAGCCCGGAATGGAGAGAACCAGGAAAACGGGCAGAAGCAGGTTGTAAATCAGGAGAAAAATGAAACGTTTCATACGTCTTTGCGGTAGAAAAGAATGGTGTTTTTGCCGTAGGTGCGCTCATCGATAAGCCGCCAGCCGGGGAAGTCACGAGTATGGATATCGCCCACGCCATAGCCCAGCTGCGCTTCGGCAATGAAATAGCCGTCATCTGCCAGCAATTCGTGCAGTCTGTCTGTCATCAGTTCGGCTATCATATCGCGGTCGCCAATGGCTTTGGCATAGGGCGGGTCTGCAAAAATGATATCATACTTGCCCATGTCACGCTTGACAAACTGCAGACAGTCGCTCTGAACCACGCTGCCGCCTATGAGTTTGCTTTTTTCGAGGTTGGTTCGCGCCATTGCGCAGGACTGGCGCGCAGCATCGACCATGCGTGCACTGGCAGCACCGCGGCTCAGGGCCTCCAGTCCCACAGACCCGGAGCCACAGTATAAATCAAGCACTCGTGCCCCTTCAATAATGGGTCCTATGATGTTGAACAGAGCTTCGCGCACGCGGTCCTGCGTGGGGCGCACCTCGCCCTGTGGCACTTTAATGTTGTATCCTTTAGCCTTTCCGGCAATAATTCTCATATCGGAATTGTGATAATGTTATCTTCTGCGTCTGCGGCGATTTTTGCGCTTCTTTTTGCGCCGGGGTTCCTCCTTTTGGGCCTCCTGTTTAGGTTTGTCTTCCTTAACTTCCTGTTCCGGTGCTTTTTCGGCTTCCGGGTCCGGAGCAGGGGGGCCTACACGGAATCTCAGGACATAGCTGCCCTGCGCAAGAATAGCTCCCTCGCCCGGGGTTCGTTCCGTGAACTCGTAAGTGAGATAAACAAACTCCCCGTTAGTTCTTTTGGTTATTGTCAGAACTTCACGTATGCGGGAAAGGGCGTCCTCCTTATTCAGAACCCAGGCGGTACCTTTGCGCGCTCCGTATATGTTGTCTGATGTTGTCGAAATTTCAGAAGGGGTTAATTCTCCATTGGGGGACACCCAGACATTACGGTCAGCTTTGTAAATAAAGCCATTGATGACCAGGGGTGTCACCTGCTTGCTTAAGGTATTGACCGACACTCCCTGTAAGCCCCATTCCTGACCACCGCGGGAATAGGCTCCCAATTGAACTACTTGCTGAGGTACCAGTGATATTTTTTTCCATTCGGCGCAGTAGAGATTGTATGTGGCTTTATCGGGCCATAAATCTTCGGAGTATGGCAACAATGTCGTGGATTTATAGTTTTTGAAAAACTCCAATTTCTTTTCGGTTGGCAGCTGTTGTACACGTGTTGCGAGTTCCTGTTGCATTTGCGTGAACTCCGGGGTGAGTTTAATCGCAATGGATTCGCCGGTGACACGCATCCCATTGGCCGGGAAATTCAGGAGAGCCGGTGGAATTACAGACTCCTGCGCAGAGGCTACCATAACCGGTAAAGCAGACAATGCAATGATGTGTGCGAAAGACTTCATGAGCTAATGTGCTTATTCTACCATACTTTCCGATTTTGACAAGCAGGAAAACATGCCTTGAACAGAAAAACCGCAGTAAAAAATTACTGCGGTTTTCTATGTTGTGAAATAGCTGCATCTATCAGCGGCTGCCGGGAGCTGCCATGTTGACCTGTGCCGTACGGGTCGGAATCATGAGAGCATACCCTCCCTGGGCGATGATAAGATTGGGGTTAATAGCAGAAACCTCTGTGAATGAGTATACAATGAAGATGGCCTTGCCATCTGTTCTCTTGGTCACGCGGATGTTTTCCGTCATCTTGGAAAGGCTGTCTTCCTTTTCAAGTTTCCATTCGTGACCGATCTGAGCTCCGAATACATGGTCGTCTGTAGCACTGTATTCGGTAGCAGTAAGTTCACCGTTGTTGGAAATCCAGATGTTTTTCCCGGAGTCGTAGGAAAGGGCACTGATGGTGAGCGGTGCCGTGCGTTTGGTGGCGGGATTTTCTGCCAGCGAAAGAACAGTCCAGCGATTATTGCCGGAGTTCTTGAGCCCAACGGCTACATTCTGAGTAGCAACAAGCTTCACCTTTTTCCATTCAGCCTTGTATTTTTCGTACTCAGCTTTATCCGGCCAGATGTCTGCGTTGTATGCAATCAGGGTCAGCGGGTCATAGTTCTCGAGAACAGCCTTCTGCTTCTCCGGCTCCAGAGCCTGAAGTTTGCTGATGAACTGCTGGTGAAGGGGGGCCAACTCCTGCGTATGCTGGGGCGCGACAGCTACACCGGTCTGCATGCTGCCATCTGTAGGAAGAAGTCCCTGCAGCACTCCGGCACTTTCAGCTCCATATGCTTGTGCAATCATAGCAGGAGCTGCCATCAACGCAATAATCGGTAAAATCGCTTTCATGTCTGTGACTGTTAATCTACCACTGTTTTTTTTACTTGGCAAGCACGAAATTTCGTGGTACTGTCATGCATGTATGAAAGCACTGCTTAAGAATGAAATTGTGGCTGCCGCTGCCGGTGGGCTTATGTGCCTTGGCCTCGTGTCGTGCCAGACTGCTACCCCCGCAAGCAGAATCGCAGAACATCCTGCTATGTTCAAAGCTTTACCGCCTCAACAGCAGGCCTTGGTTCAGCAGGGTAAAATCAGTCAGGGTATGAAGGAAGACGCCGTTTTCCTGGCCTGGGGCAGGCCTGATACCCAGCCTGTGCAGGGGCTGAAGGATGGCAAGCAAATTACCCGTTGGATTTACAAGGGCTATGACCCGGTGACCGTTATCAATAACAATCCCTATCCTTATTGGGGACCCTACGGATGGTATGGTTATCCCGGACCGGATACTTCTACGGTCTTTATTCCCAAAAACGTGGCCTATGTTGAGTTCGTCAACGGAAAAGTAACATCCTGGATGCAGCAGGGCACGCCCAATAATTAAATTCTAACCATGAATACAATGACAACTGATACCGAAATCTATACTCTCTCGTCGGAAACTCTCAAAGTACGCGTGTGCAATGTCGGTGCACGCGTGCTGAGTTTCGAGTACGATGGGGTTGATATGCTGTATGGCCCGAAGAATGCCGAGGAACTGCAGGCGGATACCTGCTATTGCGGTGCTGTCTGCGGGCGCGTGGCCAATCGTATTGCCGGCGGGCGTTTTGAGCTGGATGGCAAGGAATATACTCTGGCTGTCAACAATGGCCCCAATCACCTGCATGGCGGTCTGAAGGGCTTTTCTGACATGCCGTGGGCGGTGGAGTCTGTGTCACCTACTCAACTGGTGCTCAGTCTGAATTCGCCGGATGGAGATGAGGGATATCCCGGCGCTGTGAAGGTGCAGGCTATCTATACTATTGACGGCAATCGCCTGACGCTGGAGTTGAAGGCCGAGACGGATGCTCCCACGCTGCTGAACCTCACCAATCATGCATACTGGAACCTGAATGGCTGCGGCACGATGGATGACCACCTGTTAATGGTTCATGCATCTGCATACACCCCCATGGTGGCCAATATCCCGACAGGAGCCATTCTGCCGGTAACCGGTACGCTGTATGACCTGACGGCTCCCGCCTGTCTGGGCGAGCGCAACGCACCCGATGCCATTGCCGGCGGATACGATGATAACTACGTGCTGCCTACCACTCCGGGGGTGAAGCGTGCAGCCACCCTGACAAATGGTAAGTACACCCTGCATCTGGCGACCGATGCTCCGGGCTTGCAGGTGTATACCGGTGACTACCTGCCGCTCAAGCGTGGCGGTGTGGCGCTGGAAGCCCAGAATTTCCCCGATTCTCCTCATAACCCGCATTTCCCGACTATTGAACTGCGACCGGGGCAGGTGTATGCCCGCACGATTGAGTGGTGCATAGAATAAGCAAGAACTGAGCAGTCCTTTCATGAGGAAAGGGAGGCATGCCGTTGACATGCCTCCCTTTTCAAATTCTGAGTTTGTGAGCTTATCTGCCGGCTGTGCGCATGTTGTGCAGAATACCATCGGCCATGTTGCGCACTGTTTCCTCGAGTATGTTGCTCAGGTGGCTGCCGGCTCGGAAGTCGGCCGGAGCAAAGAAATCCACTCGGTGCTGGTCTGTCTTCAGATTGTAGCACTTGCGGAAACTGGCACGCGTGGGGTCATCCGGGTTGTACACCGCTACGCTCAGGCCGCCCTGTTGGCGCATGACGGTAAAGCAGGGGACATCTGTCGGACCGTCCCCCAGGTAAATCATGTGCTTGAAGGGAATGGGGCGCAGGTCGCTGTCCATGTGGTCGTTCACGTCTTCCGTGTATTTTATCATGCCCTTGTTGATACGGAAGAGGAACTGAGTTTTGGTTGTATGTGAAATCACACGCTTGGGGAAGCTGATGCAGCCGTTGTGCTCGCTGAACTCACAGGCGAATACCTCCTTCATGTACGGGCGGATGACGGAGCCATCGATGATGGATTTGATTCCGCTGGAAATGATGTAGAACTCCACATGAATACCGGCAAAGCGGTGTTCCGGGGTGAGCACTCGTGACTCGAACTTCTCAAAGAACTCGGGGATACCGCGGAAGAATGTGAGCTTTTGACCCAGTTTTTTGAGCGTGTCGTTGCTCACGCCATCAATGCTGAGTGTATCGAGCAGTTCTTTCAGATAACTGAGTTCGCCGTCCCAGCCTTCCTCGCGACTGCGTTCGTTGCACTTTTTCCAGAAGAGTTCGGCATTGATGCCGAACTCGGGGAAGATCGTGTCCTCCTGCATGTTGTGAGGACTGAGGGTCTGGTCGAAATCGAAGATGAGCGCAATGGTATTCTGCGGAACAGACATGACAGATGTGTGGCTCAGATGAGTTCTTTCATGCGGTTGACCGTGATACCGGGTACTGTCACGGTTGTTCCGTCAACCTTACGCAGAATCGGGGAGCCATCGCCCTCGACCCCGATGAAATGACCGCGTATGCGCTCGGTATCGGTGATTGCCACAACCGGCAGGGATTTACCCCAGGCTTTCTCAAGGTCTTCGCGCAGGGCTTCGATGCCGTGCTCAACAAAGATATTGAAGGTTTCTGCCAGAGCATTTGCCAGAAGGTCACGCAGTTTGCTTACCTTGGGGCAGGCATAGAGTAAATCCTGCAGGCGGGTCGGGCGGTCTGTTGTCTTGACGGCAATACTTTCAATATCGTTGCTGATATTGAGTCCGATGCCGATGGACGCCATGGTGGAGGAGGGGCGCTCTACCAGAATGCCGGCAAGTTTATCGCGCCCCACCAGAACATCATTCGGCCAGCGCAGGCGCAGCCCCTTGATTCTGTAGCCTTCGAGAGCCTTGATGATAGCCACGCCCGCTACCAGCGGCAACAGTCCCCAATGGCGGGTGGAGCGGGGATCCAGCGGCAGATTGTAGGTGGCCCACAGGCCGCCGGACTCTCCGAACCAGCTGCGGTTAAACCTTCCACGTCCCTTGAGCTGTCGCTCTGCGCACACCACGGTCCACGGTTCTTCCTTGCGGGCCATGTTGAAAGTAGACTCGCACTCCTTTAACTCAACAACTTTCCATTTGATGCTCACGTCCTTTATAATAGCGCAGAGCTCTCGCCACGTCCATCAAATAATGAGTTTTTCGGGGGATAAGGGGCGTTTTTTCTTGTTTTACTGTCACATTGTGGTTAGCATAGGCGTATGATTCGGGTAACTTCTGTAAATAGTCGCTCAGATGTGTGGCTAATCTACGAGTCGGCGTTTCCTCGAAGTGAACGCCGCTCTCTCGCACAGCATGAACGTGCCATGAGGTCAGAACCTACCTTTCATTGCAAACAGCTTATGCAGGACGAAAAGGTAGTGGGGCTATTGTTCTACTGGGAATTGCCGTCATGTTTGTTTGTTGAACATCTCGCTGTCGCTGAGCAGTGCCGTGGGCTTGGTGTGGGTACGGCGGCTCTCAAGTGGTTGCAGGAGCAGGGAAAGTTATTGATTCTGGAAATAGAACCGCCGCAGGATGCTCCCTCGCGCAGGCGGCTGGCGTTCTATCAGGCTGCCGGGTTTGTGCTCTTGCCTTATGAGCATGTGCAGCTGCCTTTTCATGCCGATACTCCCTCTGTGCCTATGAGATTGCTCAGCTGGCCTTGTGCAGCTGCTGCGAGTGATGTCGAGTGCCTGGAAAACAGCCTTCGCCATACCATCATGCGCTATACCGATTCTGTGACTAATTGATATTGAATTAACCGTGCTGTTAAGCCATCTCTTTTATCATGGTTGCAACAGCTCGGGATAAATCGGTCTGGTGGCGCAGGATTGTGTCCTACGCCTGGGGGTACATGGGCACTCTGTCAGCGCTGGGCTTGTTGCTGGGCGTTCTGGGTATGGGGATTTACCATGTGTTTACGGGCGATGCCGATTCCGTAAATGTACGGTATTACTCAGGCTTGCTGAATCCGGCGCAGGCTGTTGCTCCGTCCGGCGTGGGGGAGCTGTATGCCGGGCCGGAGGGCGTGACGATTCCTCACATTCGTTTTGAATACGGTAAGGATGGTCGTGTGAATCGCCTGGTTCACCTCAATGCCGCGGGCTATGTTACGCCATTGCCCGGCAGTCGTGTGGCTGAACAGCGTGTGGAGTACGATGCCGGAGGGCGGGTTACTGCTCGTCGTAATTTCGATGCTCATGGTCACCCGGTTGCCGATTCTGCCGGAATAGCAACTCGTGAGTTCCGTTACAATGCTGATGGCCGACTGATATCTCGCACTTTCAGAAATGCTGAGGGGAAGAAGATTGTGCCCAAAATGCCCGGATATGCAGAGGCCCGAATCGCATACGATGAACAGGGACGCCCCTTGTCGGTTCAGTATCTGGACGGTAATGGGCAGCCGATTGTCAACGCTCAGGGGGAATGCCGTATCGCTTATACGTACAATGATGATAAGCAGGAGGAGCTGCGCTCCAATTATGTCAACGATAAGTTGACCGAGAATGCCAAGGGCGTGGCAACGAGGCGCACGCGGCATACTCGTGACTCACTGGCTACTCACACAGCTTGGCTGGATGCCGAGGGAAAGTCCGTTGCGGCGGCAGATGCTAATACGGTGTCGGTACTCACCGAAAATAAACCATCTGAGAACCTGCGCCGCACCCGCTACTGTGGTGAAGATGGGCTTATGCGCAGTAATAGCCGGATATGGGCGGAGCATCTCGTGCGCACCTCGCCCGATGGTAATGTGGTCTGGGAATGTTACAACGGGGCAGATGGTCTGCCGTGCCGGAACGAGGCTCTCGGCTATGCTGAGCGACTTTGCGAGTACGGAGCAGACGGTATGTTGGCACGCGAGTATTTCTGGGATGCCGATGGCCAGCCCTCCGAGTGCTATGAAAAACACCATTCATCCCATGGCTCTGCTCAGCATGTGATATCCCTTCACCGGGATGGCTCGACTGAGTTGGCCAGAACCCGATAAGCAAAAACGCTCTGCCGCAGGTGCAGCAGAGCGTGTTGAAAAATTCTGTACCAATCTTTACGAATAGGCGGATTCCACCTTCTGGGCCACGTCCTTGTAACCGTAGTCCACTTCGTAAATAACCTTGAAGCTCTCCAGGGACTTCTCCTTGTTGCCGGCCTTTTCGTACAGGCAGCCAATCATGTAGAGAATCTCCTTCTTGGTGTCGTCCATGGCAACAAGCTCCTTGTCGGCGTCCTCCAGCTGGCGGATGGCCATGTCGGTCATGTTCTTGGAGGCGTAGCACTTGCCGAGCATGAGCATGGACTTGATGCGCAGGTTCGGGTTGGTGCGGGCGCGCTGCAGCGGGGGAATAGCTTCGGTGTACTGCTCGGCATCGAACAGAGCCTGGCCATACTTGAACTGCAGCTGAGCATCAGTCGGGTTGGCGTCCACGCGAGCCTTGGCGTCTGCCACAACAGCTTCGGCGATTTCCTTCTTGCGGGCGGCGAGAGTGGCCTTGGCCTCCTCGTTGTTCGGGTCGGCAGCCAGTACCTGCTCGTAGTAGGTGATTTCGGCCTGCATGGCCTTCTCCTGCATTTCCATGGCCTTGTCGTTGATGGAAAGGTCAGCGCCGCCGCTGAGCTGGAAGGCGTAGGCGTAGAAGGAGTAGGAGTTGGCATAGTCTTCCATCTGCTCGTAGATGGAGGCGATGTCCTTCACAATCTGCAGGTTGGTGTTGTCAACAGCATATTGCTCAGAGAGCTGGGCCAGTCGCTGCTCCATTTCGGCGCGGGTAAGACCCATCTTGTCGGCGTTCTCGAGGTCGGTGGTGGCGCTCTGGCTCTTCAGCTTGGTGCGGAAGTCACCCTTGCCTTCCCAGTTACCCTGCTTCATGGTGGCACGGGCGGCACAGTCTTTCTCGCCGCGCTGGGCGATGGCGTCCGTACGGTCAATTTCGAGAATGCGGCGGTAGGTATCGGCGGCCTCGGCAAAGTTCTCGTTCTTGATGTAGTGGTTAGCCAGCATGTGCATGTGCTTCTTGGCATTCGGCTGGCCCTTGCAGATGGTTTCGAGGGCGAATGCTGCCAGCTCGGGCAGGTTGAGCTCATTGGCGGCAGTGAACAGTGCCTCGTTGGCCGTTACAGAATAGGGATCCTTCTCCAGGTCATCCTCTACCGATACGATGACAGAGGCGGGATCCTTGCGGCTGGTGGATATACGCATACCACCGAAGAGGGAAGAGCGGCGACCGGCATCGGGGGTGGTCTTAATTTCGCAGCTACGCAGAATCTTGCGACCCTCCAGGAAACCCGGGGCGCGCTTCACGAGTGTCTTGAGAATGCTGACGGCGTACTTGTAATTCTTGGCCGCAACTGCCTGCTGAGCTTTGAGCCAGAGACCGGCTTCTGCCTGCGGCAACTGTCTTTCGGTGATGATGGTAATCATAAGTGTGTGTGAGAGAAAAATTGAGGGCACGACGGAACACTACCGCACGTGCACACGCGGTTTACAATACAATTACCACAAAACTCGCTTGATTTCAACCTTGTTTTTTATTTTTTTTATGGCAAAATGTCCCTGCGATGAGATTAGATGCCATATTGAGCCGTTTCGGCTACTGTTCAAGACGTGAAGCCGCTCAATGGATAAAACGTGGCCGTGTGACGGTGAAGGGGGCTGTGGCGAAGTCCGCCTCGGCAAAGGCTGAGCCGGTCGATGTGCTGGTGAATGGTGAGCCGATTGAGTTCCCGGACGGTTTGTATGTGGCTATTCATAAACCGCTTGGGTGTACGTGCAGCCACCGTGAAGATGGGGATCTGGTGTATGACCTTCTGCCGCAGCAGTGGCTCAATAGGGGAGATGGTATCAGCACTGTAGGGCGCTTGGATAAGGAGACTTCGGGGCTGTTGCTGATAACGGATGATGGTGCCTTTGTGCACGCTCTTACCAGTCCTAAGCGCCACGTGCCCAAGGTGTATGAGTTTGAGTGCTCTGCTCCTGTGCCGCTCTCGGCCGTTGGATTGTTCGCAAGCGGGGAGTTGCTCCTGAATGGTGAGACCACTCCCTGTCTGCCCGCTGAGCTTGAGATAACGGGCGAGTGCTGTGGGCGCCTTACCCTGCACGAGGGGCGCTATCACCAGGTGCGGCGTATGTTGGCTGCAGTGGGGGCGCCGGTCACCCGCCTGACCCGCACGGCCATCGGGCCGCTGAAGTTGGCTGACCTCAACCTTGCTCCCGCTGAGTGGTGTGCTATTGACCCGACGATGTTTACATGAGCTTTGACATGCCCATAGCGGTACAGGCCCATTTTTCGGTTCTGTACGAGGACGATGATGTGCTGGTGGTCGATAAGGCCGCGCCCTTACTCACTCACCCCACCGGCGAGAAAAATGAGCCGACTCTCTGGCATGGTGTGAGGGAATTGCTTGTTTATGAGCTGGCATGCGGTGGGCAGGTGTCATTCATCAATCGTCTTGATAGGGAGACGAGCGGAATCACGCTCGTGGCCAAGACTGCCGCCGCTGCTCGCGAACTGGGCAAGGCCATGCAGCACAGATTGTTGCAGAAGGAATATTATGCCGTGGTGCAGGGGGCTCCCCTGTGGTATTCTGCCTGCTGCGATGAGCCCATCCTGCGCATGGAGGAGGTCGCGCAAACGCGCATTCATGTGCGCCAGTGTTGTCACCCCCTGGGTAAACCCTGCTGCACGGAGTTTGAAGTCCTGCAACGTGTGCCGGCTCGCAATGGTCTGCCGCCCTTGTCGTTGCTGCGCTGTATCCCTCACACGGGGCGCCTGCACCAGATTCGTGTGCACGCCGCCCATCTGGGATTCCCCCTCCTCGGTGATAAAATCTACGGTGGTAATGAGTATAATTACCTCGATTTCATTGCACAGGGGTGGACTCCCGATTTGGCCGCCCGTTTACATATTGAACGTCATGCCTTGCATGCCTGCTCCCTGCGTTTTCCCCTGGGGGAGCGGATGATTGAGGTTCGCTCGCCGTTGCCGGGGGATTTGGCTGCTGTTTTGTCTTGACCGTGAAGTCGGTATCTGTTATATTGCGCCTGCTATGAAATGCAATACCCTTCTGACTCTTTTCCTGAGCTCCGTGGCTGCGTTCGCCTCTCCGTCGGAAACGGTGGTGCGCCACTCGGTTGATATTTCGCAAAAACCGACAGAGGAGCAGATGTTTCTCATACGCACTGCCGCCCAACAGGAAGACCCCGGCGGTATGTTCATGCTTGGGCGTCTTTACGCAGAGGGACACGGGGTGGTACAATCATGGCCCAAGGCGGTGGAGCTGTATCGCCGTGCTGCAGAAAAAGGCCTGTCCGAGGCAATGTTTACCCTTTCAGAATGCTACGAGCATGGTTGGGGTGTGGAGCAATCAATACCCGAGGCAGTAAGGCTTTTGCGCCAATCCGCTCAAGCCGGTTTCGCTATAGCTCAGTTCAACCTCGCCATCGCCTACGAAGGCGGGAAGTATGGCATCGAAGTCTCTCTGTCAGAGGCGGCGAAATGGTACCGCAAAGCAGCATTGCAGAAATTACCGCAAGCTCAGTTCCGCATGTATATCCTGTGCCTGCATGGCAGGGGCGTGCCTCAATCCGACAAACAGGCGGTGGGCTGGCTGAAACTGGCAGCCGCCGGGGGGATGGATAAGGCTCAGTATGAACTGGGAACCTTGTACATTGAGGGAAATCATGTGCAGCAATCCTATACCGAGGGCGTTCGCCTGCTGAAACAGGCTGCTGCTCAGGGGCTGGCCGAGGCGGAAGCAAACCTTTCTGTTTGTTACTACCGGGGCATGGGAGTGGAGAAGGATGACGGCGAGGCGTTTCGGTTGGCGCAATCTGCCGCCGATAAGGGGCTGGTATCGGCCATGAGCTACCTCGGGGAGTATTACGAGAAAGGACACGGGGTTGAGGCCTCGCCTACCGAGGCGTTCCGGTGGTATAAAGCCGCTGCCGAGCGTGGCCATGAAGGTGCACAATTACGCGTTGCCATGTCGTATCTGCTGGGGTATGGCGTGGAGGAGAATAAGGCAACGGCTGTCATGCTGTTGAAGATTTTGTCCGAGCAGGGAATGAACGATGCTCAGCTGGCGCTGGCTCTTTGCTATGCCAAGGGGGAGGGCGTTGCTGCTGATGCCTGCGCCGCTTTTCGCTGGGCTTTGGCTGCAGCTGAACAGGGGAACAGTGTCGCTCAGCTCTTTGTCGCTTTCGCTTACCTCAATGGCGACGGTGTGGCGCAGAATCCCGAACTCGCTCGCAAGTGGGTCGAGAAAGCTGCGGCACAGGGGAATGAAGACGCGCAGGAGATGCTCAAAGACCTGCAGAAAGAACACCAATGATTCTGCTTGCTTTTTGGGCGGAAGAAGCGTAAAATAACGGGCGTCATGAGTAACGCCAAATCCGAACTTCTGCAGATCTTGCTGGCAAAGTCCATCAAGACAGGTCATTTCATTCTCGCCTCCGGTAAGGAGAGTGATTTATACTGCGACTGCCGCATCACCGCTCTTGATGCCCGCGGTGCCAATCTCATCGGCGAGGTGGGCTGGCAGATGGTGCAGGAGGAGATTCTGCCCCAGTTCCCCGAGGCTTGCTCCATCGGTGGTATGACGATGGGCGCTGACCCGATTTCTCTGGCTATCGGTATGTACTCCGCTAACTCCGATAAGCCCCTGTGCGTGTTCACCGTGCGTAAGGAGGCTAAGGACCACGGTCGCGGCAAGCGAATCGAGGGTAACTTTGCTGCCGGTCAGCAGGTGATTGTGGTGGATGACGTTATCACCACCGGCGGTTCTACGCTGAAGGCTATCGACGCCATTGAGGCTGAGGGAGGCAAGGTAGTTGCCGCTCTGGTGCTGGTGGATCGTCAGGAGGGCGGCCGCGAGGCTATTGAAAGCCGCGGCATTCCTGTGTTCCCCATGTTCACCCGTGCCAGTATATTCGGTAATAAGTAAATCCCGAATGCTCCCTATTATTGCAGGTATTGAGGGGCCGGTGCTGACGGTGCGCGAGCGAGAGCTTTTCTCGCGCCTGCAGCCCGCCGGTTACATTCTCTTTACCCGCAACATTGTGGATTATGAGTTGACGCGTGAGCTCACCGATGAGCTCCGCGCACTCACCACGGGGCCGGATGCTCCCGTGATTGCCATCGATCAGGAGGGTGGCCGCGTGGTGCGCACGGCCGATATTTTTGTAAAATTGCCCTCCGCTGCTGAGCTGGCCGCCACCGGTAGCAGTCATCTCATTACTCAGGCCGCCTGGTACAATGCTCAGTGTCTTTATACACTGGGTGTCAATACCAACTTTGCCCCGGTTCTGGATATCGGTTCCGCCCATGCCAATGCCTTGCCCAGCCGTTGCTGGGGGTACGATTCTCAGGCTGTCACCACCCACGCCGGGGTATGGAACAGGGCGCATGTTCGCGCCGGAATCGCCACTTGCGGCAAGCATTTCCCCGGTATGGGGGCAGCTGAGTGCGACCCCCATTTTGATTTGCCGGTTCTGCATGGTACGCGCGATTCGTTCCTTCAGGATGCCGCGATTCCTTTCCATGCGCTTATGCCGGAACTGCCGTCCATGATGATAGCGCACCTGCTGATTCCCGAGATTGATTCGGGGCTGCCCACGTCGCTGTCACCCGCTCTGGTGCAGGGCTTTCTGCGTGACCAACTGGGGTATGAGGGGGTAGTGTTCACCGATGACCTCTGTATGGGGGCCATAGCCAAGCGGTACAGCCCGGCAGAGTCGGCGTCTCTGGCTCTGCTCGCCGGCTGCGATTTACCGCTTATCTGCCACGACGCCTGTGAACACATCGAAGCCGCGGCTGAGGCAATATCTCGCCTGCCACAAGCGGTTCTGCAGGCGGTCGAAGCCCGAGTGGAGCGATTCCGTATGGGGCTTCATACCCGTCCTCCCATGCCCTTTATTCAGTGGCGCGAATATCTGGCAGATGTGCGGGAGTTCAACTCCAAGGTGCCGGCGCTTTCTGCTCAAATGCCGGGCTCTCCTGTGCAGGACTATTGATAGCAGGAACTGACATCTCTTTATATTGACAAGCGAGCGGGGCTTGCCTACAATACGCCGCATGCAATGGGAACAGTTACTCACCTGCGAACGTCTGAGCGGAACCGGCCGTCGGGATGCCGGGCGTTCTGCCTTCAACAGCGATTACGGTCGCGTACTCTATTCGAGTGCGTTCCGGCGTTTGCAGGACAAAACGCAGGTGTTCCCGCTGGGGCGCAATGACTATGTTCGCACGCGCCTGACCCACAGTCTGGAGGTCGCCAATGTAGGCCGCGCGCTCGCTCAGGAACTGGCAGATGTTGCCACTGAACACGAGGGGCGCGAAGCGATGCCCTTACTCTATACGGCCATGGGGGATGTGGTGGCTACTGCCTGTCTGGCTCACGATTTGGGCAATCCTCCTTTCGGTCACTCCGGCGAGACTGCTATTGATGAAGCTGTGGCACAAGCTGCTGCCGCGGGGCTTTGCCCGGCGGAGTTTGCCGATTTCCGTTTTGAGGGCAATGCCCAGGGGCTTCGCCTGCTTACGCGTACCTGTGACCCCATTCGCGGCTTGGGGCTTGATTTGACAGCTGCCACGCTCGGGGCCTTTACCAAGTACCCCTGTGCCGCCGGACTGCAAAAGCAGGGGGCTGCCGCCCGCTACAAGAAATTCGGTATTGCTGTCGAGGAGTTGCCTAACTTCTGCAACGTGGCTTTGCTGTGCGGCCTGCCTGCATTGGGCGAGAATGTGTGGGCGCGCCATCCTCTGGCATTCCTGATGGAGGCCGCGGACGATATCAGCTATCTCATTGCAGATATGGAGGATGCCTACATCTCCAAAATCATCAGCTACGAGGATGTGGTGGCTCAACTTGCCGCGCTGGGTGATTTCAGTGACCGCCTGAAAGAGAGTGTAGCGCGCGAGAAAGAGCGCAGCGGTGCAACGGCCGCTGTCCGTTATGCCCGAGCCAGTGCTGTGGGTGCCTGCATTCGCAGCCTGCGCAGCACGCTCGAACAGGTGTACCCCCTCATGATGCGCGGTGAGCTCTGCTCCAGTCTGATGAAATGCTCTGCCATGGCTGCGGCCTACGAGTCGGTGCAGAACTGGTCGGTGCAGCATATTTACAGCCACGAGAGCGTGATAAAGGTGGAAATCACCGGCTTCAATGTGATTAAGAGCCTCATGAACCTCTTCATGCGCTGGGTTACTGAGCCTCAGAGTGCTCTGGGGCGCAAAATCGGAGCAATTCTGCATGCAGACCCGGCACAGAGCAATGATGCCCGCTATCGGTTCCTGCATGTGGTGGACTATATTTCCGGCATGACGGATTCCTACGCCCTTCAGAAATACGGTTCGCTGTTCGGTACCGGCAACATGGCATTCGCATGAAAGATGACCCCGACTACATTATCGCCTTTGTCAATGCTGCCATTGCCGGGCGCTGTGACATCGTGAAGTCTCTTCTCGATGGGGGAATGGATGTGAATGCTCAGCTACTCGATGAGCAGCAGCGCCCGCAGGGGCCGACTGCGCTGCATGCCGCCGCAAATGGTCGGCACGTGGCGCTCCTGCGTCAGCTGTTGGCAGCGGGTGCTCATGTCAATGCCGTGACCGGGGATGCTGTCACGCCCCTGCAGCTGGCTGCGGCTCAGGGATTTGCCGAGGGTGCTCACCTGCTGCTGGTGGCCGGAGCCGATGTGAACATGAAGAGTGCAGGGGGCAACTCAGCCCTGCACGCCGCGGCTCGCAGTGGTTGCATACCCTTGCTCTGTGAGTTGCTTGCCGCCGGGGCTGAGGTCAATGCCATCGGTAAGGATGGATTGACCCCGCTTCATGTTGCTGCCGCGGCCGGGCATGTGCAGGCTATGCAGGAACTGCTGGCTGCCGGGGCTGAGCCCTTGGCAACAAATGAAGCCGGTAAACTGCCGCTGCATCTCGCTGCTCAGTTCGGGCATGTGCAGGCCCTGCGGCTTCTGCAGAAATGTGGTACTCCCTTGCATGCTCTCATGAAGGATGGTCAGCATGTGCTGCACTTGGCCGCTATGGGGGGCCATGGAGCTGCTGTTCAATATATTCTGAATGCTGGTGCGGATGTTCACGTTCGCAACGCCGCCAGATTCTGTGCATTGCAGATGGCTGTTGCTCAGGGACACACCGAGGTTGTCAGGACTCTGCTGGCTTCGGGGGCGAATCCCTGCGAGGCAGATGAAAATGCCTTCTCCGTTCTCCATCATGCTGCGGCTCTGGGACATGCGGAGATTGTTCAGCTTTTGCTTGATAATGGGGCTAATCCTATCGTGACAGATGCGCGCGGCCGAACGGCTCTCACCTATGCCATGCGCAAGGGGCGTATCGATGTTCTGCCTCTGCTGACAGCTGCTCACCCCACGTTGGCCGCAGAGTATGAAGCCGCCGGTCGTCGTTTGCTGCAACGCGGACTTCTGTTCGTCGGTGGCATGGTGATAGTGCTCGCCGCTATTATCTGGTACTTTGTCAGCTGATAGTCGAATTTTTGCTCGCATCGGGCGGTTGTATATGGTAGTATGTAGCCGTTCAATGGCCATGAAAAAGTTTTTTGCAGCTGCCGCTTGTACTAACGCCTTTATAGGGACAATCGTCTGTGCTGATATACCCTCACAATATACGAATGAGCTCTACAGGGAAACATTCCCCGAACCTATTGTAAGTGCAAGCGTTGTCGAGGCTGAACCTGATTCATTGCAAGCCGGAATGGGGGTTCCGGAGTTCCGTATAGAGGGAGACAAGGAGCACACCCCGGTTGCGCGGTGGAAGGATCAGGATTGCCTGGAGCTGACCTTTGTGCCCGGAACTTCGTGCAATACAGTCTATAAGCTCGTGTTCCCCGAGGGCTGCTGCTATCTGGGTGGGGCTGCTATTGAACCCCGTGAATATCGTTTTCGTTGTGCGCCGGATTCTCTGGTCGGTAAGCAGGTCAAGACAGCTCAGGGGGCTGCAGTATTGTTAACAACCGCCCATCATCATACCCGCGAATCGCAGAGCTTTTCTTCCAATACCGCAGTTAACTATGAATTCCGTCGGGTGAAGCGCTCCTTCTGGACCGGTAAGGAGTATTATGGTCGCCGGGTCGCTGCCCATGTGAGCCCGGCGCGCGTGTGTGATGGCATAACGAATGAGGGCTTAAAGCGCTTGGGCGCTGCCGGTCAACAGGTCTGGAGCCGATTGAAGGCCAATGATGCGCTGCCGGGGCATGTGCTGGTACAACCTGTTGAACCTTTGCCCGATGGCGAGGAGTGGGCTTTGCTTTATAACGGTTCGCAGACATCGGGTATTAATTGCGGCAAGGCTGTACAGTTTGAGGTGTGCAACAGTCTGCTTACCGGCTTGCATGTGAGGCCGGACGATAAGGGAAAGGGTGAGCCTGAATTAGTGCTGATGTTTGAGTCGCCCATCCCCGCGGGCGATATTCCCCGCATTTACTCGCAACTGGGTTTCAGCGTGGATGGTAAGGGCAGTGTGACCACATCGCCCGATGGATATGACCGCAAGCTGACGCTGCCGGATGGTCAGTGGCTTCAATTCCGTTACGAGGGTATAGTTCCCTGCGAGCCGGTGCGCTATAATCCTCACTTGTACTATTCCCAATCCGAGCGCGATAAGCTGCCGGCCATGGTCGCCGGCGGTATGGCATCCGGTTTGCGCATGAAAGTGAAAGGCGTCTTGCCCTCCGTGGTGGATATATCGATTCCCAAGGGGACGACTATGGTCAACGGGGCAACTCTGGCGAAAAACCATGTGCACCGTATAGCACTCAATCCCTGCTGGCCCCAACTGCTGACTCAATCTGACGTCATAGTACCGCTCAAGGGCACCCATAAGCTGCGTTTGCCTTGCTCCAATCTCAGTATGGTGGATGTGACCCTGCGCCGTGTGCCGGATGAATTCCGTGAAAAGGTGTTTACGCAAGCTCCTTATGACTCCCGCGAGTTGCAGGATAATCGTTACTACTATCGTCTGGCGCGTCAGCGCTACAGCAAAGACCTCATTCAGAGCTACGTGAAAGATGGGGCCTCGCGCGATGAAGATAGGGCGGAAAAGGAGGCAAAGCGTGCCCTGAAGCTGCGAAATCAATGGATGCCGTCCGCTCATGCATATCCCACACGCCGCTACGAACTGGCTCAGTGTGCACTCTATAAAAGTGCGGAAATGGTGCTGGACCTGGATAATCTGGCCGGCGAACGTCTGACTGCGGGTGTTTATGTGCTGACTCTCAAAACTCAGGCCAATCAGCACGTTAAGTGTGCGCTGGGGCTTAATGGTGCACGTGCGGATGCTCTCGATTATGAGATTGATATCCCTGTGCTGGTCACGAATCTCAATGTCGCGGCCTCGTCGGATGGCGTGCTGGTGACCCGTTATTCTGACGGTTCGGGCGTGAATGGTGCCGTTCTGACCCATGATACCTATAATTCCGGGCAATCCCGATGGGTGGAGTGGAAGAAGTCTATGCCGCAGGGATTTCTGCGGCGTGATGTCAACGGCGATACGATTACGGTTTCGCATGGTGATGATGTCGCTTTCGCAAGCACTCCTGCTGACTATTCCCGATATGAGGAGCCTGACCGGGAAAGTAAACAGGGACTGAAATGCTTTCTCTTTACCGACAGACCGCTCTACAGGCCGGGTGATACCGTGCACATACGAGCCCTGCTGCGCCGAACAACCGGCTCCCTACCGGCGCTACCCGGTGTGAAGTCGGCAGAACTGAAGCTGTGCCGCCCGAATGGCGAGGTGCTGAGCAGACAGACTCTGCCACTCGGTCGCTTTGGTGCCTTTGCCGCAGACATTACCTTGCCCGAGGGAGAGGATAATGTGACGGGGGATTATGATGGGCTGGTGACTGTAGGCGAGTTTACTCATTCCTTTACGGTGAATTGCGAGGTGTTCCGTCGGGATGCTTTTGCGGCCACACTGACGGCTGAGGCTGCAAAAGTCGCGCCCGACAAGATTGTGCTGCGGGTTCAGGCAGATGACTACAGCGGGGTGCCGCTGGCGGCGGCTCCCCTTGAGTTGAAAGCGGGGGAAACGAAGCACCGCCTGGTGACAGATGCCACAGGTGCCGCCGTGCTGGAATTGCCGATGCTGCCCGAGTGGCTGAGCGAGGGGCGCGTGACGGTCAGTGGCAGTATTTGTAATGACCGGCAGGAGTATGTGGTGCTGCCAGAGCAGACGCTGACCTTCAGTACCGGCGATTTCTGTATGGAATACCGCGAGGGCAGACTCTTCCTGACCGATGCCGTGACCGGAGCTCCGCTGGCCCGTGAGCAGAAGATTTCCCTGCGCGTTGTTCAGGAGTCGCGCCGCCCGCAGAGTCCGCGCGCCTTGTTCTCGCTGATGCAGAAGCATGAAGAGACAAAGCACAGCTGTGAGCTGACAGTCCCGGCCAACTGTCGGGATGGTTTGCCCTTGGCAGACATGGCGGCAGATTATTATGTGTTCTCGGGAACTGATACCGAGGGGCGAACGGTGGAATACCGTTGCGAGGTCGATTATTCTGAGCGGAAGGCGGAGGAACTCACGCTGCAGACCGAGGTACAGGGGGCACGCCTGCTCATGAATGTTAACTCGCCGGTTCGTGGTATGGCTCATATCTTTATTGGTTGCGGTCAGAACCTGCGCCATATTCAGCAGCCTGTCACCGCGGGGGAGATGTCCTTGCCTGTTGACCTGCGTGAACGCGAGGAAGGAACCGTAAGTTGCTCCGTTGTTATATGCTCTGCAGGGGATGGCCGGATGTTCCGTGGCCACGCCGAATGTTACGTGCCGGTGCAGCGCCAGCACCTTGCCGTGTCTCTTGCGGTTCCGACGGCGGCACAACGCCCCGGGCAGAAGGTGCAACTCAGCGGTCAGGTCTTGAAAGAAGGTAAGCCGGCTCCCGCTGAGGTAACACTTTTTGCGGTGGATGCCGGTATGTTGTCAGTGGCCGGATATCAGAAGCCCGATGCAGAGCGCTTTTTTGCCTCGAGAGAGGCGTGCCGTTTTCTGCCGGAGGTGGCGGCCTCGCATCGGAAGCTTCGTGAGAGCCTGTCGTGTAGCATGCTTCCGGCCGTCTGGCGAGGTGAAGTGTGGTGCGGCTGTTCTCGCTGGCTGTTGCAGTCGCCGGAAATAAAGAACATCGGCTTTATGACCGCTGGCTTGCGAAGTGGTTCAGGTGCTATAGTTGACTCGGAGCTTCCTCCCTGGCTCCTGGAAGATGAGGACGGTGCCTGTTATGAAGCCGCGCCTGCTCCCTGTCCGGTTGTTCCTGTGAAGTCCAAGGCTGAAGCCGTCCCGCGTCTGCGCCGGAATTTTGCGCCTGTTGCTGTATGGCAGGCAGCACTGCGTACAGATGCCGAGGGACGATTTGTGACCGAGGCCGTTCTGCCCGATACCCTGACCACATATCGGGTCTATGCTGTGGCCGCAGATGACAGCGGCTCCCGTTTCGGTTCTGCTCAGGCTGAGTTTAAGGTGAACCTGCCGGTGATGATTACGCCCGGCATGCCCCTGTTCATGAGCACGGGGGATAAGCTGCGCCTGCCGCTCAGCATTACCAACGCTTCGGGCAAGGCCGGGAGTTGGAGTGTCAGTATGCAGGGCTGTGACACGCCGCAGCAGATTGATTTGCCCGTCGGTGGCAGCGGTACGCTGTTCTTTGACGTAGCCCCCATTCATGAGGGTGATTGTGAGTTGCAGTGGCAGGCTGTGGGCGAAACCGGTACCGATGCGGTGCAGGGAACGTGTAAGGTGCGTTTTCCCGCTCCCGTTCTGCGCGAGTCGCACCATCTGGAGCTCCGACCCGGGCAGAGCCCCCTGCGCGTGGCATCTCTGTTTGCGCCCGAGGTGGCTCAGTCCACGCGTGCTGAATTGCAGGTTCAGGTATCTTCCAGTCCCTTGCTGCACCTGCAGGGGTGTATGGATTTCCTGCTTACGTACCCTTACGGTTGCACGGAACAGCGCTCATCGGCTCTTATGCCCTGGTTGCTCTACGATGAACTGGCTCCGTTCTGCCCCGGTCTCGCCGCTACTCCACGGGAGAAGGTGCGCGATGTGGTGCAGCGAGAGATTGCTACTCTGCTTGCACGACAGTGCCGGGATGGCGGTTTGAGCTACTGGCCCGGCAACAAGCGTAGTTGTGATTGGGCCAGTTGCTATGCTGCTATGGCTCTGACCGTTGCAAAGGAACGCGGCTTTGATGTCCCCGAGGACAAGATGAAGCGTTTGCTCGATTATGTGGATGACGTTGACAGCGCTACCTTCAGCGCTCGGGTGATGGCTACCCGAGCGCTGGGGCATCGCCGCGCCTTGCGTCGTGAGCTGGAGCTACTGGCGGAGATGGTTGATAAATGGGAGCGCCCGGGAACTTACGGGGCTACGGTGCGATTCATGCTCGCTCAGCAACAATCAGGGGCAGACGTACACGCGGCCTTCCGTACCTGGATGAAAACACTCGCGAAGGATTATCGTCATGCCACGACAGCTTCCTCTGCCTTTGAGTTGCTGGCCCTGCATGATTACCTGAAAACGCACGCCGAACAGGGAGGAACGGTTAAGGTGAAAACGCAGGAGGCTACCTTGCAGACGGGCAGACGGGCGGAGGAATTGCCGCTCCCCGCTTTCCGTACCCCGGCAGAGCTGTCGACAACTCTTACTGCTGAAGGCGGTACGGTGTTCGCTCTGGTACAGGCCAAGGCTCAACCCGAGCAACGGGAGTTCCCCGGTGTGACAGAGAAGGGCTTGCAGGTCACTCGCCAGTATGAGGTGATGGGGGCTGATGGCAACTGGAGCCCCGCTCCCGAGGTGCTGAAAGTGGGGGACGTGGTGCGCGTGACCCTGACTTGTGCCAAAGTGGCCGACGAGCTGGAGTACCTGGTGCTCGAGGATTATCTCCCCGCCTGTATGGAGGCCATCAACCCCGCTGTCCCCTCGCAGGCCGCAGGGCTTGCCCCCTGTCCCTGGAGCTCGGCGTTCGACCATCGAGAGTATCTGGCTGACCGCGTGCGTGGCTTCTGTACCCGCTGGTATGGCCGCGAACTCCTGAACATGACTTACTACGCCCGTGTGAAGCGCGCCGGTTCAGCCACCGCTCCCCCGGCTCATGCGCAGATGATGTATGAACCGCAGGTCTATGGGCTGAGCCCGAACTGTACAATACACGTTGCTGAATGATATGAAATAAGGTTCATGAACGGAGTCTAATCATAGTGCTTATAAACCGTAATGTTTTATTTTCAGTTAATAGTATCCCTTGTTCTTATTTACATAGCCTTTGGGGTTATTGTTGCCTGGTATCGAGGGATATTAAGCAGACAAAACTTTACCTTCATACCTTTTTTGGGTGGTTTGGTCGGCTGTCTGGGATTATACATTAATCCGGTTTATGAACTCGGCTATTGGGTATTGTTACCGTTGCTATTGGATTATTATTCCATTCCGTACTTTGCTCTGATTTTTATAAGGCACATCACGCGTTAAAATAATTAGAGGTTTAGATCTGTTTTGACAGCCTATTGGAGCTTGCCCTTCTACAAATTACCCTTTGCCTAATCGTTTCCACTCGCATTAAGTTAACATAGTGTTTTGAAATACTGTCACTCATAGTGCTTGCATAGGGAGCAGGGAACTGTTATGGTCTGCACATGGCAACCGACAAGAAAATCACCATCAAGACCAGCCGTGGCGATATCAATCTGACTGTATTCGCCTCCAAGACCCCGATGACCGCCGCCAGTTTCCTGAATCTGGCAACACGCGGCTTCTACAAGGGGCTGACTTTCCACCGAGTGATAGCTGATTTCATGATTCAGGGTGGCTGCCCTGATGGTACCGGCTGTGGCGGTCCCGGCTACAAGTTTGATGATGAGTGCCGTCCTGACCTGAAGTTCAATCGCCCCGGTCTGCTGGCTATGGCCAATGCCGGTAAGACATGGACCGGTCAGGGCACCAATGGTTCCCAGTTCTTCATTACCCACGTTCCCACGGATTGGCTGAATGGCAAGCACACCATCTTCGGTGAGGTCTGTTCTGCAGAGGACCAGAAGGTTGTGGATTCCGTTCGTCAGGGCGACAAGATTACCGACATCGTGATTCACGACGACTGCGCCGACCTTTTCGAGGAGCAGTCCGCCAACATTACCCGCTGGAACAGCAAGCTCGGTAAGTAATGGTCTTTGCCGTCCAGGACCTGCACATCGAGTTCGGACCGCGCGTACTTTTCGATACGCTCTCCTTCGTTGTGGAACGAGGGGAGCGTATCGCTTTTGCCGGGCAGAACGGTGCCGGTAAGTCCACACTCATGAAGTGTATCGTGGGGGCGCAGGAACCCGACCACGGTAAGGTGTTGATGCCCAGGCATACACATGTGGGGTATCTGCCGCAGGATGGTATTCATATTTCCGGCCGTCCTCTGCTGGATGAAGTGCTCGGCTCGGTTGGAAATATCGTTGAGCTGCAGCAGACGGTGGATGAACTTTCGGCCGACCTGCAGACACTGGATGCTGCAAGTGATGAATACCGTGATACACTTGAGGAAATCGGCCGTCTGGAGCTCATTCTGCAGGATAGAGATGCTGCGTCTCTGCGTCCGCGAACCGAGTCTATTCTGCGCGGTCTCGGCTTTGCTGATAAGGATTTTACGCGTGACTGCGGTGAGTTTTCCGGTGGCTGGCAGATGCGCATTGCACTGGCGCGCCTGCTGCTGCAGGAGCCTGAGGTTCTGCTGCTGGACGAACCGACAAACCACCTCGATATTCAGAGCCAGCGTTGGTTGGAGCAGAACCTGCGCAATTATCGCGGGGCTATCTGCATCATCAGCCATGATGTCGCATTGCTCGATAACCTCGTGACCCGCACCATTGCGTTCCACCACGGGCGGGCAGAGGAGTACTCCGGTAATTTCTCCTTCTATCTGAAAGAGAGCAAGGCCCGCAAGGAAATCCTGCTGCGTCAGGCCAAAGCTCAGCAGCGCGAGATTGCCAAGACTCAGGCTTTCATCGACCGTTTCCGTGCCAAGGCCACCAAGGCCAGTCAGGCTCAGAGCCGCATTAAGCAGCTCGAAAAGATTGAACTCATTGAGGTGGAAGACGATGACGCCGTCATGAGTTTCCATTTCCCTCCGCCCCCTCCCGGTGGTAATACTGTTGTGCAGTTGGAAAAGGCATGCAAGGCATACGGCCCCATCCGCCTGCTGGAGGGCTACGACTTCCGCATGGATAAGGGGGACCGTATCGCTATTGTGGGGGTGAACGGCTCCGGTAAATCCACCTTCACGCGCCTGATATCCGGTACGGAAGAACCGGACAGCGGCAAGTTCTCCTTCGGCCATCACACGCAGGTGGCGTTCTTCTCCCAGACTCATGCCGATGTGCTTAACAATGAGCAGACGGTACTTGAGTGTGTGGAGGCTGCCGCCAGTCGAGAGACTCGCCCGCTGGTGCGCAACATTCTGGGATGTTTCCTGTTCCGCGGCGATGATGTTTTCAAGAAAATCGGTGTGCTGAGTGGTGGTGAGCGTTCTCGTGTGGCATTGGTGTGCATGTTGCTGAAGCCTGCCAACTTCCTCATTATGGACGAGCCGACTAATCACCTTGATTTTCAGAGTCAGGATGTGCTGCAGGCCGCTCTGGCGGAATATCCCGGTTCGTACTGCATTGTTTCTCACAACCGTCAGTTCCTCGATCCTATCGTCAACAAGGTGCTCGAGTTCCGACTGGGGCACGCGCCGCGTCTGTTCCATGGCAATGTGTCGCAATACATTGAGACCGTGGAGGCTGAGGAGCGCCGACTGAAGGAAGCTGCGACAGCCGCCGTGCCGACATCTGCCGCAGCAGACCCCGCAGCCGGTATTGCCAACAAGAAGGATGCCCGCCGCGCCCGTGCTCTGGAGCGTGAGCGCCGTGCCCGTATTCTCAAGCCCTTGCAGACAGAGCTGGAGCAGGTAGAACTCACCATCGCGGAGAAGGATGATGCCAAGGCAGCCATCTCGGCAGAACTTGAAAAGCCGGAGAACATGAGCGACAATCAGAAACTCATGGAACTCACACAGCAATACCAGACTCTCGAGCGTGAGTCTGAAGCCCTCTTCACCCGCTGGGAGGAACTTTCCACTGCCATCGAACAGGCAGAAGCCGAACTCGCCACGGATGTGTAATGTAACAAGGAGAGCGGAGTATGTATGCTTGTTTGCACCGGATTGCGGAGGTACTGAGGGAGTGCAGGTGGTGGCGCCGTAGTTTGGGGGCGTTGCTGCTGCTGCCGATGGTGGTCGCGTATGTGGTGAGTGTTTTCTGTCTGGCTGCTCTGGTGATTGAACTGACGGATGAGCCTGTGTATGAGGTTCAGGCTGACAAGTTAAGCCCTTGGACGGATGGTTTGCTGGTGGAATTGAAGGTAGAGAAACTGCGAGGACGGGGAAAAATTAAGTTGCCCGATATCGGCGAAATCGATGAGTGGGCCGTTTTTGCTAAATATAAAGGGGAATATTTTCCGGCACCCCGTATCACTTGTGGATGTTGGGAGTTGAAGTTTAAAGACGAACAGATTCGTGATTTCGCCGGAAAACTCGGAGTGTTCGGACGAAGTGAAGATGGATATGAGATAGTTCATTCTCCGGCTGTCAGTTATGATGACTCTCCCACCCAACTGGTGGGGCGTCAGCGGGGAAAGGTTATTGAGGTTAATGAGATTGCTGAATATGACGGTAACTATAAAAATTACATGCAGATGTCTGTTCCCTTCTTTCTGCTGACAGCGATTTTTGTGCTGGCAGTTGTAATAGCATGTGCCGTTTATGCATGGTTCTACCATCCGTATTCTCTGCGAGCTTTCCGTTATGTGGCACTGATTAGTATGGGGCTGGAGTTGCTACCTGCCGGATTGCTGGTGAGTTTCGGAGTGGTGGTACATGCGGCTCAGGCGGCAGTTTGGGGTGGACCCCTTGCCGTTGTATTGGCGGTAGCCTCCCTGATTTACTCTGCCTGTCGCCTGGTGAAGTCGGCTCAGAAGGGGTGGTAACAGGCCAAAAATCCGAAGCTGATTTTTTTCTTGTTTTTTGGAGCACGTATGCTATCCTTCGATTATGCTTCTTAAATTGGATAAAGGCTTTTCGTTCAGCTCCTGGAAGGGAGAATTTTATGCAGAAAGCGGACAGAAAATAGCGAGTGTAGACTACAGCGAAGGCGGAGAAAATGCTTGCTTAAATATCGTAGGCTCTGGTGCGACCTTTGCTATGCTTTCTACAAGCGATACCTTTCATGGCTCATCTTCCGGTTGGGGAGGTGGTGCTAAAATGCTGTATAACGGAGAGCATGTTTATACCTTTACAGCCAAAAATCCTTACGAAATAGAAGTCAAAACTGCAAAAATACGAGGAGCCCGAACTATTGTAAAAACAAAGATTGACTCCTGGAAACGTCGATTTTGTTGGGCGTATAGGCAAGGCCTGTCCTGGTATAAAGCATGGCAATACGCGAGCTGGGGCAATATCCTGATGGGAGATAAATACTGTTTCTGCTCCCTGTACAACATAGGCTCCGGACGACGTCTTTTCAATATGAGTCGGCATCCTGTCTTCAACTCATGCGACGAGCAAGTATGGCTTAAGTTGAAAGATGTCGAGAAAATGTTAATCCTTGCTCTGAGCGTAAGACATTTATGCGGAGTCTATGTCGGTAAAACACAAACACCCCTGAGCTCAGTTTTCAGTAAAAATTGCCCTGATATCCCTTCGTTCGTCGTCAACGATAAGGACAATTGTGTTATCAATCCCCATTATTTTCACAGGCGGCCATTTGGCGAGTTCCTATTTACCGGCAACGCCATGACTTGGTTGATAGTTGCAAGCTTTTGGATTCTTTACTGCCTTATGCCTGACAGTGGCACTTTCGGAATAGCCATTATGTTTTCGATTATTGGCTTTTTCTGGATATTGATTTGCAAATGGGGGAACAACTTCAGCCCTTTAGAGTGGTAATTCCCAATTTGGGCAATCCTTCATCATATGCAAGCTCCGGGATCCATTAAGAAAATAACACCTCCAACAAGATAACCTATGTGCAATACGACAGTAGTCGGAACATCTGCTAAAACGAATACCGGGACGCTGAGCGGGTAGGTTAGAACGGCTGTAGCATCTGCTTCTTTATTCGTTACTAGATTAATTGGAAAATCAAACCCATAATTGAGATGAGGATATATGATTTTGAAGCGTTTATCGTAGTCTAAGTTTTCTCGCCATAAATCTGCCTTGAAATCATCCTTGACTGATTCGTAGTAACGGGGATTCCTTATGAATATATCGGCCAGCTCCGCTGAAATGGGGTGATAACATGGTTGTTTTGTATCAAGATGAAGTAAGTGGTATCTGCAGGAACTAAAACCTGTCTCCTTAACGAGGTCATGTTTCTTGCTGAATGTTGCTCTGTATCCGGAAACATACCAGCTATCCCCCTTTTTGTACACATGGGAATGCTCCGGAGTAATGGCATATCCGGTGTATGTGTTACTTAGCTCTCGCAAGTTCTGATTAAATGTGGTAACTCTGCATGAAGAAAGTAACAACACGAAAGCAAGGAGAACTAACTGCAATAAAAACCTATTCGTGTCCGTTTTTATGCACCGGCAATGGCATTGTGATGGCTGTTTTCGGTTATGCATTGCATTATGTAATAAAATTTTATTAAGGGAACTTCTAATTAGTGGTTGATTTTGTTTGTCCGAGGTATTTTTCGGGTAGTTTCATGGCAATGTGTCGCAATACATTGAAACTGTCGAGGCTGAGGAGCGTCGCCTGAAGGAGGCCGCAGTGGCAGCTACTTCGACATCAACCGCTGCGGACCCTGCCGTCGGCATTGTTA
>JAFURE010000051.1 GCA_017471985.1 Akkermansia sp. | reverse complement strand
TCGCCGGTGGCGGCCAGTATGAAGGAGTAATCAAAGCCCACTTCCGCCGGGCCGGGCGAAATCGGGCGGTTCCAGTCGGTGGGTTGTTTGCCGCGCCCCAGTCCCAGGTGCCACTTGCCGATGACGGCTGTGCGGTAGCCGGCCTGCCGCATGAGGGAGGGCAGGGTGGCACGCTCGTTCTGCGTGGGGAGTATGAGTTTGGCGTCCCCGGGTAAAATGCCTGTTCCCTTGCGGCGCCAGGCGTACTCACCTGTCAGCAGGGAGTAGCGGGAGGGGGTGCAGACAGAGTGAGTGCTGTGCGCATCCGTAAACCGCAATCCCTCGGCTGCCAGTCGGTCGAGGTTCGGGCAGGGAACTTTATCGCAACCGTACGTCGAGGTGTCGTTGTACCCCAGATCATCCGTGTAGAAAATGACGATGGCTCTCGGCTTTTCCGTGGCCAGCAGGGGCAGAGCCAGTGAGAACAGGCAGAACAGGCGCTTAAGCATATAGTGAGTTTAGCAGATTTATTCCATTTGTCAACGCCGATGGCGGCAATAAAAAAATCTGCAAAGCAGAGTCTTGCTCCGCTTTGCAGATGGATGAATTGATATTCTGTATCAGTCTTCTTTCTTGTCGCTCTGCACAAGCTTGGAGCAGCAGACGATGAAGAGACCCCATACAATGCCGCATGAAAGCAGCATGGTGATGATACCTGCAAGAGTCATATCGTATAATAAATGGGTTGAGGGTTAATCCGGTTTCTTACAGTTGCTGTGGAACTTGTTGGAGGTACGGATGACGAAGCCGAAGAATGCGGCTACCAGCAGTACCCACACCAGCGGAATGACAGCACCCGGGCGCAGCTCCATAATGTTGGTAATGTAGCTGCAGGGCTTGCCGATGATGTTCTGGAACACCCAGGCTACGAAGATGGTGAGCATGATAAGCGGGGTGACCCAGGTAACGAGTATCGATACAATTTTCGGCAGCTTCAAAGCTGAACCATGGCGCAGCTCAGCCATGCCTTTCTTCGTGCCCCACACCACGTTGAAGATGATGAGGTAAAGAGCCGTGGTGAAGTACAGGCAGATGTTACCGAACCAGAAGTCCAGGGTATCGAGAGCCAGCAGGTCAGAGGTGAACCAGGCCACCAGCAGAGTGCCGCAGGTGATGAGCAGGGCCAGCAGGGATACGCTCTGTATGCGGCGCAGCCCCCAGAACTCCTCGAGGAAAGCTACACCGGGCTGCAGCATGGAAATGGCACTCGTCACTGCTGCAATGAAGAGCAGCAGGAAGAAGAGCGTGCCGAAGAGCTGACCACCGGGCATGCTGTTGAACACATGGGGCAGCACATTGAAGCCCAGACCGAAGGTGTTGGCTCCGGCTGCTGCCGCCACACCCAGGAAACCCACAGCCGACGGTATAATCATCATGCCGGCCAGACCCACCTCAGTGGCGGCGTTGGCTGAATTGGCGGTGAGGGAGCTCAGGGCTACATCCTTGCTGCGGCGCACATAACTGGCGTAGGTACACACTGTACCGAAACCGACAGAAAGAGAGAAGAATACCTGACCGGCTGCTGCCAGCCACAGCTCGGGGTTGAGCAGGCCCTTGATGAGCGAAATGCGGCGTTCCTCGACCTTAACAGTCGGATGGGCGGCCTGCACCTTCTCGATGAACTTCTGCTTTTGTTCCGGTGTGGAGCCGGCGGGTACCATGTCGAGGGTGGCGCCGTTGTCGCTGTCAACAAGCACTACCTTATCGGGGTTCCACATGTAGCCCAGACCCTGACTGATGCTGCGGTCGGGGTATTCGGGGTTGGGGGTGCCCATGGTGAGCACGCGCATGAGGATAAGCAGGCAGGTCACCAGCAGAATGGGCATGCTCCATTTGCAGAACCACTCAATACCCTTGCTGATGCCGCGGAAGATGAGGTAGAAGTTGATGACCAGTACAATCAGGAAGAAGATGAGGGCACTGCTCTGCCCGGTGAAGATGTGGCCGTCGCCGGTCAGACCCACAAAGTTGACGAAGAACTTGCCGTATTCCTCGGTAGAGCTCAGGTTCAGGTCACCCGCGGCTGTGTGCCAGGCGTAGCCGAGGGTCCAGGCCTCGAGGTACAGGTAGTACATAGCCAGTGCCAGCGGTGCCAGCACACCCATGATACCCAGGTACTTCCAGGCGCGAGAGCCCGACAGTCGGTAGAAGATGGCTGCCGTACTGTGGCCGCCCAAGCTGCCGCCACGGCGGCCTATACCCCACTCAACCCAGCTGATGGGGATACCCAGCAGCAGGAATGCGCAGAAGTATGCAATCATAAATGCACCGCCGCCGTACTGGGCTGCCAGTCCGGGGAAGCGCAGGAAATTACCGAACCCGATGGCACTGCCGGCTACTGCCAGCATGACGCCCAGGTTCGTGTTCCAGGTTTCGGTTTTTGTTTTCGTTGACACGGTGTCAGGTGGGGGGTGATGTGTTTATGAGAAGGGCTCGCGCTCGTAGCGGGTCTCGAGCTCCTTGTTCTTGTGGCGGAAACGGCGGGAGGTATGGGCCACCACGCAGAAGAAGATGGTGACAATGGCTACCCACAGCAGCGGCAGGATGGCGCCAATCTTACCCTCCAGCAGGTTGGTGATGTGGTAGCTCTGTTTGACAAAGAGGTTCTGGTACAGCCAGGCCAGGAAGATGGCTATCATGATGGCCGGGGTAATCCAGTTGATGACGAAGGCGATACCGCGACCGATTGGCATGAGGGCGCCGCTGCGCAGCTCGGCAAGCCCTGACGGTGTGCCCCATACAAAGCGGAACACGATGAGGAAGAGCGCAGAGCTCACATACAGGCTCATGGTGCCCAGCCAGAAGTCGAGTGTGTCGAGCGCCAGCAGGCCATCCGTAAACCAGATGACGATGAGCGACCCCACGCCCAGTAACATGGCAATCAGGCTCACGCTCTGGGTGCGGCTCAGGTTCCAGAACTCCTCAACGAAGGCAACTGCCGGCTGGGTGATGGAAATGGCACTTGTAATAGCACCGATGGAGAGCAGCACAAAGAAGAGCGTGCCGAAAATCTGACCGCCCGGCATGCTGTTGAACACCTGCGGCAGCACGTTGAAGCCCAGACCGAAGGTGCTGGTGCCGGCGGCGGCTGCCACACCCAGCAGGGATACGGCGGCGGGAATAATCATCATGCCCGCCAGACCTACCTCAGCAACTTCATTGGCTGCATTGGCCGTCAGCGAGCCCAGGGCAATGTCCTTGCGGCGGCGTACATAACTGGCATAGGTACAAACGATACCGAAGCCGATGGAAAGGGAGTAGAAAATCTGCCCCGCGGCGGTAATCCACATTTCCGGGTTCATCAGGCCCTTAAGGAGGGTGATTTCCTCCTTAGCAATGGTGGCT
>JAFURE010000050.1 GCA_017471985.1 Akkermansia sp. | reverse complement strand
GATTAACTTCATTTTCGAGAAGCCCCGCACCGCTCCCGCTCCCGCCGCTGCTGAGGTGGACGAGGAGGGCGAGGAAGCCGAGCCCGTGGCTGTGAACAACACGCCCGAGGAGGCTATCGTACCCGGCCTGAAGGTTCAGGGTGTGACCGCCAAGGAACTGCTGCAGATGATCTGCACTCAGGCCGGCTGCCAGTACCGCGTGGAGGACAACGCCATTGTGGTGTACCAGACCGGTGCCGGTGTAGAGCGCATGTTCAAGCGCCAGTGGAAGGTATCCCGCGACTTCTTCACCGGTGGCGAAGAAGGTGGCGATGACGAGGAGGACGAGGGCGATGAGTTCGGTGACAGCTCCGCTCCCAAGGCCAAGCTTGATGCCGTGGCAACCCTGCGTGCCGCCGGTGTGGCTTTCCCGAAGGGCTCCAGCGCTCAGTACTCCCCCCGTACCGGTATGCTGACTGTGGAGAACACAGCCAACAACTTGGACGCTGTGGAAGAGGCTGTGAATGAGTACCGCCGCCAGATGCCCCAGATGATTAAGGTGAGCGCCAAGTTCGTGGAGGTCTCCCAGACCAACGAAGAAGAGCTCAGCTTCGACTGGGTGGTCAATCCCTTCTCCGTATCCAACGATGGCAGCACCTATCTGGGTGGTGTGAACGGCACTGCTTCTGACCCCCTGCGCACGATGAACGACTTCGTGACCAACGGTGGTTCTGCATACTCCAATAACCACTCCAATAAGGGTTCCTGGCCCATCTACAGCAACAGCTCTCTGACCGATGGCACCGATGCTATCTCCAATGGTCTGATGACCGGCGGTCTGCGCTCCGGTACAGGCGCTCTGACCGGTAGCTCCATGGACTCTCTGGTGGCCTCCGGCTCTGCTGCAGCCAATACCGCTCGCTCCGCTGCTCCCGGCATTCTGTCCCTGTCCGGTATCTACGACGAGGGGTCCTTCCAGATGATTATGCGCGGTCTGTCCCAGAAGAAGGGTGTTGACATCATGTCTGCCCCCAGCCTGGTAGCTCGCCCCGGTGAGCTCGACTACACTCCCGAGCCCGATCCTCTGGCAAGCGACCAGGGTGGCGACAACGGTTGCGCCAAGATTGAGGTGATTCGTCGCTTCATTTACCCCTCCGCTTACGATGCTCCCGAAATCGGCAGCACCAGCAACAACAACGGTGGCAACAACTGGAAC
Source organism: Akkermansia sp. (assembly GCA_017471985.1). Classification (GTDB taxonomy): domain Bacteria; phylum Verrucomicrobiota; class Verrucomicrobiia; order Verrucomicrobiales; family Akkermansiaceae; genus Akkermansia. Next base: position 47,533 of record JAFURE010000050.1, on the reverse strand, counting down.
AACAACAACAACATGTCCATGCCGATTGCCTCCCCGGCTAACCCCTCCGAATGGGCTGTTGAAGAAGTTGGTATCGTGATGCGCTTTAAGGTTGACGAGCTCGAGGGTAACGACATCATCAAGTTCAACCACTTCGAAATTAAGGTCGTGAACTTCGAAGGTTTTGTGAACTACGGCTCTCCCATCACTGCCGGTGTGGCCAACGACACTCAGATTGAGCACATCACCCTTACGGAAAACCGTATCGATATGCCCATCTTCAGCCGTCGCTACATCAACTCCAACCCCTGCATCTACGACGGTCACACCATCGCCATCGGTGGTATGATTGAGGACAATGTGCAGAAGGTGGAGGACAAGGTGCCCGTATTCGGTGACCTGCCCCTTATCGGTCGCTTCTTCCGCAGCAACGCCGAGTCTCACGTTCGTAAGAACCTGATGATCTTCGTGACCGCCGAGAAGATTGACCCGACCGGCAAGCCCACTCGTCTGCGCGACGTAGGCACGGGTGACAATCCCACCGCCGGCACCGGCGCCCCGAGCCTCTTCCCCGATGATGGCCTGGCCAATCCCTGATAGGGAACCGGTTCACTGGTAATTCTGACCCGCCTCTGCTCTGAGCAGGGGCGGGTTTTTACGTTGTATCAACGAATGAATCTGAAAAAAACAGTGAAAAACGCACAAAAAACAAGATAAAAATAAAAAAATGCGATAAAAATTAAAAATAATGCTTGCCAAAGTGCCTGCAGTATGCTAAATTGCCTGCGCAGCACCGGAAACGGAAGTTGTACCTAGTGTCTGGATCGTCTAGTCGGCCTAGGACACCCGCCTTTCACGCGGGCAACACGGGTTCGAATCCCGTTCCAGATGTAACACTGAAAGCTCCATCGAATGATGGAGCTTTTTTGCGCCCGAATAAGAGCATGCAGAATTCCTCGACGAGAAGCTGGATAGACCGCACCGAGCTGCGACGCCTGATGGCGTTGATGCTCCCGCTCTATATTGGGAATATACTCCACATGGGTATGGGCGTGACAGATACCGTGGTGGCCGGTTGGAAAGGCGAGGTGGATTTGGCGGCTGTGGCTATGGGCTTTTCAATATCGGGTACCATCATGATAGCTGGCGGTGTAGTGCTGACTATTCTGAGTGCCATGATATCCCGCCTGCGTGGAGCCGGGGCCGATGGTAAGGCCGGCTTGTACCTCAATAACGGCAAGGTGCTGGCTATTTGCCTGACTGTGGTTGAGGTGGTGCTGATGTTTGCGGCCTCGTATGTGTTCAACTACGTGACCGATAATGCTGAGCTTGCGGCAAAAGCTCAGCGCTACGTATGGTTCATGCTCCTCGGAGTGCCCGGCAATATGCTCATGCGAGTGGTGGTCGCCAACTTCGAGGGCTATGGGCAGACTCGCCCGGCTATGTTTGTATCCCTGTGTGGTGTGCTCATCAATATCCCCCTCAATATGATTTTCGTGTTCGGTTGGGGGCCGGTTCCTTCACTCGGCGGTTCCGGCTGCGGATTGGCAACGGCCATTGTGAACTGGTGCATGTTCTTCTGCATGCTTGCCATTATGTTGGGCAGCCGACAGCACCGGGGCAGGGCACGGCAGATGCTCGCACTGCGTTGTCCCGACTGGTCGCTTATTCGTCAGACCGTGCGACTGGGGTTGCCGGTGGGTGTGGCGTCCCTCTGCGAAATGAGTTTCTTTAACCTCGTTACACTCATCATTGCTCCCCTTGGTGAAGTGGTGGTGAGTGCGCAGCAGGTCGCCATCAACCTGAGCGGTATCATCTTCATGCTACCGCTGAGTCTCGGAATTGCCGCCTCCATACGCGCGGCCTATCACGTCGGCGCCCGCCGCAGGGTGGATTTTAATGCCATGGTACGCACTCTGCTGGTGGTGACTTATACTCTGGTTTCGATTTTCATGGTGCTTACCATACTGTTCCGCAGGGATATTGTGGGGCTTTACACCAATTCTGAGGAGATTATATCACTGGCCTCTGTTCTGCTGGTATTCTGCGCCGTGTACCAGATACCCGATGCCACGCAGGTGCTCATGTCGGGGCTGCTGCGTGGCTGCCACGATACAGCAATCATCACCTGGAGCAATATTTCGAGCTACTGGATTGTGGGGTTGCCGCTCTCGTTCCTGCTCATTCGTACGGATGTCATCGTGCCTGCCATGGGGGCAGCCGGTGCCTGGGTGAGTTTTATTGTGGCGCTTACCATTTCGGCTGTTATCCTGACTCTGCGCTTTATTCGTACCCGACGCAGGGTATTTGAGCAGGGGAGTTGCTGATTTTTGTGAAAAAAATGCACAAAATCTGAGATTGTGCTTGACGTCTGCACAGTAAAAGTGTAAACTCCGTGACCCCGCACTACAGGTGTAGTGTGGCGCAATCTCATAAACAATCAAACACACACACGATGAAGACCCACGTGAAGAAAGGTGACAACGTACTCGTTATCGCCGGCAAGAACAAGGGCAAGCGTGGTGTCGTTATGTCTGTTAATGCCAAGAAGCAGACGGTCATTGTTGAGGGTGTTCGCACTCTCAAGAAGGCTACCAAGCCCTCCGAGTCTGACCCTGAAGGCGGCATTAAGGATATTGACGGCCCCATCCACATCTCCAATGTGAAGAAAGAGAGCTGATGCCGAAAGGCTGAATCTCCGCGCTTAAGCCATCAGAACCTAAATCATTAACAACAAGAGCTGACCCGCTAAAATTATGAGCACACCGACATTGCTTACATACTATAAGGAGAAGGTCGTTCCGGCCCTCCAGGCGAAGCATCAGTACACCAATGTGCACCAGATTCCCCGTCTTGAGAAGATTGTGGTGACTACGTGCATGGGCAAGCACCCCGACCGCAAGCAGGCTGTTGAGGATGCCGTTGCTGAAATCGCCAAAATCACCGGCCAGAAGCCGGCTGTAACCTACGCCCGCAAGAGCGTGGCTAACTTCAAACTCCGCGAGGGTGAGGTCCTCGGCGCCCGTGTGACGCTGCGTTCCACCCGCATGTGGGAGTTCCTTGATCGCTTCATCAACATTACCGCCCCCAACATCCGTGACTTCCGTGGTCTGCCCACCAAGTCCTTTGACGGCCGCGGTAACTATGCCATCGGTATCCCGGATCAGTCCATCTTCCCCGAGATTGAGCTGGACCAGATTAAGCGTAATATCGGTTTCGACATCATCTTCGTGACATCCGCCACGACCAACGATGAGGGTCGCGACCTGCTTGCCGAGCTGGGTATCCCCTTCCGCAAGCCCACCAAGAAGACTGAAGAGAACGCCTAACACATAAACGACCATGGCAGTATTAAGTGATCCTATCGCAGATTTTCTCACCCGCGTGAAGAACGCCGGTATCGCCCGCACTGAGGGCTTCACCGTACCGTTCTCCGGCATCAAGGCCGAGATTGCCCGCATCCTTCAGGAGGAGGGCTACATCTGGTCCTACGAGATCGTTGGTGAGGGTAAGGACAAGGCCATTAAGGTGAAGAGCAAGTTCACCAAGGATGGTAAGTCCATCGTCACAGACGTGAAGCGCTGCTCCAAGCCGGGCCGCCGCCAGTACGTCTGCTCCGCCGACATCCCCACCGTGATGAACGGTCTGGGTATTTCCATCGTGTCCACATCCTCCGGTATGATGACGGGTGCTAAGGCCCGCAAGCTTCAGATCGGTGGTGAGCTCATTGCTCTTATCTGGTAACCATAACCCCTCACCATATAGAACATTATGTCTCGAGTAGGTAAGAAAGTTATCACCATCCCCGCCGGCGTGACCGTGACCATCAATGGTCAGGCTGTGACTGTGAAGGGTGGCAAGGGCGAGCTGAGCTGGACCCTCCCCGAGGGCATTGCCGCCGCTGTAGAGGGTACCGAGCTCACTGTGAGCCGTGCAGATGAATCTCGCAAGCTGCGTGCCCTTCATGGCACGAACCGCTCCCTCCTCTCCAACATGGTTGAGGGCGTGAGCAAGGGTTTCGTGAAGCAGCTTGAAATCGTAGGTGTGGGTTTCAAGGCCGCCGTTAAGGGTCAGGCTCTGGACCTTGCCCTGGGCAAGTCCCACCCCATTCTCCACCCCATCCCCGCCGGCGTGACCGTCACCGTGACGGACAACACCAAGGTGAAGGTCGAGGGTATTGACAAGCAGGTTGTCGGTCAGTTCGCGGCTGAGGTGCGCGGCTACTATCCGCCGGAGCCCTACAAGGGCAAGGGTATTCACTATGTTGGTGAGTACATCCGCCGTAAGGAAGGCAAGAGCGTTGGCAAGTAATCATCTCAAACACTTATTACAAAGTTTACAAGAATATGAGCACTATCAATCGCAAAGCCATCCGCGCCCGCGTTCATACGCGTATTCGCAAGAAGCTTGCAGGTACGCCTGAGCGCCCCCGTCTGGCAGTTAATTTCTCCAATCAGCACGTATATGCTCAGGTGATTGACGACGTGAAGGGTGTAACCCTGTGCGCCGCCTGCACCAAGAACGTGGAGATGAAGAAGGCCAATGTCGAGTCCGCCGCCAAGGTGGGCGAGCTCATTGCCAAGAAGGCCCTGGAAGCCGGTATCACTGAGGTTGTGTTCGACCGCGGTGGTTTCCTCTACCACGGGAAGGTGAAGTCCCTGGCCGACGCTGCTCGTGAGGCCGGTCTCAAATTCTAAACAGAAAGGTTTAATACAATGACTGAAGAAACAAAGGCTCCCGCAACAGAGCAGAGCGCCGCTCCCCAGCCCCAGCGTGGCCGTGGTCCCCGTCGTGACGGTGGCCGTGGTGGCCGTGGCCCCCGCCGTGAAGGTGGTCGCCGCAACGAGGCTCCCGTAGAGGAGGGTCCGCAGCTCATGGAGAAAGTCGTGTACGTGAACCGCTGCGCCAAGGTGGTCAAAGGTGGTCGCCGTTTCTCCTTCTCCGCCCTCATCGTGGTGGGTGACCAGAAGGGTAAGGTTGGCTACGGTTTCGGCAAGGCCAATGAGGTTTCCGACGCTATCCGCAAGGGTACCGATGCCGCCAAGCGTGCCATGAAGAACGTGGTCGTGGTGAACGACACCATCCCGCACGAGGTATACACCGAGTTCGGTGGTGCCAAGATTGTGCTGAAGCCGGCCGCCGCCGGTACCGGTCTTGTGGCCGGCGCCAAGGTTCGTGCCGTGCTCGAGGCTGCCGGTGTGACCAACATCATCGCCAAGTCCCTGGGTTCCTCCAACGCTGCCAACGTGGTGAAGGCCACTCTGAAAGCCATGCAGTCCATGCGTACGGCTGATCAGGTGCTCTCCGCCCGTGGTAAGAAGAAGAAGGAGGCTGCTATCTGAGATTAACATTCAACCATTGATTTTATCATCATGTTGACACTTCAAACACTTCAGCCCAACCCCGGCGCCAAGCATCGCAAGAAGCGCCTCGGTTGCGGTGAGAGCTCCGGCCTGGGCAAGACCTGCGGCAAGGGCAACAAGGGCCAGAAGGCTCGCAGCGGCGGTTCCATCCGTCCCGGCTTCGAAGGTGGTCAGATGCCCCTTCATCGCCGTCTGCCGAAGAAGGGCTTCAACAACGCCCGCTTCCAGTCCAACATCGCCATCGTTAACCTGTGCCAGCTCGAGGCTTTCTTCGAAGCCGGTGCTCAGGTGGACGAGAACAGCCTGCGCGCTGCCGGCCTTGTGAAGGGCTGCTGCGACGCCGTTAAGCTGCTCGGCAATGGCAATCTGTCCAAGGCTCTCAACGTGACGGTTGACTTCGCCAGCGCCTCTGTCGCTGAGAAGATTACCGCCGCCGGTGGCACCCTCACGGTGCTGAGCGCTCAGTAATGGCTACAGCGCGCATGCGCTGAAAACCATTAACTTACGATTACACGAGCCGGGTGGCGCAGCGCCACCCGGCATACGTGTGAGGAAGGGAAGGGGAAAAATTGCCCCGGAACCGACTCAAAAATAACAGAGGAAAATCGGCACCATGCCAACATGAGTGCCCCATTACATGGCAGAGCAAGCCGGTTTTTCCTACGCTGCAACACACCACTTCCAACATTTCAACAAAGAACAGGTAACATGATATCCGCATTTGCCAATACCATGAAGGTGCCGGAACTGCGCAGCCGCATTCTCTTTACGCTGGCGATGATTGTCATCGTGCGTTTGGGTGTGCATCTGCCTCTGCCCGGCGTGGACGTGCAGGCCCTCAACGATTTTATGGCCAAGACAGCTCAGGAGGGCGACAGTCCCTGGGGGGCTCTCGGGGCCATTCTCACCATCTTCTCGGGTGGTGGTCTGCAGCAGTGCGGTATTTTCGCACTGGGTATCATGCCCTACATCTCCGCCTCCATTATGACCCAGCTCATGGGAGCTGTAATTCCCAGCTGGCAGAAGATGCTGCAGGAGGAAGGCGGACGCCAGAAGATGACCAAGTACACCCGTATACTGGCCATCATTATCGCCATTGTTCAGGGTTACATGCTCACGGTTTCTTTGCGTGACCCCGCTCGTATCGGCCTTTCTGGTCTGGGTGACCTGGTCATGAACCCCGGCTTTATTTTCACCATTACCACCATTTTCATTATCGTGACCGGCACCATGTTCCTGATGTGGATTGGTGACCAGATTACCGAGCGCGGTGTGGGTAACGGTATATCGCTTATCATTTCCGTGAACATCATTCACGCTCTCCCCGGAGCTTTCTCCATTGCCTGGAAGACTTGCGTGATGGCCGGCGATGGTCTGACCGTCAACCCGCTGGGTTCCCTTAAGATGGTAGCCCTCATCCTCTTCATGATTCTGGTGGTAGCCCTCGTTGTTACCATTACTCAGGCTCAGCGCCGTATTCCCGTGCAGCAGGCCAAGCGCATGATTGGCCGTGGCAAGGTCATGAACGGCAGCACTCAGTACCTGCCCCTGAAGTTGAACTACTCCGGCGTGATGCCCGTTATCTTTGCCACAGCTATTCTGGCTCTGCCCTCCCTGCTGGTGCAGCAGATTTTCTCTGCCGACAGCCCCGTGGTGACTGTGGTGAACGTGCTCATGTCCCCCTCAGACATCGGCTACTACATCATTTCCGCCGTCATGATTTTCTTCTTCTCCTACTTCTGGGTGGCCACCATGTTCCGTCCCCAGCAGATTGCAGAAGATATGAAGCGCAGCGGCAGTTACATTCCCGGTGTACGTCCCGGTCCTCCCACTGCTACTTTCCTGGACCAGACCATGAGCCGTCTGACTTTCTCCGGCTCTCTGTTCCTGACGCTGATTTACTTCCTGCCGAGCCTTCTTTCCGTGTGGGGCAGCCTGCCCATGCTGGTGACTCAGTTCTTCGGTGGTACGTCACTGCTCATTCTTGTGGGTGTGCTGCTGGACATGATGCGCCAGATCGAGGCCACACTGCTGCAGAAGAACTACGACGGTTTCATGAAGAAGGGTCGTATTCGCGGCAAGTACAGCCACCTGCAGGGCACCGGTGCCGCTGCTGAGGGCAAGGGTATCGTTATCCTCTGGGTGATTATCGCACTCTTCGTGCTCGCCGGCGCCATTGTGATGGCAAGCTGATTGCAGCACCCATTCGCCTGTTTCTTTTTCACGCCCCGGTGCATAACAGCACCGGGGCGCTTTGCATCTTGCTATGACAAAAGAATATATGTTATGTGAAGTCGCGGACTTTTCATAATGTCGGAAGTATGCTATAACTTTGGCCATGGACATCGATGAACTCAAATACCCCGGTTCGCGCCGCGTGTATATCAACGGTCGTATATACCCTGAAGTACGTGTTGCCATGCGCGAGGTGGTGCAGGAGGATTCCGTATTCCCCGACGGCAGCACCGAGCCTAATGCCCCTGTGCGTGTGTATGACTGCTCCGGACCCTGGGGTGACGAGGATTTCCACGGTAATGTGGAACAGGGCTTGCCCCGCATGCGCGAAAGCTGGATTCTGCAGCGTGGCGATGTGCAGCAGAGCGGCACCGGCCGAGTTCTGAAAGCCGCCGATCTGAGTTCGCCGCCTACACAGCGTGCCTATGCCCTGCGTGGCGTTGTTACACCCGAGATGGAGTATGTAGCTATTCGCGAGAATCTGGGCCGAGAATCTGCTTACAAGGCCATTTATGACCAATTCCCCAGCAGGAAGAGCCGCCCCGATGCCGCACAGCAAATCCTCGATGAACTTGGCACCGGCATGCCGCGCCCCAGCGAACTGGAACAGGAGCCCGGTTTCGGGCCTGCCAGTCTGCAACGTCGCGCCGAGCTGAGCTACAGCCACCCGGCAGAGCAGGGGCGTGGAGGGAACATGCCCGCCTATTTTACCCCGGAGTTTGTGAGGGATGAAATCGCCGCCGGCCGCGCCCTCATTCCGGCCAATATCAATCACCCCGAAGCCGAGCCGATGGCCATCGGGCGTAATTTCCTCTGCAAAATCAATGCCAATATCGGTAACTCCGCCATCACATCCGGCATAGCTGAGGAGGTCGAGAAACTCCGCTGGGCGATTCACTGGGGTGCCGATACCGTCATGGATTTATCGACCGGGCGTGATATTCATAAAACACGCGAATGGATTCTGCGCAACAGCCCGGTTCCCATCGGAACTGTGCCGGTTTACCAGAGCCTGGAGAAGTGCAGCGGCAGGGTGGAGCACCTCTGCTGGCCCATTTTCAGGGATACCCTCATTGAACAGGCGGAACAGGGTGTGGACTATGTGACCATACATGCTGCGCTGCTGAACCGCTTTGTTCCCCACACTGCGCGTCGTGCTACGGGTATTGTATCCCGCGGTGGCTCCATTATGGCCAAGTGGATGATGTTGAATAAGCAGGAAAACTTCCTCTACGACCATTGGGATGAGATATGCGACATTCTGGCTACCTATGACGTGGCGATTTCCATAGGTGACGGACTGCGGCCCGGTTCGATTGCCGATGCGAATGACTTTGCCCAGCTGGCCGAGCTCGAAGTGCAGGGGGAATTAACCAGTGCTGCCTGGGCGAAGGGAGTTCAGGTCATGAACGAGGGCCCCGGGCATGTGCCGCTGCATCTGGTGCCGGAGAATATGCGCAAGCAGCTCGAGTGGTGCCACGAGGCCCCGTTCTATACACTCGGGCCGCTGGCAACGGATATTGCCCCGGGCTACGACCACATAACCGGCGCACTCGGTGGGGCTCTTATAGCCCAGCGCGGCTGTGCCATGCTGTGCTATGTGACCCGCAAGGAGCACCTGGGATTGCCTGACCGCGAGGACGTGCGCGAGGGTGTGGTGACTTATAAGCTGGCTGCCCATGCCGCTGATTTGGCAAAGGGGCACCCCGGCGCGCAGCTGCGTGACAATGCGCTTGCCAAGGCCCGCTTTGAGTTCCGCTGGAATGATCAGTTCAATCTCTCGCTCGACCCGTATCGTGCCCGCGAGTATCATGACCTTACTCTGCCGCATGCCGGTGCAGCCAAGGCTCACTTCTGCTCGATGTGCGGCCCCGATTTCTGTGCCATGAAGCTCTCGGAGCAGGTGAGGGAACTTTACAGCTGATTTCACCCCTTTTCGTCTTGCAATCTGTCCGGAACTGTAGTACAGTGACCGCGTTATGTTACGTTTAGCTGTACTCGGTTCCGGCTCCGGCAGTAATTGCCAGTCTATCTTCAACGCCATTAAGGATGGCCGCCTCGATGCTGAGGTCGTCATCGTGCTTTCCGACAATCCCGATGCCTACATCCTGGAGCGCGCCCGTCAGCACGGCGTGCCTGCCGAGGTCATGGACTGCGGCGGTTACAAGAATAAGTTCCCGCTGGAGGTTCAGGCTGCTGTGGCCGATAAGCTGAAGGCACTGAATGTCGATATGGTGTGTCTGGCCGGCTTCATGCGCCTGGTGAAGGAGCCGCTGCTCAGCGCATTCCCCCGACGTATTCTCAATATTCACCCCGCATTGCTGCCGGCTTTCCCCGGTGTGGAAGCCTGGCGTCAGGCTCTTGAAGCCGGTGCCGGTCAGGCCGGTTGCACGGTGCATTATGTCGATGCCGGTATGGACACGGGCGAAATCCTCATGCAGGCCTACGTTCCGGTACTCCCCGATGATACGGCTGAGAGCCTGCATGCGCGCATTCAGGTGCAGGAGCATATCCTCTACCCCGCCGCTATTCTTTCTGCGATTTCCAGACTGTAAAAATAGTAAATAATGCTTTATAAAAAGCCCGCGTTCGGAGCATGTGCTCGGACGCGGGCTTTTGATTGTATAGAGAAGTGTCAGGGTTGAATTTTCTCGCGAATGGCTTTTGAATAATCTTGCGGTGAATCCTTGCTGATATCGTAGCCCAGATAGCAGCGTTTGCGCAGGGCGTCGTAACTCTCGCCTTGACGGGTGATGAGAGCTCCATGCTTGTAGAGTAGGCGGGATATCGACCCATTGTGCACCGGGGCCAAATCATAGTAGTACGGCATGTCGGGGGTCATGTGGCGGAAGGTGCGCATAACACCGCTGGAGCAGTTATTGCTCACGGTATTGTAGGCGGTGTGATTTTCTTCAGCCTGCTCAGACTCGTGAATGAAATGGAGCAGCATTTTACGTGCACCCTCCGGGGTGATGTCCATCGGCATGAGTAGTAAATCCTCGTGCCGGTAGTTCGTGCGGAGTGCGTAGATATCTTCCTCTGTACCGAAGAGATACAGCAGACCATAGCGTTTATACAGGCCACCGATGGCACTCTGCGTTTCGCCCTCGGGCAGGCGGGTTTCGGCAGAGACGACCAAGTGTTTACCATCGGCAAAGGAGAAACTTATCATGGTGTGGCAGATAGCCTCCATACCATCCCAATGGCACTCGGCAAACTCCGCTCCGGTCAGGGCGGCGAGATTGTAGCTTTCCGTGCGCCAGATTGGGTCGTAATCCTGCTCACTGCGGTAGTGGAAATCACGCAGGTTGCGGATGGTGAGGGTATCTCCCTCAATGGTGAACTGCGGGGCATGTTCCCAGGGAGTCTGCCACTTGGGTGGTTGAGGGCCGGGCAACAACAGGTAGGCCACGATACTCAGGCCGAAACTCCCCCACAGGGCAGATTCTGTATATTTGCGCCGGAGTACCCACCACCACAGTACCGCTGTCAGAACCGGCACAATCAGGCAGATAGGCTGGTAAATCCACAAGCCCAGACTCCACAGAAGGCACAGGGCAAGAATAAGACGTCGCAGCCACCGCCCTAGGACGGTGGCTGATTTTCTGATGAGGGGAATGCAGCGCTTCATGCAGATCAGTACAGACGTATAACAATGGGGAGAGAGGGAGAGCTGTTGCCCTCTGCCACAGGGGCTATATCGGCGGTCTTAATCCAGCCGCGCACACCGGTGAATGTCTCGGCATAGCTGTAGCTACCGCGTACAGCCAGCAGGTGCAGGGGGGTGGATGGCGTAAGTTCAATGACGCTCGGGGCTTCATCTGCAGCAGCGGTGCGCATTGTGGTAGCGCTTGTGACAATGGCCAGGTCTGCGGGCGGCAGGGCACTCATATCGGGCACTTGCCGTGTGTTGTAGTACAGCCAATCGGCAGCACACAGCAGGCACAGCAGAGCCGTGGTGGCGGTGCAGGCCTGCAGCCAGGGTTTGCTCTGTTTGCGGCGCAGCACCAGCAGGGCAATGCAGAGCAGCAGAGCCGCACCGCATACGTGAGTGAGCACCCACAACTGGCCGCAGTTGAGCAGGGTGAACACTTCATCTGCCATATTGCCGTGGGGCAGTAGGGCGCCCTCCTTGCGGCGGATGAAGCCCAGATTGGCGCGGGCCTCTTCCAGACCCGGGTCTGCCAGGAGCGCACGGGTGTAGTACAGGGCGGCCTGCCCCGGTTTATTCAGTCGGTAATAGCAGTTGCCGATATTGTAGAGCAGCTCGGCACTGTTGCGATTGGTGCTGCCATTCTTCTGCTCAGCCTGCAGTTGTTCCAGTGCTTTGCTGAATTGCCCGGCAGAGTAGGCGGTTTCGGCCTCGTCGCCGGCGGCCTGCAACTGTGGTACCAGAGTGAGCAGCAGAACAATCGCGGTGGTGATTTTTGCCAGAACCTTGCGCACGGCTCTCAGCATGCGCTGGCGCTCTTCGGGCGTTACCTCGGGAGCAGCTCCCGGCAGGAATGCCTCGGTATCACGGCGCTGCAGGATGTCGTGCAGAGCGGGGCTGAGCTGTTCCTGCGGAATTCGGCTCTCGATGAAAGCGCCTATGCCTTTCAGGAATGCCAGACCTTCCTGCTGGGCTGCAATGGCGGCAAGCTCCTTCTCGCGGGCACGGTTGCCTGCCCCGGCTGCTATGCGGCGCATGATTGCCCTCACAAGCAACCAGCCGAAGATGCCAAGCCCCGGTATGTAGAGCAGGTACAGCAGCCACGCAGGCAGTCGCATTTCCGGGCCGTTGCCGCCTGCCGCTGCACTTGGCATGAAGTGGTAGATGTCAGTCAGCTCGGCCACGGGTACACTGCCGGCAGGGGGCGGCTCTGCTGCGGGTGCGGTTATCAGGCCGCTGCCTGCTTCCTCCGTCTCGCGCCATTCCAGCGGTATGGGTTTGGTTGCGGCGGTGCGGTAGGCCATTTCCTCGGGGTCAAAATAACTGAAACTGAAGGCCGGCAGGCCGCTGACCTCGGCTGTGGGGCGCATGAGTTGGGAGAATACCATACCGATGGTCTCGCCACTTGCACCGAGTATGGGCTTGCGTGTAGCGGGCACCAGGCGCCAGTTGAGCTCATCCTCGGGTTTGGGGGTGGGCAGTTGTTCCAGATTACCGGTCCCGCGCACGGTGATTTCGATTTCCACCGCCTCATTCATAGCCAGACTTTTGGCCTGAGTGGTAGCGCTGATGGTGTATTGGCCTACGGTATCGGCAAAATCGGCGGGGGCTCCGGGGGGCAGGGGCAGGGCGCTCAGCTCCAGCGGGGAAATGGGCAGTTCCTGCTGAGCGACAGAGAAAAAGCCCCTCTGTTGCTGCATGAGTATTTTACCCACAACATCGTTGCGGCCTTCGCGGAAGGGGGTGAAGGAGCCGCTGAAATCAGACGTGCGCCAGGTCTGCCCCTTGGCATAGGCGGTCGGGTCAGGCAGGATGCGCCCGTGCAGCTGAGCCACAAGACCTTCGACAGCGGGGCGGAAATTGCCGACCTTTACGCCAACGGAGTTGAGCTGCGGGGGCAGCGGGGTGGAGCAGTCGAGCGGCATGAAGATTTTGAGCGCGGCTCTGACAGGCTGGTGTACGTAGCCGTCTGTTACGTTGGTGTACCACAGCACACCATAGGGAACCGGGTCGGCAAACCACTTGATATCCCCCGTCGGGCGTACCACCAGCGGGGGCACTGTAACAGTGGCTTTGCGGCCTGAGCGATAGGTGACTTCGATAGGCTCGGGGGCAATTTCGCCGGCCATATCGGCCTTGAATATGATGGGTTGCACTTCGACCATTTTGCGGTCGGGGTCCAGGGGATTGGCTCCGGCGGCCATCTGCTGTACCTTCACTGTGGCGTTTTTAACGACAGGTGATTTCTCAATCTGAAAGATATCCTGTTGCTGCTGAGCGTCCTCCTGAGTTTCCACGAGGTAGAGCACAACGTTTTCTCCCGGCACTGCCACGCCGGTGGACCATATAGGTACAATCTCTGCCTGAGTAAGCCCGGTGAGCAGGGCGCAGAATGCTGTGATGATTTTTCTCATAAATGGCGTGTGTTAATAGTCTTTGGCGGGGGGAAGGATGGTGCTGTGATGGGGAATGGGCGAGCCTTTTTCTTCATCGAGGTGCATTTTCAGAATACCGGCAGCGCGCTGGCGGGCTTTTTCTTTTTCTGTAGCCGGATCGATCGGTTGAGGCTGTTCCTGCTGTTGCCGGTCATCCTGCTTCTGCTGCATATCCTGCTGTTGCTTGTCGTCCTGCTGTTGCCGGTTGTCCTTCTGTTGCTGGTCATCCTGCTGTTGCCGGTTGTCCTTCTGTTGCTGGTCATCCTGCTGTTGCTGGTCATCCTTCTGTTGCTGGTCATCCTGCTGTTGCCGGCCGTCCTGCTGTTGCCGGTTGTCCTGCTGTTGCTGGTCATCCTGCTGTTGCCGGTCGTCCTGCTGTTGCCGGTCGTCCTGCTGTTGCTGGTCATCCTGCTGTTGCTGGTCATCCTGCTGTTGCCGGTTGTCCTGTTGTTGTTGCTGTTTCAGACGTTCGATTTCTTCTTCCAGCTTTTTAATCAGCGTGTTAATCTTTTCGATATTCTGCAGAGCGGGGGCGAAATTCGGGTTAATCTGCAGGGCGTCTTGATAGGGTTGCAGGTCACGTTTGAGCCTGTCGACAATTTCCTGCAATTGCTCCGGACCGGGCTGAGCGGGCATGCCGTTGTCGCCGGGGGTGTAGAGTTCGCGCAGTTTGTCAAAGGTGGCATTGGCAGCCATGTTGCCGATAGCCAGGTGGGTTGCTGCCTGCATGGTCGGGTCTTCATCGAGCAGAGCCTGCGAGTAGGCTTCGAGTGCCTTTTCGCGTTCGCCCTCACGGCTGAGAGTATAGCCTATACCATAGCTTAAAGTACTTTCGGCGGAGGGCGCAGCAGCAGCCTGCGGTGCTGCTGCTAACAGAAGCAGGGGAAGCAGAACGGCTGTTATACGGCCGGTATTGCGCCATTCTGTACTCAACAGTATGGCTGCAAGTAGCAGTACCATGGCCGGCAGAGTAAACCATACGTAGAGGTCATTGGGGACTTTGGCTGCGGAGAAACTCTCCTCATGACGGTCGAGCTTGTTGACGGCTTCGCGGGCGAAAGCCGCCAAATCAGTGCCGGAGTTCATGGCGAAGAAATCCCCACCCGTGGCCTGAGCAAATTGCTGCAGGTTTTCGATGTTGAGCTTGCTGATAACATGCTTGCCCTGGGCGTCCTGCCACAGGCCATTCTGGCCGCGAGGGTCGGGGATGGCTCCACCGGCAGTGGTGCCGATGCCCACGGTGATGACCAGCAGGTTCTTGCTGCGGGCTTCTTTTGCCGCTTCGGTGGAGGTCTGCACGGTATCCTCGCCATCGCTGAGGATGACCAGAGCATTGGTCCCATCGGGGGCGGAACGTTCAAAATCCTTGATGGCACGCTTCAGGACAAGCCCGAAATTGGTGCCACCGGTTGCCACCCAGCTGCGGTTGACGTTGTAGAGGGTTTCCTTGAGCACATCGTGGTCGTAGGTGAGCGGTACGACCAAATCGGCCTCGCCCGAGAAAATAATCAGCCCGATTTTGTCGGTCGGCAGAGCATTGATGAGCTCGTAGGCAGCCGTGCGGGCTTCCTCCAGTCGCGATGGGGTGACGTCCGTCGTTTCCATGGAGCGCGAGACATCGAGCGCAATGATGAGGTTGCGCCCTGAGCTCACAGCCCCGGAGTCCGTATAACCGTTGATGGGGCGGGCAGCTGCCAGTATGCCGAAGGTGAGGGCCAGCAGTCCCAGAGCCGCCGGCAGAACAGTGCGCCACAGGGGCGGCTTGCGCACCAGCGCTGCGCGGTGAGCGGGAGCTACCAGCAGTTGCCAGCTCTGCCGGGCTTGTCGGTGGTTCAGTATCGCGAGCACAGCCAGCAGCAGGGGCAGCAGTAGCGCAATCAGTACGTAGGGGTATAAAAAGCTCATGGTGCAGTTTGTGGTTGTACTCTTACGGCGCGGGACGCGGGCGGGTGAAGGTCAGCAGACAACCGAGCCCCAGCAGTATGCAGGCTGCTGTCAGCGGCCAGGGGAACAGCTCTTCGTAGCTTTGCAGGGTGCGGCGCTTTACTTCTGTTTTCTCCAGCTTGTCAATGTCGGCAAAGGCTCGCAGCAGACCGGTGCCGCTACTGGCCCGGTAGAACCTGCCGCCGGTGAGGTCGGCAATCTCCTTGAGCGTTTCTTCGTCGAAGGCACTGACCTGGGCGGTGTGGCGGGAAATACGCTCATCGCGCCCGATGGCGATAGTGAAAATCTTAATACCGAGCTCAGCGGACTGCTTAGCTGCTTCTATGGGGGCAATGGTGCCGCTGTTGTTCACGCCGTCTGTCACCAGAATGATGACTTTGGATTTGGTTTCGCGGCGTTCGTTCAATCGGGTGGCGGCAGAGGCGATAGCCGAGCCGATGGCGGTACCGTCCTGCTCGATGTAACCGGGGCGGGCCTGTCTGCCGAAGCCGCCGGGTTCGGCCAGGTAGAATTGGTCGAGGACGTAGCGCACAATGCCATGGTCCAGCGTGAGCGGGCTGCACAGCTTGGCTCTGCCGGCAAAGGCCACCAGACCGATTCGGTCATTCGGGCGCCCGCTGATGAACTCCTTGAGCACATGGCGGGCGGCGGTCAGGCGGTCAACCGCTGTACGCACGGGGCGGTTGCGCTTGTCGCGCACGTTGAATACCATGTCGGGGGCTGCCATAGAGCCCGAGAGGTCACAGACCAGCATGATATCGATACCGCTGACCTTCTGCTCCTCGTAGGTGTCTTTCCACTGAGGTCGGGCCATAGCCAGCAGAAGAGCCGCCAGAGCCAGGCTCAGGCAGATGGGACCCAGCCTGCCCGCCAGAGTGGCCGGGCGGCGCAGTTGCTCGCTCACAAAGCGCAGCGTGGGGTGTAATATACCTGCAGCCGTACCCTGCCTGCGGCGCAGCAGTAGCAACGGGGGCAGCAGCAACAGCCCCCACAGCCAGGCAGGATGGCCGAAGATGAACTCACGGCCGAGTTCCGTCGTGGTGGCCGCAGCAGCTGCGATGGTAGTCGGAGCAAACATCATGACATCTTGTGTTTCATTTTTGCGAGTTCGGCGGCGGCCGCAGCCTCCTCTGCCTGAGCTCGGGTTATATCAGCCAGCAGGGTGCGGGTCTCTTCAATGAGCACACGGACTTTCTGCGGGGCGTGGTCACTGCTGCCGGCATATTTCTGCTCGGCCAGTCGCTCCAATAGGTCGCGTGTGGCGTATTGGCAGGAGCGTGGTACGGTTGACAGGGCATCCATACGGCGGCTGAACTCCTCGTGTGTTTCAAACAGGGCGGGGTCTTGCGTTTGCCCGGTCAGGAAGGTGCGCAGAATCATGGAAAGGCGCAGACTGCTCTCACGCAGCGGGGGTAACTGCTCTGCCAGTCTATCCAGAGCACGCTCGGCCAGTTGCCGCGGAGTAAGCGGGGGCAGGGTAGCCCTGCGTTTGCGGCTGCGCAGTACCAGCCACACTACGAGAGCCACGAGCAGTACGAGAAGAATAATCAGTCCCCACAGCACGGGCCCTGATATGCTCTGAACCATCAGTTCCGCCGGCGATATTTCTTCCTCCAGCGTGGGGATGGCATCTAAGATATGCTCATTCATGGCAGTGACGGTACAGGTGAATTAACGGGCGAACATGCGGCTGCGGCGGGCGAAGAGCTTGCGCAGCTCGGTGATGAAATCATGATTGGTCTGCAGGCTCAGGTGGTCTATGCCCAGCTGGTTAAAGGTGCGGTCCCACTCCACCATGTGAGCTTTCATGGCCTTGCTGTGGGCTGTCCTCAGGGCAGTAGTGGCGGCGGGGGATATGTACTGCTCGCCGCTCTCGGGGTCCTGCACATAGAATCTCCCCACTTCAGGCAGTTCCAGTTCGTATGGGTCATTAATGCGTATGGGTATGAGCTCGTGGCGGAAGTTGAGCTTACCGATGGCTTTTTTGTCGGGCGTAGTAAGGAAATCGCTCAGCAGAAAGCACATCGCACTCTTGCGCTGGGTGCGCAGTATTTCGGCCGCAACATCCTCCATGCTGTCATCGGCACCGCCTGAGGGGGCGGAAAGAATTTCACGCACCACGCGCAGGCATTGCATCATCCCCTTGGCCGGGGGCAGGTAAAAGTGAGGGCGGCAGCCGAAGAGCAGCAGGCTGATTTTGTCGCCGTTGAGTACCGCGCTGCGAGCCAGTACCGCCGCTATGCGGGCGGCGTATTCCAGTTTGCTGTCGGCAGAGGCCCCGCCGGCATAGCGCATGCTGGCACTGGCATCCACTGCCAGTAGCAGGGCCTGCTCTCGCTCTTCGTGGAACTTGCGCACATAGGGGGTGCCTGTGCGAGCCGTCACCTTCCAGTCAATAAACCTCGGCTCATCGCCGGGCAGGTACTCGCGGAAGTCATCGAAGTCGAGCCCCTGACCACGAAAGCTCGAGCGATACTGCCCGGCAAAGGTGGTAGTGGTGACCTTGCGCGCCAGCAATTCAATGCGGCGCACCTGCTGCATGATTTCCTGCGTCTTGTCCATGACCGGTGGGGGCTAGAGTTACGGTACGGGAACCTTGGAAAGGATGTGGTCGATGATGTTGTCGCTGGTCACATTGGCAGCCTCGGCCTCGTAGGAGAGCAGAATGCGGTGGCGCAATATGTCGTGTGCCAGGTCTTTGACATCCTGCGGGGTGACATAGGCTCTCTGGCGGGTGAAGGCCAGTGCCTTGGCGGCCAGTGCGATGTTGATGGTAGCACGGGGGGAGGCTCCTGCGCGCACCATACCCTCGAGGTTGCGGTCGACTTTTTCGGGAGCGCGGGTGGCACGCACGAGGTCAACAATGTAGTGCTCCACCGCGGGGTCAATGAAGATGCGGTTCATGAGCTCGCGGGAGCTCTCGAGCTGCTCCACTGTTACCACCGGCGAGGTGGTGGGGGCGCCGTGCGTGTTGCTCATCATTTCGAGCACGCGCAGCTCCTCATCGCGGGTGGGGTAGTCCACCATGACCTTGAAGAGGAAACGGTCGAGCTGGGCTTCGGGGAGCTGATAGGTACCCTCCTGTTCAATGGGGTTCTGTGTGGCCAGCACCAGGAAGGGATTGGGCAGGGCGTAGCTGGTTTCTCCCAGAGTGACCTGTCGCTCCTGCATGGCTTCGAGCAGAGCGCTCTGTACCTTGGCCGGAGCTCGGTTGATTTCGTCTGCCAGAATCAGGTTTGAGAACACAGGCCCCTTTTTGGCTGTAAAGCGGTGCTCGTCGGGGTTGTATATCATGGTGCCCAGCAGGTCTGCCGGCAGCAGGTCAGGGGTGAACTGTATGCGCGAGAATGCCGCGTGCAGTGTGCCGGCCAGCGCTTTTACCGAAAGCGTTTTTGCCAGACCGGGTACACCCTCCAGCAGCACGTGCCCCTTGCAGAGCAGGCTCAGTATCAGGCGGTTTACCAGTCCCTGCTGGCCGACAACCACCTTTGCCATTTCCATTTTCACGGCGCTCACCCAGTCTGAGCTCTGCGCAATTTCGTCATTCAGTTGCTGTGTGTTCATTGTTCTGTTGCCTTTTACATTACCATGTCGCCTGCCCCCTTTCAAGCAAGTTCCATGTCTTGCAGAGCTATGACACAGCTTACTCTCACCCCGTTCAATAACTCTTCTCTCTCTTTCCCCTTTGCTTTCCAATTTTCAAGATTTTTTCCTAAAATTACAAATTCGCCTTGACGTATGCCCGAAATTGTGTAAAATGTCGCTCCGCAAATCTTTTTAACCGTACAAAATCTTATGTCCAGAATCTGCAATATCACGTTTGCCATGCCGCATAAGGGCCGCCGCATTCACCGCTCCGGTCTTGCCAAGAAGAAGGGCGGTATCGGTCGTCACGTCACCAAGACTGTCAACCGTACGGTCTACCCCAACCTTCAGGAGAAGCGTATCTGGGTGCCCGAGCTCAACGGTGGTCGCGGCGGTTACATCCGCATGAAGCTTTCCTGCAAGGCCCTCCGCACTATCTCCAAGAACGGCGCTTACAACGTGCTCAAGAAGGCCGGTATCCTGTATTAATTCCTGCCGGAATTTTTTCTGCACTTTTTTTGAACGAAGCGGCATTCTCGGTTGTCTATCCGAACAACGATAGGATTACCCGACTTGCCGCAGGGCTGTTCAGAGAACGAACGCGGGTAACTTCGCAAGGCTTCCTACTGGCTATCACAGACTAAGCATTTCGAAATTAAAAATGACACCTCAACAGACTAAGATCGCGCTTCGTATTAACGATGACAACCTTAACCACCACCTGTGGAATAACCGCGGTGTATGGTGGTGCCACGTAACGGTGCACAAGCCCGATGCCACCGCTGAGCGCCTGCGCTTCTCCCTGCGTACCAGGGACATTAAGAAGGCCCGCACGCTGCGCGACCGCATTTTTGCGGACATTCAGCGCCACTTTGGTATCGCCACCTGAGCCATCTTATCAAAAATACAAAGAGAGAGCATCCATTTACCGGGTGCTCTTTTTTTTGTGCCATAACGGCCGCATTCGATTAATTATGTCTTGACTCCTGAGAGGAATTGTGGCAAACTCTCCCTGCCGCCGGGGCCCCCGGAGGTGTGGCTGGAAAACCCCGTCAGGACCGAGAGGTAGCAGCGGTATTCAGACCCCATCTGCCGGGCCAGCCTCGGCGGCGCTTTTCAAGTTTGATTTTGGATTTTGAATTTCGGAAGTTTTTATGTTTGGCGGGCAAAGCCCGCGATACTTCAGCAAAAAGCCGTCGTCCCATGATTGGAACGACGGCTTCTTAATTGAGGCTTGTTAATCCTTACAGAGTGGTGATGTAGTAGCCGGCGATAACGGCGGTACCAATCACACCGGCAACGTTCGGGCCCATGGCGTGCATGAGCAGGAAGTTGGTGCGGTCGGCCTTCTGGCCCTCGTTGTGAGACACGCGGGCGGCCATGGGCACGGCAGACACACCGGCAGAGCCGATGAGCGGGTTGATGGGGTTCTTGCGCCAGCCGGGAATGAGGTTCATGATCTGAGCGCAGATCAGACCGCAGACGGTTGCCACGGCGAAGGCCACCACACCCAGCAGAATAATCTTGAGGGTCTGGGGCTGCAGGAAGCGCACGCCCTGCATGGTGAGACCCACCGATACACCCAGAAGGATGGTGGTGATGTTCATGAGCTCATTCTGAGCGCAGGTTACCAGACGCTCTGTCACCTTACACTCACGCAGGAAGTTACCGAACATGAGCATACCGAGCAGCGGGGCGGCATCGGGGCAGAGCAGAATGGTGAGAATGGTCACCGTGAAGCAGAAGAACATCTTCTCGCCCTTGGAAACCTGGCGCAGGCTCTTCATCTTAATCTTGCGCTGTTTTTCGGTGGTGAACATGCGCATGAACGGCGGCTGAATGAGCGGAACCAGAGCCATGTAGGTGTAGGCTGCCACAGCAATGGCACCCAACAGCTCCGGAGCCAGCTTACTGGCCAGGAAGATGGAGGTGGGGCCGTCTGCACCGCCGATAATGCCGATGGCACTGGCCTGACCCTTGGTGAAGCCCATGCACACAGCGCAGAGGAAGGTGAAGGCCACGCCGCCCTGAGCGGCTGCACCCAGCAGCAGAGCCTTGGGAGAGGCAAGCAGCGGACCGAAGTCGGTCAGTGCACCCACACCCATGAAGATGATTGCCGGGAAAATCTCGCACTTAATACCCAGACCGAGCCAGTCGAAGAGACCGCCGTGGGGTTTGACGAGCAGGTATTTCTGCGGAGTCTGGCCGGTGACGACGAGCTTACCCTTCTGAACCTTTCCGGTTTCGGGGTCAACTGCATCTTTGGCCACCATGGGCTGATTCATGGCAGAATCGTAGTCAGCAGCCACGGTGAGGTCTACACCGGCTGTGCTCTGCTTGCTTACGCCGGGGTCATCGAAGGGGGCAAGCTCGAGCTGAATGAAGCCCACGTCGTTCATGGTGGAGCGCTCCACCTTGCCGTCCTTCAGAGCCACCACCTCACGCTGAGCCTGGGTGATGACCATGCCGTTGTCGGGAATGTTGGCGATAAGGGCGCCGAAGGCAATCGGCACCATGAGCAGCGGTTCAAACTGCTTGGCAACACCCAGATACAACAGTACTGCAACGATTACCCACATGACGTACATCTGCCAGGTCATCTGGAACAAGCCGATGCCGGAGATGAAATCCATTAAGGAATTGATGAGTTCTTGCATATTGCAATGGGAATTTGACTATTTGTTACACCCCCTGCACGTGCAGTGCAGGGCCTGTAAGCCACGGCGGGCTTAACCGAGGTAGGCCAGGGGCTGGTTCTCGGCAACGGTGTCGCCGGGAGCTACGCAGAAGCTGGTCACGGTACCGTTGGCCGGGGCATAGATGACGGTGTTCATCTTCATAGCCTCGAGGGTAAGAACCTGGTCACCTTCCTTCACGGCGGTACCGGGCTTCACGTCGAGGGATACCACTTTACCGGCAAGCGGGCTCTGGATGGGGGTGCCGGCACCGGCGGCGGGAGCAGGAGCGGGAGCGGCTACAGTAACGGGAGCTGCTACGGTCACAGGGGCTGCTACAGGAGCGGGAGCGGCCACAGGTGCGGGGGCGGGAGCGGCGGCGCTGCCACCAAGGGTTTCTACGGTAACGTCAAAGGTCTGACCGGCAACGGTAATACGGAGCTGTTTCATTGTATTGATATAGTGTTTGGTTTGATTGTTAAGTTGAAGGGGGTGCAGCTGAGAATCAGCCGCGGTTGATGTTGTGAGAATTCATAATGGAGGTACGGCCGCTTTGTGCATAGGAGCCGTCAATCGGTTTGATGTCGAGGATTCGTGCCTCGTTACCGACTGTTACCTTCACTGCCGCGGCAATGGCGGCAACTACCTCGGGGGTGATACTGCTGGCAGCGGCATCGTATATGCCGGCGGCGAGGGCTGCCACCTGAGCCGGGGTGGGCTCAGGGGCGGCTACCGGGGCTACTGCCACGGGGGCAGCGGCGGCCAGAGCAGCCTTCGCAGCTTCAGCTGCTGCTTTCTTCTTCTCCTCCAGACGCACGGCAATGGCACCTGAGATGGAGAGGATAACGCAGAGCATGATGAGACAGCAGAACACCACAACCATGCCCGTAATCTGGTACGTCAGAGCGTCCATGAATTCCGGCCATGTAATGGCTAGTGTCTGGGTTGTGTTCATGTTGTTTTGTTATAGTGAGAGGGGGATTACAGCGGCATGTTGCCGTGTTTCTTGGCGGGGCGCACCTCGCGCTTGCTGAGCATGGTGCGGAGTGCCAGAGCGATTCTGGCGCGTGTTTCCTTGGGGTTGATAACCTCGGTCACCTGGTCGCTCGCAGCGGCGGCGTAGGGGTTATAGAAGGTTTCGGTGTATTCTGCCAGCAGCTCCTGACGGCGGGCTTCGCGGGCGGCGTCATCCTCAATCCCCTTGAGTTCGCGGCCATAGAGAATCGGCACGGCTCCCTGAGCACCCATCACGGCGATTTCAGCTGTCGGCCACGCAAATACGGCATCGGCACCAAGTCCCTTGCAGCACATGGCGATGTAGGCACCGCCGTAGGCCTTGCGCAGAATCATGGTAACCTTGGGCACGGTGGCCGAGGAGTAGGCGAAAATCATCTTGGCACCGTGGCGAATGATACCGCCACGCTCCTGCTGTTTGCCGGGCAGGAACCCGGGCACGTCTACCAGGTTGACTACGGGAATGTTGAAGGAGTCGCAGCAGCGGATGAAGCGGGCGGCCTTGTCAGAGGCATCAATATCCAGACAGCCGGCCTTTACAGCAGGTTGGTTGGCAATGATGCCGACGACCACGCCGCAGATGCGGGCAAAGCCCACCACTACGTTGCCGGCAAAGTTGGCGTGCACCTCGAGGAAGGAACCTTCGTCCACCAAGCGGTTGATGACTTTCTTGATGTCGAGCGGGGTGTTGTTGCTCTCGGGAATGATGTCGTTCATGCCTTCATCGTCAGCGATATCGAGCGGGCAGGAAAGGTCGTGGGGCGGGTTCTGCGTATTGTTGGAGGGCAGGTAGGTAAGCAGTTTCTTGGCAATCTCGATAGCCTCCTCATCGCTGTTGGCCACGAAGTGGGCATTGCCGCTCACGCTGGCGTGTACGTCGGCACCGCCGATTTCATCCATCGTGCATTTCTCGTATGTCACCTGCTCAATCACCTTGGGCCCGGTGATGTACATGCCGGCAGCACCGCCACGGCGAATGATGATGAAGTCGGTCAGGGCCGGGGAGTAGGCTGCACCGCCGGCACAGGGCCCCAGAATGAGCGAAATCTGCGGTACCACGCCACTGGCTGCCACGTTGTTGTAGAAGACATTGGCAAAGCCGGTCAGGGATTCCACACCCTCCTGCAGGCGGGCGCCGCCCGAGTCATTAATCTGAATGATGGGCATGCCGCCTTTCATGGCGTACTGCTGAGCATCACAAATCTTCTGGGCGTGCATGTAACCCAGCGAACCACCCTGAGCCAGGAAGTCGGCGGAGGCTGCGGCAACCGGGCGACCGTTCACCAGACCGAAGCCGGTTACAATGCCATCGCCGGCAATCTCCTTGTTGAGCATGCCGAAGTTACTGCAGTGGTGCTTGGTGTGCATGCCGATTTCCGTGAAAGAACCGGCGTCGAAAAGACAGGCGATACGCTCTCTTGCCGTCCAGTCGCCCTTGGCGTGACGGGCCTCATACTTCTCCTGCGAAGCCGCGTACTTAATTTTGTTTCTGCGGGCTTCAAGGTCTTCAAGTAATTTGGGATCTATTGCCATGTGTGGTGTTCTGTTTAGATGTTTTAGGTCGGCAGCGCGATGTGTGCTGTTTTCACCAGTCTACAGCCCGGCATACGCAGCCATTCCACGTTGCCACATTCTACCACGACCGGCACCTCATGAAAAGCAAATTCCGCGCCAGAATACCTTTTTTTTGTAAAAAGTTCGAGTTGGCTCTAAAAAAGCGCGGATATTATGCCTGAACCGTGATGCGCGGAGTGATGATAGAGCGGTTGTAAGTGCCGGGTGCGACATGGGTACGGGGCCACACAATGCAGTCATTGAGCTCGCAACCGGCGGGTACGACGGCATCCTGCCCAATCATGCAGTCCTCGCCGATTTCTGCCAGGGCTGAGATGGTGGCAGTGGGGTGAATTCGCTTGCCGTAGGGCATATCGAGGATGGCTTGCAGGTAACCTTCGGGGGAGCCGATTTCGTACCAGTTGGCCCAGTCGAATTCTACGCCGCCGACTTTACCCTGACTCACGAGTTCCAGCCAGATGGGGAAGATGGAGAATTTCTCCTCACTCGGGAACATATCGGCCACGCAGGGCTCCATGATGTAGGTGCCGGCGAACTGATGAGTGCCGGGGTTGATACCCAGTGCATGACGAATGTCGGTGATACGGCCGGTAGCGGCATCGAACCCGACATTACGTTTGCCGTCCACACTGCGCAGAGCCATGGTAATGAGGTTGCCGCTGCGCTTGTGCTCCGCGAGCAGGTCGCTGAGGGGAATATCGGTAAGGATATCGCCGTTGTGCACGATGACGGGGCCGTCTTTCCAGAGGTGCATGATTTTCTTCACGCCGCCGCCGGAGTCGAGGGGCTCCTGCTCGTGGCTGAAGGTAACGGGGCAGCCCCGGTACTGCGGGTCAGGGCAGGGGAATGCCTTGTCCCAGGCAAAATCGAGGTATGACGTGTTGATGATGAACTCTGTCACGCCTGCTGCCATAAAGCGGTCCATGGTGTGCTGAATGAGCGGTTTATCAAAAACCGGCATGAGGGGTTTGGGCAGGATGTGGGAGAGTGGCGCCAGACGTGTGCCCAGTCCTGCACCGAGAATGAATGCTTGCATGATAGGGAAAATAAGTCGGTTAAAGGAAAAGGTGTATCAGGCTGTGGCAGCAGCGGCCTCTTTTCGTTTTCTGATGATAGCGCGGATTTTGCGCAGGAAAAGGAAGGTGACAAAAATGAGCAGAATGGCACCGACAACGGCCAGAAGCGGGGCAAAAATGGCTAGGAAAGAGCCGATGACGGAAAGGATGTTCTCTGCCGTGCTGATAATGGGATTGCCGATGGCTGCCGTGGTACCTGTACTGCCTGCGCGAGCCGCAGTTGTGGCGAGTTGTACAGTGCCGGCGGCTCCGGCTCCTGCAATAATGCCGGTTCCCCACTGTGCCCAGTCGGGCAAATCACCCAGCATGCCTGCTGCAACAAAGGCTCCGGCAATCATGGCTGCGGGGCCTGTGATGGTGTCGAGCAGGTTGTCAACAACCGGTATGTAGTAGGCAAGAACCTCAACAACCGTAGCCGCTCCCAGGCAGATGATGGCGGCATCGCTCGCGACCCAGGCCAGATTTTCATCAATATCCATCCCCATGTAGCGCACCCCCAGGGCCATGGCAAGCAGGGGGACAAACACACGGAACCCGCATGCCGCGGCCAGAGATACACCCACGCAGAGCGCGAGTCCGAGCTGTATGTAATCGATGTTCATGATTTGGGGTGGTGGTAGTAAGGAGTTTTGAGTATTACCAGAGTTGCGGCATATTGAGGCTCACGGCACAGGTGCCCATAATGGCATTGGCCACGGCATGCATGACGATAGCCGGGGTGAGTCGCCCGGTCTTGATAACGAGAAAGTAGGTCAGTGAACCGTAAAGGAATGCCCCGGCGTAGTCAGCCGGATTATGAATGAACATGAAGGCCAGTGTGCTCACGATATAGGCCAACCAACTGTGTGTGCCCACCGGTACGGTCTGCGGGAAATCGCGGTTCACGCACCAGCGCATCAGGAAACCGCGCCAGAACAGTTCCTCGGCAAGCGGAACCACCACGGCAGCACGCGCAAAGCGCATGGTGTACTCGGCATACGTTGCTGCTGTGCCTGCTCCCAGTACCCGTTCGGGCTCAAAACCACCGCCTTCATTCGGAATCCACCCAGCAAAATACGGTACAAGCCACAGCCCGATACCTACCACGCCGAACACCGCACCCAAGGCACAGGCCCTGCCGTTCCAGTCCCATTCAATTTCGCGGCGCACATGCCAGAGCCACCAACCGCATACCACTGTCTGCAGCGGGTAAATCAGCAATTCCGGGGCTCTGCGCCACCAGGCCGCCTCGGGGTGGTCCCACTCTATGCTTCCCCCGCCCACTCCCAGCAAGATGCTGAATGCCATGAAAATGGCAAGAGGGTAAACGCAGGCCCGGTATAAAGCTGAATCGTTTTTCATCTACAATCTACAATTTACAATTTACAAAGTATTAAGCTAGGCTCGCTGGCGCTCGCAGGGATTATTGACCCATGTTGCGACGTTTGGTTTTTATTGAGGCTGTGATGATGGCTGTAATCTGTCGCGATTCATCGTGAATGTCTGTCAGAAGTTCTCCGGGAATTAATTGGCTCTCTATCAATAGTTCCAGCCAATAGGTAGTCTCATCCGCCTCTTCCTCGCAAATCTTCAGTTTATGAAGGTAATCGTTATCGCTTTTTGCAATGCAGGCTGCTCTGTAATTGGCGCCTACTGATGTTCCGGAACGCAGAAGCTGATGTGAGATAATTTTGGGGCTGCCTCCCATCTGTTGAAGTTTCTCAGAAAGGCGAATGATTCGCAGCGCAAAGAGTTTGGTGCGAGTTTTAAGTTCGTCTTTGTTCATGAGAATACGGGAAAAAGAGCTCGGCGAGCTTCGCTATCATTTGCGGCGAAGCCGCCGAACTCTTACTTTGTAAATTGTAGATTGTAAATTGTAGATTATTTCAGTGAGTCACAGAATCGCTCCATCTTGTCGCAGGCAGCTTCGAGCAGCTCGAAGGCCGTAGCGTAGCAGCAGCGCAGGTAGCCCTCACCGCAGGCCCCGAAGGCCGTGCCGGGTACACCGGCAACCTTGTACTCCTGCAGCAGGCGCATAGCGAACTCCTTGGAGGTGAGGCCGAAACGCTTAATGCTGGGGAAGGTGTAGAAGGCACCGCCGGGCAGGTGGCAGTCCATACCCATGTTGTTGAAGCGCTTGACGATGTAGTTACGGCGGCGATGGTAACTGTCGCGCATTTCCTGCATGGCGGGCACGCCGTTCTGCAGAGCTTCGATACCGGCCTCCTGACTGGTGATGGTGGGGCAAATCATCGTGTAGGAGTGAATCTTCATCATCTGCTCAATCAGCTCAGACGGGCCGCAGGCATAACCCAGGCGGAATCCGGTCATGGCAAAGGCCTTGGAGAAACCGTGCAGCAGCAGGGTGCGCTCTTTCATGCCGGGCAGACTGGCTATGCTGGTGTGCTCCTCGCCGTCATAGCGCAGTTCTGAGTAAATTTCATCGGTCAGCACAAAGAGGTCGTGCTTAATGCAGATTTTAGCGATGGCCTCAAGCGTTTCCCGGGGGGCGATGGAACCCGTGGGGTTGGTGGGGAAATTGAGCATGAGTACCTTAGTGCGGGGCGTGATAGCGGCCTCGAGCTTGGCGGGATTGAGAGCAAAGAGGTCATCGATGCTGGTTTCCACAGCCTTGGGAGTACCGTAGGCCAGCAACACAGAGGGTGCGTAACTCACGTAGCAGGGCTCGTGGTAGAGCACCTCATCGCCCGGGTTAATCAGGCAGCGCAGAGCCAGGTCAATGGCCTCGCTCACGCCCACGGTGGGCAGAATTTCGCAGAGCGGGTTGTAGGAGACGTGGAAAAAGCCCTCGACGTAGCGGGCGATGGCGCGGCGCAGGCTTTCCAGCCCGTAGTTACTGGTGTAGGTGGTGTGGCCTTTTTCCAGAGAGGTGATGGCAGCCTCGCGAATGTTCCAGGGGGTTACGAAGTCGGGCTCGCCAACGCCCAGAGAAATAATATCTTTGCTGCCGGTAACGAGGTCGAAGAATTCGCGTATGCCCGAGCGGGGTAGGTCAACAACCTGTTTGGCAAGAGTACGGTTCCAGTCCATGATATGTGAGAAAAGGTGTAAGTGTATAAATCAGGGAGCCACGCTGATGCGCTGGTGGCAGGGTTCCTCGGTAAAGTGCAGACCGTTGAGCTTGTAGGTCTTCAGGCGGAAATGTGTGGCCGTGGAGAGCACGCCCGGCAGGCTGGCGAGTTTCTCGCTCACAAATCTTGCAACGGAGAGCAGGTCGGCGGCATCCACCTGTACCAGCAGGTCAAAACCGCCACTCATCAGGTAGCAGCTGCGCACCTCATCGTAGCGGGATATACGCTCGGCCAGACGGTCAAAGCCGCCGCCGCGCTCAGGCGTGCACTTTACCTCGATGAAGGCACTCACGCCCACCTGGTCATCATTCACGATAGTCTGGTAGCCGACAATTCGCCCCTCCTGTTCCAGAGTAGCTCGCTCGGCTGCAACTTCAGCAACGCTCACACCCAGGCGGTCGGCAATCTGCTGGTCGCTCAGGCGGGCGTCCGTTTCCAATATCTTGAGAAGGGCTTCTTCCGTCA
The DNA here is from genome assembly GCA_017471985.1 of Akkermansia sp. Taxonomy (GTDB): domain Bacteria; phylum Verrucomicrobiota; class Verrucomicrobiia; order Verrucomicrobiales; family Akkermansiaceae; genus Akkermansia. Next base: position 18,464 of record JAFURE010000050.1, on the reverse strand, counting down.
TAAGTATGCCCATACTAGCACGCGCACGCGTGATGTCAAGCTCAAATCATGTAATGTGATATTCGATGTCAATACGTTCGGAGCATCAAAAAAGCCTCGCAACCGAAGTTGCGAGGCCATTTCTGAAAAAAGAGGGAATTGTGGCTGAAAGCCAACGGCGCAATTAGCGCTTGCTGAACTGGAAGCGCTTGCGAGCGCCGGGACGGCCGGCCTTCTTGCGCTCCTTCATGCGGGAGTCACGGGTAAGCAGGCCCTGCTCGCGGAGCTGAGAGCGGTACTCCTCGTTAATCATGACGAGGGAGCGAGCGATAGCCAGGCTCATAGCGCCGGTCTGACCGTGAATGCCACCACCCTTGGAAACGATGCGAACATCATACTTCTTCATGGTGTTGGTGGCGTAGAAGGGCTGCAGGACAACGTTCTGCAGGGCGTCGGTGGGGAGGTACTCCTCGAAACCGCGACGATTGATGGTAATCTTGCCGGACTTGCCCTCCTCAACGGGGGTGAGCCAAGCGTGCGCGATAGCCTCCTTGCGGCGGCCGGTAGCGTTGAACGGAGTTGTAGAGCTCATGATTTAAAAACTGGGTTAGGCGATTGTAACAACAGTGGGAGTCTGAGCGGCGTGGGGGTGCTCAGCACCGGCATACACCTTAAGACGAACAGCCTGAGCGCGACCCTGACGAGTGTGGGGAACCATGCCGAGGATGGCGTGCTCCACGATCTGCTCGGGGTGAGTCTTGCGCAGCTTGGCGGGGGTGGTTACAACCTGATTGCCAACATAGCCGGTGTAGCGGGTGTAAATCTTGGCACGCTCCTTGTTACCGGTGAGCACGACCTTGTCGGCGTTCACAACGATAACGTAGTCACCACAGTCAACGTGGGGGGTGAAGATGGTCTTGTTCTTACCGCGCAGCAGATTTGCTGCCTCGACAGCGAGCTGACCGAGCACCTTGTCGGCGGCGTCGATCACATACCACTTGCGCTCAATATCCTGGGCTTTGGCAGAGAAGGTTTTCATGATGATTTCTTTTGTTCCTGTTTAGGCTTTCGCCAACGAACCTCTTAGTTCGGGGCGCATACTCTACACTTTTTGTACCATTTTGTCAACCGCTTTTTCTACTTGAAATGATTTTTTTTTGATTTTTTGCTGATTTTGAGTAAAAAACGCTTGCAAAGTGAGCGCTGTCACTATAAACTACCCGCGCACCGTACAGCTGAACTCTGGCGTGCTTTTTACAACCACATATATACATAATGGCAAATCCCCCCAATAATCGCGGTGGTAAACCGCAGCAGCGCAACAACAATGCCCCCCGCGGCGGCAATAACGCCCGTGGTGGTGCCCGCCCCACCAACTCTGCCCCCGTTAAGCAGAAGAAAGCAGTAGAGGACGATGGTGAGGGTGAAATCGAGATGGAGGGCGTGGTGTCTGCCGTGCTCGCCGGTACGATGTTCCGTGTGAAAGTGGCCAGTGGTCACGAGTTTCTGGCCCATATCTCGGGCAAGATGCGCAAGCGTTTCATTCGTCTGGTCGTGGGTGACCGTGTGAAAATCGAGGTGTCGCCCTACGATATGACCAAGGCTCGAATCACGTTCCGTCTGAACTGATTCAGTCCCCGCTTAAAGAGGTTTTACCTCAGGTTCAAGAGCCGCAGCCTGTTGGGTTTGCGGCCTTTTTTTGTCGCGAGTTATTAAGTAGGGTTGTTGTAGCAAGTTGTTAATGGTCAGTTGGTAGGAGGTTGGCATTCGCGGCGGGGTGTTGAGTTTGAATTGAAATGAGAGGGTATTGCCTGCATGCTGGAATGCATGGCAATACACATGAAAGAATGGGGTATGTTGCGGGCGCCATCGCCCGCGGTGCACATACCTGTGCAGGGAGTAACAGGCTGGGGCGAGGTCGCGGAATCTGTAGGCCGTGGTGCCTCTGCCCTTATATTGGGCAGTTCCGCTCTGGCAAAGGAAAAGGAGCAGGTCGAAACCACGGGTGACCTGGCGGAGTTCTCGCGCCGTTTGCACGCGATAGGCGATGAAACGCGGGCTCAGTTGGCTGAGCGTGATGTGCAGGATTGGGACTACGCCTGGCAGGAGGTTAGTGCTCCGCGATTCGCTGAGGCCGTGGCAGAGCTGCCACCGTCGGCGCGCGAGGCCGGCCGTGAGTTTGCAGAGTATTACAGCCGCCGGGCTGCGGTAGAGGCACTGCGTGACCGCGAGCTACAGCAGCTTGGTAAGGCAAGAAATCACTGGCAGCAGCGGGTCGATGCGGCTGTGCAGGCCGGTGATGCCGAGCAGGCTGAACGCTGGTTGCAGAGTGCCGCCGGGGTATTTGTGCCGCAGAGTGAGCTTGAAGAGGAGCGAAGCCGCGTACGCAGTCGTGCCTGTGTGGCGGGATGGCGTGCATCGCTGGCGGAGCGGCCCTTGCAGGCTCTGGCTGATTGGGCTGTGGCAAGCCCTGAATCTCTACCCCAGGAGCAGTCTGCAAAACAAAAGCTGCAGGCCGAGGTTGAACTGACCCGGCAGACAGTCCGGGCTCAGCTGGGGCAGGAATTGGCACAATTGGCAGCTCAGCAACAACCTTATGATGACAGTGTATTGGAGCAGGCCGCAAGCGCCGGGATTATTTCTCGCGAGCAGCTGGCAAATGCTCAGAGTAAAGCGCAGGAGTTGACAACAGGCGAACTTTGTTGTTGGCAGCGCCGGGTGGATGAAGTGGTGGATGATGAGGCCGCCCGTCTGGATTTGCAGCTGGATATTCTGACCGCTCCCATGTTGCCGCAGGAGCGCGCTGCCCTATTGGCTCGGCTGAATGCCGGGGCCGCGGTGCCGTTGGGGGACAGGCAGGCGCTTTCCTATACCCTGTGGGATTATTACTCGGCCGGCTATTTCGGCTGCCCGGGGGATGAGGCGGCACTGCAGCGGCTTGCTCAGCTGCAACAGGCCGGTTCCGCTAAATTAGCAGAGGATGGGCGCGAGGCTGCTTTCCGATGGTTGGAAGGAGAGCAGGGCGGTAAAGAGCGCTGGGTGTGTTTTACTTCTTTCAACAACTGATGACTACTACGATGAATAATATTGATTTGAATGGTGCACCCCCTGTGGGGGAAGCTCTGACAGCAACCGCCGATGAACAGGTCGTGCTCACGATGAATGAACCGCTTTTCACTCCCGATGACGGCGGAGTTGCTCTGAGCGAAGGTGGTACGGTAACAGAAGCTGAACCGGCGCCTCCTGCGGGTTCAGCCCGGCAGATCGGGCCAACAGATGCACCCGCTGAGAAGCTGTTTGAGGCAGAACCGCCGCCGGTCCAACAGGAGGGGACACCCCCAGCCGATAAGAAAACTTACTGGCGCCGGGTGTTAACCGCTAACCCCGCTACCGTGCCGACAGATGTTCGTGACCGATGTGGTGCCAATGATGCCGGACTTTCCCCCGAGCAGCGGGAATATAGGCTCTGCAGCACCATTAACCGTTCCTGGATGGCCGACCATGGTGAGCACTCGCGCCGCGAGCTCATGGTCAACTGGGGGAAATACCGGGCAGAGTTGGCAAAAGAGCTGGGCGTGGCCGATGATGAAAGGGAGGTTTTCGTGGCACTTTCTGTCCGCGAGAGCGAGTCAGCTCGGCGAGCATTGGCTCACAAGGTGTATGAACAGGCCTATTACAGTGCTCTGCTCGATGAAGGGAGCTTTGACATAAGCACTCATACACAAGAACTATCACCGGCTGACAGCCAACTTGCCGCTGTCATTGCCGAGAATGCTCGTCAGGAAGGTGAGCTGCTGCGCAATAAGTGGTTGCCGCTGGCTCAGGATTTGGCTGACAGCTTTGACTTTTTCTATACTGTTGAGGATGACTTCTTCTCGCTACCGGGGGTGCTGGAGTCAGCACCCGGTTTGGTGCGTGCAGTGGATTCGCTGGGAGAACTCAGCAGTGAGGACCGACAGTTGGTGAGCTATCTGGCTGCTGATTTGCACCGCAAGAAGAGGGGGGCGGACGATGACGAACCGGCTGACGAAGGGCTGCCCTCCCGTGCACTGCGAGCTGTTCGCAGGGGGACGATGAATCTGTCACACGGCATATTTCAGTTAGTGAATCATGCCGGTGTGGCTACGCTCGACAATATCGCCGAAGCACTGGGCGGTGATATGGGGGCGAGCCTGCGCCGGGGCTCTGCCACCTGGGACAAGCGCCTGCAGGTTGTGAATGAAATTCGCCACCTCGCGCAGCAAGGCGCCGCTCCGTTAGTTCTACCCGGAGCCGGGGAGGCCGAAACGTTTTTCCTCGAAGCGGCGCAGGCGGTGCCATCGGCGGTTGTTTCCTGTTGCGGTGGCGCCGGAATTGTGACGTTGACATTGAGCGCCATGGGGGAGTCTGTGGCCGAGGCACGTCGCCGAGCTCCTGAAGGGTCACAGAAGTCGCAGTTTGCGGCCGGGGTGGCATCCGGTGCGGCGCAGGGCGCAATCTATATGATGTTCAATCGCATGGGTGCGGTATTGTTTAATAACACTCTTGGCAAGTTCATGAGGGCTCGTGGAGCCGGTATGGTGAATGCCGGTCTCAAAACCGGTACAGCTCTGACAACAGAAGGTGCTAAGCTCATGCTTGCCGGTAAGGTGGCTACTGCGGCCGAACTGGCGGTGCACGAAGCCACGGCTCAGGTGAGTGGCTCAGATTCGGGGATTGACTGGAAACTCTACGGCGCATCTGTACTTGATGCCGATATCAACATGAGGGAGGCCGCCGCCATTCTACCCTTCCTGCTGATTGGTGCAGGAAGGGCCGCGTTGCAGCATTTCCGCTCGGCAGACAATGTGCTGGGCTCAGGCAGTCGACTGCTGGAGTGGAAGGTCGAACCGGGGAAGGTGGATGCTATTCTGCGGGAACGGAGGATTGATGTACAGAATGACATGTTGCGCGAGGCTGTAAGGGGCAGTGAACTGTACTTTAACCCTCGATATTCGGCGGATATTGTGCGCGCCTACAGGTTGTTGAATATCGACAGGAATATGCCGGGCTCCATGCGGGACTCAATACGCGAGTTCCTGAACCTGAGCTCCGATTTCCTCATGCCCACGGCCGAGCAGATGTCTGCTTCGGCTCCCTCGAACCGAGTGAAGAAGGCTCATGCGCTGAGGCGTGAGTGGGAGCAGAAGGCCGCGCTGGATGCTGCTCAGATGCTGTCTGAACCGGCAGAACCCGGTTATAAAAACAGGATTTTGAACGGTGCCGGGCGTAAGGGGCTGATGAATGGCAGGGGGCGTTACAGGGACTCCTATATGTTCGAATACGAAAACCCGGCGGATTCCTTCACCTTCCTGCACCGCTCGGGCGTACGCAATCCGGGCTTGGAGGACATACGACTGCAGATACTCCAAAGCTACAGCAGCGAGCTTGATAAGTGTGCCTATCGTATCTTGCTGCAACTTTACCCGCAGGATATGATGACCTGCGATAACGGGGTGCCGCTGGAGAAACTGATAGCCGATGCCGAGAAGGTTCGCCGTCGTTATCTGGATATGGCCTGTGGTACTGTCATGAAATTGGCTGAGGGCAATAACCGCTCCGAAGTGTACGATGCTCTCGCTACCGAGTGCGGTGATATACTGCGTGAGCATCTGCAGGGTGAGTTTACAGCCGGCTGGCTGCGCGCCGCTCCCGATGAATTTATCACCGACATTGCCGCTCGCTGCCTGAGGTACGATCACAAGTCCATGAAAGGTTATGAGGAAATGAGGACCTTTTACCGTCTGATTCACCGTACCCGCGTGTGCGCAGCTGTTCTGGCAGACTTTCTGCCGATGAGTGATCAGTTTCAGGAGTCCATGGTTCTGGGGAAGAGCCCGGCTCAGGTGTTCGAGGATTACCTGCGGCAGGAACTCGGCTATGAGCCGGCGGTGCCCGTGAGTGCGCCACCCGAGGGAGATTCTACGCTCAGGGCAGACTTCTCGCAGAAAAGTGCACAGCAGTTGCAGCTGTATACCACCATGACCGGGTATGAAGTCGAGCAGAGTCCGCCCGATGACAGCGGGCAGGTGCATTACAGAATGATGTGCCCCGATGGGCATTTCTCCCCGTGGTATCCCAGTCAGCAGGCTCTGGCAAACTCGATTGCAGGCAATGCTTCGTTGCTTTTCTCCCCATTGGGGACAAGGGCAGAGAAGCACATTATGTCGGATTTCTACAACCCGGACTCACCCCTGACTCTGCCGGTGGCCGGCGAGAAGGAGTATTCCGGCTTTGACCAGTTATGTGGTTTGGCTATCGGGGAGTTGTCACGCCGCTGGCTTGGTGATGCTACGCATGCTCAACCCGGTTTGCTGCGTAAACGCGTGTACCCGCTCGACCGGGCTCTCCTTCGCGGTACGCTGGATATGCCGCTTGTTAAGCATGTTGGGGATGACCCGGCATTCTCGGTCGATAAGTATGCCATGCTTACTCCCACCGGGCTGGCTTACAGCCGATTTGTCGTGTACTGGGCTCAGCAGCTCAACTCCGGTATTGTGAGCGCGCGGCATCTGGGGGATTTTCTGGAGCGCAATCAGGTTATCAGCCGGGAACAGAAGGTGGATATCCTCGATATCGGCAGGCGACGTACACCCGGTAAGAAAGCTGCAAATAAGCCGAACTACACGCTGCTGCCCAGAATTAACAAGATGAATATAAAGATGGCTGAGCACATGGGGAAATTCACGTTGTTATATTTCCTGGGGCGCATGCCGCAGTTGGATTTACCGCCTTCGGTTCTGAATTGGTACGGCAGTCAGTCCTTTGCTCCCGATATTCCCCGAAATGATGGTAAGCCCAATGAAGACGGAAAACAATTTATCCACGGCCATCAGGATGAGCATACCATGTCGTGGATTAACGGTCAGACCGGCGTGCGACTGCGTGAACTTGCGCCGCAGGTGCAGGAGTACCGTGCAAAGTATGGCGAGCAGGTGGGCGATTCACTCGTGGATGAACTGTTGCCTGCTGCGTTTGCCGATGATACGATTGTGCAACTCGAGCAGGGCTGGACCCACTATCTGAATGGAGATGAGGTTTTCAGCTCGGCCGGGCAGCACTATTGGAACCTTCTGCGTTTTCCTGCTCGCAGTTGGGAGCAGATGCTGCCTGAGTACCGGCATGATATCGCTCTTGAGTTGGAGAAGTTCTGCCGCGATTTCCCGGCGCCTGTTCCCCTGTTGCAGGCAGATGGTAATCCATTCCCCACAGCGGCAGATGCCGCTATCGTCAATCTGGATACCATGCTGCAGCTCTACCCGCAGCTTCACCGTGTCAGCTACATGAACTCTGAGAGCGGGCGTCTGATTGAGCTGCGACCGCAGGCCTTCAGACCCATTCTGGAGCCGGCCGGAAGATTGCTGGGCTGGAATGAGGAAAACGAGAAAATCCGGGCAGATTATAAAGTAGGTGTTACTAATGGCCGCTTTCTGACAGAGGGGCCACCTGAGCTGAAATATGCTCTGCATACGCTGGATTTCCTGCGAGCTTACCCGAAGTCCTGGCCCGCGTATACCCCCGATGGCAGCATATTATGGAACCACCGGAGATATGGCGGAACCACCGGCAGACATCCCCGTGGGCTGGAGCGTTGGACCCCGCAGGATTGCCTGCTGGATATGCGCAACATGCTCTGGCGTGAAATGTCATACGCCCATGGTACGGAGCAGACGTCTATCAACTGTGCCGGCGTGGAGATTCCGCTGTTGTCACTGGCTGAGCTGGAGTGCCCGTCTTTGCGCGATATTACGGTGTATCGTCACGTTTCGCATTACCCGCGGCAATCATACCGCCTGATGCCCGGCGTGGCAGATTCGGCTCTTCCCGCCCTGCGCTTGCCGTATGTGGTGGGTGTACGATATGGTGTTTATCTGGGCGAGAACGATGTGACCGATGAGGATATGGCAATGAGTACTGTGCCGGAAAGCAGTTACAAACCACTACAGAACTTTGCGTACAAAGGCCTGACTATACCCTTTGGCCGCTATAAGAATCTGTTGGCTTGCAAGCGCAGAATTGTGCGCAGTACGCTGGAGGAACTCTGGACACTGGCAGATGACGGACCTCAGGTTTATACCCTGCCGCTGGCGGTGAATGGCAATATGCCGGAGCTGCTCATGCGCCTGTTTGAGGATACCGACTTTTCAAAAAGTTTGAGAGGAAAGACGATTGAGGAGCTGGATGTCGGCTCTCTGTATGCCCTGCGATTGGGCGCCGACATGATATCCTGCGTGGCAGCTCCCGATTTCGCCGGTCACAGCGAAGCCGTATCGGCCTATGAACGGCTGAAGAACACGGCGGATTCCCTGCGTGAGCACCCTGAGAGACTCGAGCAAATGATTGAGGCTCTCGTGCCTGACGAAAAGAAGAAAAAGAAAAAACAAATACCCGATGTCGATGATTGAAAATCTGATGAGGACAACCCTTAAGGGGCGTCTGGATAACCCGCTCTGGCGACTCAATAACCTTTATTGGATAGAAAATAAGGGGGGCGGTATTCAACGCTTTCGTATGAATGCCGCGCAGAAACGCCTGCACGAGAACCTGTGGACTCGCAATGTTGTGCTCAAGGCTCGCCAGTTGGGGATATCGACCTACGTGGCTATGCTCATGCTGGACAGCTGTCTGTTCACTCCCAACTTTCATGCCGGCATAATCGACAAGACCTTGCCGGATGCTGAGCAGAAGCTCGAAAAGCTTCGCTTTGCCTGGGAGCACCTCGATTACCTGCCACCCCGTGCAGATGCAGGGGAACAGGCTCTCGCTTATCTCGGGCGGCTCATTAAACAGCACAGCGGCAACTGCAGGCGCAACGAATGGCACCCGCCCACAGATGCCCGTACCCGCATGGGGTTCACGAACGGCAGCGATATTCGCCTGGGTACAACCCTGCGTGGCGGAACCCTGCAACTGCTGCATGTGTCGGAGCTGGCGCACGTGTCGGTGCATGCCCCCTGGCGTGCGCGCGAGATTCGTACAGGCGCTATCAACACGGTGTCGGCCGATGGGCGAATTATACTTGAGAGCACCCATGAGGGCGGGCGCTACGGGGTGAACTACGAGCTGACGTCGCAGGCTATGCAGAATGTTAATCAGGGCGAGCTTTCGCCGCTTGATTTCCGATTCTTCTTCTTCAGCTGGTTTGATAACCCCGATTATGTGTTGCCGGGCAGCAGTAGCAGGGCAGAGGAGCTCTGCGACTATTTCGATAAGCTGGAGTTCGAGTATGGTACTATGCTGTCGCGCGAGCAGAAAAACTGGTACGCACGTATGGCGCGTACCATGGGCCCGGCTATGCGGCAGGAATACCCCTCCACACCGGATGAGGCATTCTCCACCGGAAATGAGTCGGCCATATACGGAGCACCGCTTACGCGATTGCGCGAGGCCGGGAGAATCGGCACACCTTTCGATTATCGAGCCGATGAACCGCTTTACACTGCGTGGGATTTGGGGCTGAGCGATCACACGGCCATCTGGCTGGTGCAGTGCTACGGCGGGCAGGTATATTGGCTCAATCACTATGCCGCTAATCAATTACCGTTGGAGCACTTTGCCGAGCATATAAAGTACTGGCAGCAGGTATATGGGCCTGTGGCTGCACACTTTCTGCCGCACGATGCCGCCCACCGTGACCCGCATGGCCACTCCTATGTGGAAAGTCTGGCTCGCTGCGGTATTCACTACGTTCGGGTGGTGCCGCGTACGCCGGATATCTGGCGAGGTATCAATGCCCTGCGCAAATTGCTGGAGCGCAGCTGGTTCCACCCCGATACCCTGCGGCAGCGCATGAACCCGGCCGGGGTACTCGAGCCCTCCGGCCTGACCTGCCTGGAAATGTACCGCATGGCCGAGGGGGCAGAGGGCACTACCTACCGCGAAACTCCGGTGCACGATGCTGCGTCTCACTCGGCGGATGCCGCTCGCATGTTTGCCGAGGCCTATGAGCATGGTATGCTGGCACCGTTGCAGCCGGGGGGAGTCAGGCGCCGTGCCCGTATGAGCTGAGCTTACAAAAAATCCGGCTCACTTCTGCCCGGGAGTGAGTCGGATTGGAAGAGTCGATGAAGAACGGAGTTACTCTGTCCTTCTGAGATTGGGTATAGCACTGCGGCGCAAACTGTCATTGACGGCTGCGGCCGTGGTGCTATCCATATAGATATTGTACGGGGGCTTGTTGACGGTGAGCTCAACTATGCCGGTGGTCGTGGGTTCATCGAGCAGCTGAATGAACTCAGAGAAATCCCGGGGTGTTTTCCCGTTGACCTTCTCAACCACGCAGAAGTTCACATTTTCGTAGCCAAGGGTTGCCGGTGTGGGAATGACGAGAGTGAGGGCGGTCAGCTCACGCACTCCCTGCCGGCGTAGTTCGCAACTGCGCTCATCGATTTCCAGGAACTGCACGGGCAGGGAACCACGGGCCTGAGCCTTGAGTGCCTGCATGTATGTGCCGGTCAGTGGTTGGAAAACCAGGCCGCCCCATACGGCGTAACGGGGTGGGGTGTCTGGTTTTTCTGTGGCAAGCAGTGCCTTGTCTCGGGCATCTGTATTGAGCGGTACGCTAATCTCTTTGCTGTCACCGCCGCGGCTGATGGTGAGTTGAAGGTTATCCCCCACCGGGCGAAGATAGCGACTTGCTACAGCGATGTGCGTAGGCCCGTAGAGCGGCAGATTGCATCGGCCCAGATTGTCAATTTTCATGCCTTCGATGGCGGTTATGACATCGCCCTCTCTCAGGTCGGCAGTTGCTGCTGCACTGACGGGTGTGACCTTGCTGATGTAGACGCCGGTCTGGCCGTCCTGCAGCTTAAGGTAACGGCGAAATACCGGGTCTTCAAGAGTGGCCAGTTCGATACCCAACGTGGGGGTACCTGTGGGGGCGCCTGCAGGGCGACTGAGAAAACGCTGCAGCAGCTCCGTATTGATGATGGAGAGTTTGCGGCCGGTTGATTCGTAGCCGGCACTCATGCCGACCAGCTTGCCGTCTTTCATGACCGGAGCACCGACTGCGTAGAGCTCAGGCACGGCCATGTTGGCCTGCAGAATGAGCCTGGGCATATTGTCACCAACGCCGCCGACCTGTGCCAGTAGGGGAACCCGCAGAGATTCACTGCCATTGAGTGTACACCACAGCTCGGCTTCCTGTCCGCGCTGCAGGGCATCGCCCATATTGCAGGGGAGCCTGTTGTCGAAGATGGCGGCATCCTGCTCGTGGGCGACGGTGAGCAGGGCGAGTGCCAGGTCATCATCGCAGCTGATGACACGAGCCGGCACACTGCGGGTGCCGTCCGGCAGGCTCAGTTCGATGTAGGTGGCGTTTTGCAGCGCCTTGCCGTAGGTGAGCACCAATCCGTTGCCAAGATAGGTACCGGCGAGTCGCCGTTGGGTTGCCGGTTGTTTTTCCCACGGTGTCAGTCGATTATAGGGCTGACGGGTAACGTTGACGATAAGCAGGGCATTTTCTGCCTGCTGCTCAGTTGTAAGGGGGGATTCCGTTTTCTGAACCGGGGGGGCTGTATTCTCGGAGGGTTGCTCAGGTTGAGCGTCGGGTACGGTAGGTTGTTGCTCTGTAGTGTCCTGTTGCTGAGCTTTGTTCTGTTGGGCAATACGCGGCGTGGGTTTGCAGGCGCAGAGTCCCAGTACCGCGAGGGAAAGGATGGTGAAGTGCTTATACATCATATAAGTGAAAGGGTGGAAATTACAGACTGGCCGGGGCGGGAACACCGTATGTGGCGTTGATGCGCTCATTGGCACCATCGATTACCGCATTGTCGATAACCATGGGGCGTGCTGCTCCGGCAAACTCGATGACGGTGTAGGGCGGGCGTGTGCCCTCCTGTGGGTAGAGCAGGGAGTGCAGGTGGCTGAGCCCCATGACTTCTTCACCGTTCACTTTGGTCACAATGCGGCGACCGTAATCGGTGTAGCGGGCATTGACCTCGTCTTTCAGAACTCGAGTGACCACGACGATATCGGCCTTCCCGGTGGCTGCTTCCCGACGCAGGAAGGAGTCCATCTCAACCGTGAAGTCGGTGGAGTTGAGTGAGTGGGCTGCAATGACGTTGAGGTGCAGTGGTTGGAATACCAGACCGCCGAACTGAACATAGCGGGGCATGGTGTCGTATTCCTGTCCCAGAATTTTATGGGAACTGAGCGGGGCCAGAGTCACGGTAACTTCTTTCTGCTCCCCGTTGCGCAGGACGGTGAAGTTGAGTTGGTCGCCCTTGAAGGCTCGCTCGGCGAGCTCTTCGAGCAGCATGCGCTCGCCGTCCAGCTCAATCATGGCTGAGCTGTCGACCGGCAGCCCATTGACTGAAAGAACGACATCGCCGGGTTCGAGAGCACCATCGCTGCTGCCGCCTTTGATGACATCTGCCACGAGCGCACCCCGGGCGTCATCGGCCAGCTTGTAGTGTTTGCGCATGGACGGGTTGTTGAGGGGCATGAACGTGGCGGCTAAATCTACATAGCTATCGTAACGACCGTCTTCCACATCTTTAAGGAATCGCTTGATGACAGGCATGGGTATCATGTAGCCGGTGGAGTTGGCCTCCAGCAGGCCCTGGAATGCCACACCCACAACCTTGTCGCCCATCAGAACGGGGCCGCCGCTGTTACCGGGGTTGATAGCGGCATCCACCTGAACGGTGAGGTGGCTTTCATTGCGGGGGTGTGCGTATGTAGTCGTATCGATTCGAGACACGATGCCGCGTGTCACGGAGAGTCGATTGCCGCCGATGGGATAGCCGATGGCGCGAACCTCGTCCTCCAGCCTGGGTAGGGTGTCGCTGAACTGCAGGCAGGGAATGTCGGCGAAGGCTGCGCTATCCTCCACTTCTATGAGGGCCAAATCGGCATCGTGCGCTACGTACTTGACTTTTGCCGGGATTTTGCGGGCATCGGCATAGGGGGAGATGTATATGCGCTCAGCATCGGCTACAACGTGGGCATTTGTCATGAACAGCCCGGCTCCTACCATAAATCCGGTACCGTTGCCACTGCCGTAACGACCGGTTTGCCACGGGGTACCATAATCGGGCTTGCGGACAGCAACTTCAATTTTGACGATACCCTTGTATGCCGAGTTCATGTGCTCTGCCGCAGTTGCGACCGGAGCGGGCTCGGGTGCAGGCTCGGGAGTGGGCTCGGGAGTGGGCTCGGGTGCAGGCTCGGGAGTGGGCTCGGGAGTGGGCTCGGGAGTAGGCTCGGGAGTAGGCTCGGGAGTAGGCTCGGGAGTGGGCTCGGGTGCAGGCTCGGGAGTGGGCTCGGGAGTGGGCTCGGGAGTAGGCTCGGGAGTGGGTTCGGGAGTGGGTTCGGGCTGGGGGACAACAGAAGCTTGATTCTCCGGCTGCGCAGGTGCTGCCTGAGGTGCAGGTGAAATATCAGCAGGCTCGGGGGTGACGGGTGCTGTTACATCCGCCAGTACAGGAAGTGTGGCCAACAGAGTGGCGGTGGCAGTTCTTATCATTACCCACACATTCTGAGCCAAGCGCGAGGGCAAGTCAAGCACAAAGCGATTGCGTGGGTGTCATTATTTCAGAAAGATGAAGTTTCGGAATAGCGATGAACTCAAATTACTTGCAGGGTGTAATATTCTGGTATTGTATGAGAAGGGGTGGTTATATTTCTTTGCGTACGGGAAAAACTCTTGCCTGAGGATGGGTGGGTGTGTATTATCTGCCGCAGGTATGAGGAACAGCCGCACCATAGATATACTGCTCTCCTTGCTCAGAATCGGGCTGGGAGTGTTCTTTCTGATTACCGGGATATTGAAAATCGGTGATTTGGGCCAGACTGCCGAGTTCCTGACTCGCAGTGATTTACTGCCCGAGTTCTTTTCCATGCCTTTAGCCTGCACCGGAATTGCCATGGAGTTGGTGGTGGCCGTGTGTTTGGTGTTTCGCCTGTCGTACCGTGGCGCTGCCGTATGGGGGGTAGTGATGACGTCTGTCTTTCTTCTTCTGTATGCTCAGGCCTGGGCTCGCGGGTTGAGCCTGAGTTGTAATTGTATGGGTAGTGAGCACGAGATTGTGAATTACCCACAGGATACCGGAGTGCGTTTGCTGTTGCTGGGGTCTATGTTGCTGCTGGTGTGGGATTCCCGCCGCAGGGACTCGCTCTCTTCCCGCAAGCCACGCAAGTTTGATTTTTCCGAGGCCTGAGCTCATGGATAGGAGGCTGTGTAAAAAAGACTACCGTGTCCTGTCAGAACACGGTAGTTACGAAAGGGATGGGGCGAACTGACCCCGGAACGTCAGGCCTTACGCTTCTTTCTCTTTTTACCGCAGTAGCGATTCTTGAGCTCCTGCATGATTTTCTTGGCATTGGCCGGGTTGGCCGCTACGGTGTTGATGATGTCGTCCCTCATGGCAATGGCTGCTGCCAGCGAGCCTTCCTCACCGTCGTATGTTTTGTCGGGGAAGTATTTCGTAATCATGACCCCTTTGCGGCTGACGCACACCCTCCATCCGAGGAAGGAGGTTTTTTCCAAGGTGTATCGGGTGATGTTCTTCATATGTCTTGTCTCGGGATGGTAAACGTTTGTGTGCCTTAAGTTTGAAAACAGGGGTATTCTAAACAAAATCCGACCATTTTGCAAGACTTATCGGTGATTTTTTTGAAAAAAATGCTAAATTGTTGTTAGAAGGGGTCGGGCCGGTATGCAGGTATGACGCTACAGCAGGGATGTTTGCGCGGTGTGAACGTTGACAGGTACGGAAAGTGTTGGTATAATGCGGCGCATGAAGATATACCGCGAATCTGATACTTGTTATGCAGCTGCAGTGGAAAAGATGAATCGCCGGGCTATACCCGGTGATGACGTGCGGCAGAGTGTGGCTGCAATCATTGAGGAAGTTCGCAGTCGTGGAGATGATGCGCTCTGCGATTATGCGGCGCGGTTTGACCGGGTGGAGCTTTGCCCGTGCAATCTGAGGGTGACTGAGGAGGAACTGGCCGCCGCTCAGGAGAAGGTGCCGCAGGATGTGAAGGCTGCCATCGCGGCCAGTCTGGCCAATATCGAGTATTTTTCACAGCAGAGCATGCGCCGCGACTGGAGCGGGGTGAATGCTCAGGGCTGCGAGGTGGGTGAACGATTTGTGCCCTATGACCGAGTGGGTATTTATGTTCCGGGCGGGAAAGCGCCGCTGGTATCGACGGCACTGATGACCGGCGGATTTGCGAAAGCAGTGGGTGTGCCTGAGATTGTGGCCATGACTCCCTGTGGGCCGGATGGCAAGGTGAACCCTGCGGTGCTGGTGGCATTGCAGGCTGCCGGTGCGACAGAGATATACAGAGTGGGCGGGGCTCAGGGGATTGCCGCTCTGGCTCTCGGTACGCAGAGTATAGCCCCCGTGCAGAAGATATTCGGCCCCGGCAATAGATATGTGGTCGAGGCCAAGCGCCAGCTGGTGGGAGCTGTGGCCATTGATTTGCTGCCCGGACCCAGCGAGGTCATGGTACTGGCCGATAGCACGGCCGATGCCCGATTTGTGGCTGCTGACCTGCTGGCTCAGGCCGAGCACGGTGGTGACAGTGCCATTGCATTTGTAACAACAAGCGAGGAACTGTTGCTGGAGGTCGAGCGCGAAATTGCCGCACAGGCTGCCACTCTTTCACGCTCGGCATACCTGCAGCAGGTGTTGGCTGAGAATACCGATTGCATATTGGTCAATGACCTGCGTACCGGGGCGGAATTGGTGAATGCCTTTGCCCCGGAGCACCTTGTGCTCGTGGTGGAGCCTGAGCGAGAAGAGGAGATGCTCGCGCTTATTCGCACTGCCGGTGCCATATACGCCGGTACTTATGCCACGGTGGCCTGCGGTGATTTCCTGGCCGGACCGAGCCACACGCTGCCGACCGGCGGCTCCGGTAAATCGTTCTCCGGTATTCGCGCCGACCAGTTCCAGCGCCGCACAAGCATTGTGCGCATGAGCCGGGAGTCCGCCGTAAAATCCCTGCCGCATGTGCAGGTGTTTGCCCGGGTGGAAGGGCTCGATGCTCACGGGCGCTCCCTTGAGCTGCGTACTCTGTAAGTGCCGTTGCCCGGATAGGGCAGGGAGTCAGCGTAAGGTCAGCACCTTCATGGTGCGTGGCAGGCGAGCTGCCAGTTTGCCGTACAGCCAGGTGAGTATGGCTATACCGGCGGCAGAGTAGGCAAACCCGCACCAGCGAGGTAAATCGAAGTGGTAGATGGGCGAGTAGAACAGTGAGTGTGCTGCATAGGTGAACATCATGCAACTGCCGGCCTTGGCCAGGGCTGCATTGATGCGCGGCAGCCACCTGCTCAGCCCCATGGCCGTCAGGCACATGAGTACTGCATAGCACAGTTGTGCCAGTGGCAGGGACGAGCGGTAGTAGTGCAGCCCCTCTGCCTTGGCATAGAGCATGTAGAGCTCCCGCTGTAACAGCAGTATGACAATGGCTCCCACAATGTAGGGTGCTTGCCGCCACAGCCATTCCTCTATACGGCTGAGTGGCACGCACCGCAGGCAATAGCCGAGCATAACGGCTATCAGCCAGTCGTAGCGCAGGCTCTCATGCTGAGCCTGCTCGTTGATGTAAGTGCAACCGCACAGGAATACCAGGAATAGCCAGTTGCAGCGTGGCAGCAGGCGGATGGCCGCGAGTGCTGCAATGATGAGTTGGTATACCGTCAGGTTTTTCAGGAACCACAGCGGGGCATTGTAGGCCGCTACCCCATACCCGAATACCTTTTGCCAGGTCCACTGCAGTTCCGGCCACACCAACAGGTACAGGCCGAATGTTATCAGGCTCCACAGCAGCCAGGCCAGACCCATTTGCAGGGCTCGTCGAGCAGCCCGCTCAGGCTCCCGGGGCATGAAGTAACCTGCCAGTACAAAAAACAGGCATATACCGCCGCCGACCGGGCGTGCCATCCAGTCCGGGCTTTGCCCCACATGCAGCCACATGATAAAGAACATGGCCAGACAGCGGGCACTGTCCACCCAAGCCACCCTCTCTCGGCGTTCCTGTACCGGGGTGCTGCTCATGTCTGCTCTCAGGGCAGGTAGAGGGTATGATTGTGAGCGTTGATGTTGCGCACAACGGCGCAGGTCAGGCGCACACAGGCCTCCAGATCCCGGTCATCGAGTATACCATTGTGAGAGTGAATATAGCGCGTGGGCACACCGAATACGATGGCCGGCACTCCTGCCCAGTTCGGGTAGCTGGCCGCGGCATCTGTCCCGCCGGTGCGGCGTACTGTCGGCTGGCAGGGAATTCCCTCCTGTGCGGCGATGTTGAGCACGAAATCGGCCAGAGCCGGCGGGGTGATGTTGGTGGGGTCATACAGGCGTACCTGCACACCGCGACCCAGTACACCCTGGCGGCAGACGCCACTCTGCCCGAAGGTGTCATCGGCCGGCGGCCCTTCGAGTATGATGGCGAGGTCGGGCATCATGTCGGCTGACAGCGCGCGGGCACCGCGGGTGCCGACTTCCTCCTGCACGGTGCCGATGGCGCGAACGGTGCAGGGGAGCTCCTCGAGGGCCAGGCGGCGCATGGCCTCAATCATGCAGTACACACCTGCTCGGTTGTCGAAGGCCTTCCCCATCCACCTGTGAGGTATGGCAAGCGGTTGCAGCTGTACGTCGGGTACTACGGCACAGCCCAGTCGGATTCCCAGCTCCTCTACCTCGGCACGGCTCGAGGCTCCGATGTCGACAAACAGGGCGTCATTCGGCATGACTTGTGAGCGTTGGCTCTCCGGTAAAAGGTGCGGCGGTTTGGTGCCTATCTGACCGGGTATGCGGCGGCCGTCACGAGTCTGTACCAGCATGCGCTGGCTCGGCAGGGTGTGGTTCCACCAGCCACCCAGCGGAACCAGCAGCAGAAAACCATCCTCTGTCACCCCTTGCACCATAAAACCGATTTCGTCCATGTGTGCCATCAGGGCAACGGTGGGCCCGGGGCCTTTCTTCTCGCACATAATGTTGCCCGATTCCGCGCCCGATATCGTGCCGCAGCCATGTAACTCATGGCGGAAAATGGCTCTCACCTCGTCCTCAAAACCCGATACGGCGCAAGCATTGCTGCAGCGCTCAAGTAGCTCTCTGTCAAACATAGCAGTAGCATACCACCGGCTCGGGCGTTTTGCAAACGATTTTTGATAGCCGCATTGTCATTTTTTTCTTTATTTATATTGCAGTGTATGCTAGATATAGTATATATACGCGTTGGTATAATTAAAAACTAAAACTCGTCATAAAGAAGAATTGTGATTGCATAACGTGTTTATTTGCAGTACAATAAATAAGCTAAAACACGTACATGCACAAACAAGCTATGCAACCACACAGACAGTTTGACAGAATTTTGGAGATATGCAAGTCTTTTTCTCTGGATTTTTTGAATTCTTACGGAAACTTGCAGCATTGCGGACGAAAGCCTCGTTGCGCTGATGTCGAAATTATTGCTCTTTCGCTTTTCCAGGAGTTCCTTTCCAT
>JAFURE010000008.1 GCA_017471985.1 Akkermansia sp. | reverse complement strand
GCCGTTTCTGCCGCCCTTTCAGGGCTCATGTTCTTTTTGTACTCGCTGCAGGGGCTTACGCCCCTGCCTATTGAGCTACCGCCCTCGTACCTCGGGCTTTGAAGTAGGCTCGCAAGCTCGCAGCTCTACAAATTGCTATTTGTTGAGTTTTTAGAGGTTCACAAGTCGAAAATCAAAACCGGGGCAGGCCTGAACCTGTCCCGGTTTTTTGAAAGGATTGCTCCGTATGGTTTTACACCAGCTGGGCAATGAGGGTTTCTCTGTCGCCGGGGCAGAAATCCATGGGCGGGATTTCCGGCAGGGTGTAGCAACCGGGGGCCAGTCGCATGCTGGCGCGGGCGGCACATACCATGACCTGTGCGGTCAGGGCAGGGTTGTTAATGCGCATTTCGAACTTAAAGATTTGGTTCTGAGTGGTGCCCGATACGCCCTTGCGCTCCATGTAAACACCGTGGCCCATGTCGCGGAGTGAATCGATGTCCGGCACCTGCTTGACGTGAGTTTCGTCGTGGCAGAAGTAGTCATCGGCCTTGATGGCAGCTTCCACAGTGGCGAAATCGGCTCCATCTTCCAGCTGCACGTAAACCATGCGGCGGTGTACACCCGAACCGGTCGGGATGGTGAGGGAAAGGGCATCCTTCACGCCGGCCTTGGAGCGGGCAACCACGCTGTGGCCCATGCTCATGCCGGGGCCGAAGTTGGTGTAGGTAATGCCCTTGGGTGCCATGGCCAGCATCATGGTGCGCATGACAGAGTCGGAACCGGGGTCCCAGCCGGCAGAAATCACGGCTACGGCATTGTTTGCCTGAGCCTGCTTGCCGAGGGAACGGCGTAAATCGACAATACCGCCGTGAATATCATAGCTGTCGACGGTGTTGATACCCTTGGCTAACAGGGGAAGGGCGGTCTCCTCCACACTGCGGGTCGGGGTGCAGAGCAGAGCCACATCCACTTTCCCGAGTTCGTCGATATCGGTCACGGTTTTTATACCATGCACGGGAGCGCTGCCTGCCCGGCGTACAATGCCTACTAATTCCATATCAGGTGCTGCACGCAGTGCATCCACTGAGTACTTGCCGATATTTCCGTATCCTACGATGGCTACCTTAATCATATTATTGAATATGTGTGGCTTGCGTTGTTTGTTGCTGGTGTGGTAAGCTGGTGCTCGCCACGCCGCTATTTTATATGAATCGGCGCGCCAACGCAAGCGCAAATTCGCTCATCGTAGTAATTTTTAGAATCATTCTTATATATTTAGAGGGCAAGCGGGGCTTGGCTAACAAGTGTTGGGCTTTGATATTGGAGGATTTCACTTTACAAAGAGCTCTTGAGTGTTATAATGAGCGTCGATTCCAGTCCCCGATATGACAATCGCCTCTCCCACACCGAATGAAAATCTCAAGCATTGCTCCGGTTGCAGCTGTTCACTGAAAGGCTGCGGATTCACGCTGCTGATTCTGTACCTTCTGCAGTTGGCTGTTGCGGTTGTCACAATATGGCATTCCCATCAGGAGCGAAGCATAGGTGATATTCGCCTGACCTTGAGTTATACCATTGATAACGAGGTGTTGATGTTTATTCCCGGGGTGGGGGCATTTCCCCTCATTGTCCACTGGTCAAACGGTGGGAAGGGTAATGTGCTGTTGACGAAGGAATTGACCTATTATCTGCCTGACGGCAGGCAGTATAAATGCTACGATGAAGATTATCCGCGACTGGAAAAGCTCGGGATTGTCGAAACCCCGGAGGGTATTCAGCTGTTAGATGCTGATGGTCGCAGTTTTGTGGATTCACCGCCCATTCCCCGAGCAGCGTTTATAGAGCGCTGATTA
Organism: Akkermansia sp.; assembly: GCA_017471985.1. GTDB lineage: Bacteria > Verrucomicrobiota > Verrucomicrobiia > Verrucomicrobiales > Akkermansiaceae > Akkermansia. Next base: position 2,193 of record JAFURE010000008.1, on the reverse strand, counting down.
AATGTTTATCTACAAAGTAGAGAGCTTGGCCTATTCCTCCGTTTACGGCCCCCGGTCGTAAGCCGAGGGCGGTGGCAAATCGCTCTTTCGCGGTTTATTCGCTCATGGGCCGGTTTCGGCGTAGAACCTCCATGCTGCGCATAGCCGTAATGATTGGGGCTTGCAAGGGAGGAGAATAATTGCTATAATGCGCCCGACAAAACCACTATGTACATGAAAGCACGAGCCCTACTGACCTTTTTGCTTGTCCTGCCGACTTTGGCAGCACCGCGTGTGGCTGCTATCGAGCAGGAGCCCGCCGCAGCGCTTGAACGGGAGACACCCTCGCCGAATAGCCTGAGTGAGCAGGCCACCGATGTGTGGTTCGCGTTCTCACAGTTCCCGGCAAGTGACCTGCTGAAGGAGCTCGTGGAGTCTGACGATGATGAACTTGTCGCCATTCTGCGCAAGGATATTGACGCCATACGCCCCTGCTGCGAGATGCTGCGAACCCTGCCGCCGGAGCGGGTGAAGGAACTCGTGCTGCTGGCAGATGCCGTGCTGTGGCAGAGCCAGTGGTTGAGCAATGTTTATCTGGGGGAATTCGGCATAGAATGCGAATACCCCTTTGATGTTGGCTTGTGCGAATTGTCGCACTGCGCTGAGATTGTCAAACAGGTATTGAGGGGTAAGACGGCGGTATCTCCCGAGGTGGAAGCCCTGCTGCGTGAGCTTGTGGAGCTGGTAGGTGGTGAGCAGGTGCTGGATTATCCTGCCGCTTGTTATGATGAACAACTGGCTGAGGATTATAAGACAGCCCTGCAGTTTTATAAGGATTTCTGCGCGGCTGCTACGGCCGAGACAGATGCTCAGGCCATCGCTCTGCTGAAAGAGCAGGAGGAGGTTCTGGCTTACTTCGCGGCTAAGGGGGAGGGTGAAATCTGGCGCGTCAATATGTTGGCCATGATGTTCCACGCTACCTTGATGGAGCTGCGGGAATGTGACTATGCTCCCTATCCTGAGCCGGTGTTGCCGGAAAAACTGCGAACTCCGGCCAGAATGAAAGCCCTGCAGCTCTTCACCGATACGCTCCCGGCATTGAGGAACTTGCTGTACATGTAATCACACAGGCCGATGTCTGCCCGTCACAAAACATTCCATTGGTTGCCGGAAATTGCCCTTTTTCTGGTGGGGGCGTTCATCATTGGGTTCGGGCTTTCTGATTATCTGGAAAATGATGAGCTGGGCACACGAGGTATCACCACCGCCGCTACAGTTGTGGAGGTTCGTAGGATAACCACGTCCGGAGGAGGGGGGAGATTCAGGCCAAAACACAGAATCAAAACGTATTTACCCATGGTGCGCTATGTGGATGCTGAGGGGAAGCCTCAAACGGGCAGCAGCAAGGTAAGATCCATCGAATACGCAAGCCTGAAAAAGGGAGATGTTGTCACCATAACCTACCATCCCGATGCCCCCGAAGAGGTGCTTTTGCAGGGCGAGTCCGGCAAAAGTGGCCCCGGTGTGCTCATGGTGATAGGGGCTTTGTTCTGCCTTGGTAGTTGCTATCTCATCTGTAAAGGCAACAAGTGACGCCAAGCGGGAAAGTATATCAAAACCGGAATAAATATTGTTTATGAACAAGTTAATCGTATTGCTGCTGACCACCCTGAGCCTGACGGGCTGCTATTGGTCGGATGAACAACGGATGGTGGCAGAGTTGTCGGAACATCTGAGGAGCTTTGATGCCGAAGCGGCTTATGCCGCCTATCTGAAATCCCATGGGGAAGACGCCCGCAAGTTACGCGAAGCTGCGGCCGCCGCTGCCACCATGCGTATACATATTACCGGGCATGTGCCTATTGAAATTGTAGGCAGTTCCGCCGGCTCTACTGAGATTGACGAATATCTGCCCCTGACGGAGGATGAAGTGAAAGAAGTGCGGGAGATTCTGGCCGGACTGGAGCAAACACCTGCCCATGATTTCGATCTGTGGCTGCTCAATAAGTATGATTCATATTTCGGCCCCCAGCCGGCTCCGCCTCCCTTTTGGGATATCATGGAGTTTGTGTCGGCAGATGGTAAGGTACTGGCTACATTCGGTTCCTATGCCTCTTTGTATGGCGATGCTGCTAAAGCCGAGGAATATCGAACCAAACGCTACCGACCCACTTACATGCTGCCAACGGCCGATGTGGCCCGATGGAAAGCGCT
>JAFURE010000049.1 GCA_017471985.1 Akkermansia sp. | reverse complement strand
CAGCGCAAGGAAAGTCTGGACAGCCGCGATTACGACAACGGCGCGTTCTCTCTGACGGATAACGGCCCCATCCTCGAGAAGGATTTCCACTACACCACGCAGATGATTTACACCGTGCTGCCCAACGGCTATATCAGCGTGGCTGCCGGTATCATTCCCAGCGAGAACAACATCGTGCTGCCCCGACTCGGTTACAGCATCAACCTGCCTGAGCGTTTCCACAACGTGCAGTGGTTCGGTCGCGGCCCCGGCGAGAACTACCCCGACCGCAAGGCCGGTTCCCCCATGGGTATATACACGCAGGAAGTCAACAGCATGATTGAGCGCTATCCCCTGCCCATGGAAATGGGTAACCGTATGGACACCGAGTGGGTGGCCGTGACGGACAACAACGGCGTGGGTCTGCTCATTGCCAGTACTCAGGGCGAGTCCTTCAACTTCTCTGCCCTGCCCTGCACGGCAGATGCCCTGTTCCACGCTCCGCACCCCGAGGAAATCAAGCGAGCCGGTGCCACCGTGGTGAACATCGACAAGCTCACCCTCGGTCTGGGTGGTGCCGCCTGCGGCCCCCGCCCGATTGACCGCGACATTCCCCTCACCCAGCCCACCACCTTCACCTTCTCGCTGCGTCCGCTGCTCTCCAGCGACAACGCCGCCGATGTAGGCCGCAAGGGGCTGCCGCTGGTGAGCGCCGTCACCATCTCCCGCGACGAGCTCGGCTTTGTGCACGCCTCCACCTCCACCATGGATGCCAATATTCACCTCACCTTGGCAGATGGTTCCGAGACGACCTACACCGAGCCCTTCCTGCAGCGCGAGGACGGCCTTATCCGTGCCTATGCCTCGGCCGAGGGCTGCATTACCTCCCCGCTGACCTACCAGCACCTCAAGAGCTGGCGTCCCGCCAACCTCATGCGCATCGCGGACTTCTCCTCGACCTCCGGTCGTACCGAATCTGCCTGGAGCCTGATTGACGGTCGCCGCGATACGTACTGGCACTCCCGCTGGCACGAGCCCTGCGCCGAGTACCCGCACTATGTGGTGATTGACTTGGGCACCAAGTCCGAGCTTGCCGGTATCTCCATCACCCCCCGTCAGGCCCGCACCAGCTCCCGTGTGCGCAAGCTGGCCTTCTACCTGAGCAACGATGGCAAGAACTGGCCCGCAGAGCCAGCCGCCACCCTCACCATGCCCGACACCGATGACGAGCAGACCGTCATGCTGCCGGAGCGTGAGGTGACTCAGTATGTGAAGATGGTATGCTTGGAGCCCATGGCAGCCGGCGAGAAGTACGCAGCTGTGGCTGAGCTCAAGCCGATTATCACCTCTATTGAGGGTGAATACCCGGCTCATGCCTTCTACTCGGTCAACTATGTGAGCAGCGACCTGCCCGAAGGTGGCGCCGCCCGCAACGTGCTCGACGGTAACCCCGACACCTACTGGCATACCCTCAAGGGCGTGACCATGGCCAGTTACCCCCACGAAATCCGCATTGACCTCGGCAGCGAGCGCAAGATTAAGGGTATCACCTACCAGGCCGCCCCGGTGGAGGAAGCCCGCGTGCGCGACTACGAGATTTACACCAGCACGGACGGCGTAAACTGGGGTTCCCCCATCCTGCGCGGCACCATGGAGAACAACGTCTCGGTACAGCAGGCGCTCTTCTACAGCAAGGTGCGCGCCAAGTACGTCCGCTTCGTGGCAACCAGCTCACACAGCGGTGGCGACAGTGCCGCCATTTCCGAGCTCGACGTTATCTTAGCAGATTAACAAGCTGTACAGCTCCCCCCTCAAAAATCCCTTCCCCACCCCGGGAAGGGATTTTTTTGAAGTTGGAATTCGGATTTTTGATGTTGGAAGTCTTTCTTGACAATCCCCTGTTCCCTTGGCACAATAGGTGTATGTCCATTTTTCAACTGGTGACAGATTACAAGCCCTCGGGCGATCAGGAGCAGGCCATCGGCAAGCTCCTCAAGTCGCTGCAGGCCGGTAACAGGCACCAGTGCCTGCTGGGTGTGACCGGCAGCGGCAAGACCTTCACCATGGCCAATATCATTGCCGCGCAGGACAGGCCTGTGCTCGTGCTCTCGCACAACAAAACACTGGCAGCCCAGCTCTACTCGGAGCTCAAGAGCTTTTTCCCCCACAATGCGGTGGAGTACTTCGTATCGTACTTCGACTACTACCAGCCCGAGGCCTACATCGCCAGTACCGATACCTACATTGAGAAGGACAGCGCCATCAATGAGGAAATCGACCGCCTGTGCCTGAATGCCATGCGCTCGCTGCTGCTGCGGCGGGATGTGATTGTGGTGGCGAGTGTAAGCTGCATCTATGGTCTGGGCTCGCCTGAGGACTACCGCGAGCTCACCCTCTCCATACGCGTGGGGCAGGAACTCGACCGCGATGCCATGCTGGCCTGCCTGACCGAGCTGCTGTTCGAGCGCAGTGACTTCGACTTCCGGCGCGGGACCTTCCGTGTGCGCGGCGATGTGGTTGAGATATACCCGGCCCAGAGTGATGGCGAGGCCATACGCGTGGAGTTCTTCGGCGAGGAGATTGACGCCATCTCGCTCATCGATGCCACCACCGGCCGCACCCGCGACAAGCTCGGCAGCTACCTTTTCTTCCCGGTCAAGCAGTACGTTTCGTCCCCCGAAAAACGCCGCCCCGCTATCATGTCCATACGGCAGGAACTGGCGGAACGCGTAGCCTGGTTCGAGAAACAGAACAAGCTCATCGAGGCCCAGCGACTCAAAATGCGCACAGACTACGACCTGGAGCTCATCAACGAAATCGGGTTCTGCAAGGGGATTGAGAACTACTCACGCCACCTGGCCGGGCGCGCCCCGGGCTCCACCCCCTCCACACTGCAGGACTATTTCCCCGCGGACCACCTGACAATTATCGATGAATCCCACGCCACGGTTCCGCAGATAGGCGGCATGTATGAGGGCGACCGCTCACGCAAGCAGGTGCTCATAGACCACGGGTTCCGCCTTCCCTCAGCGCTCGATAACCGCCCGCTGCGATTCGATGAGTTCATGTCACGGCAGGCACAACTGCTGTACGTGAGCGCCACCCCGGGCCCCTTTGAATATGTGAACTGCGTGCCGGGTAACCCCTCCTACATTCCCGTGCTGAAGGCCAAACGCGGCAACACCCACGCCCGCAGCGAGAAAGCCAGTCAGGCCATCACTCACGCGCCGGCAGACTTCCGAGGTGTCTTCTTCCACAGGCTCGATGAACTGCGCGTGCCGCCCCACCCCTCCTCTGCCCCCGTGGCACAATTCAACCCGCGCAAACTGGGCCAGCCGCTCATTGTCGAGCAGCTCATACGCCCCACCGGCCTGCCGGAACCCAAAATCACCCTGCTGCCGCTGGAGGGGCAGATTGACAAGACTATCGAACTCTGCCATGCCCGCGTCAGTGTGCGCGAGCGTGTGCTGGTGACCACCCTGACCAAACGCACCGCCGAGGATTTGACGGACTACCTGCGCAACATCGGCCTGCGTGTGGAGTACATTCACGCCGATGTGGACGCCATCGAGCGCGTGGAGATTCTGCGCAAGCTGCGCGGCGGAGCCGTGGACATTCTGGTGGGTATCAACCTGCTGCGAGAGGGCCTCGACCTGCCCGAAGTCTCGCTCGTCTGTATACTCGATGCCGACAAGGAGGGTTTCCTGCGCAACGAAACCAGTCTGGTGCAGACTGCAGGCCGTGCAGCCCGCCACGTGCACGGCGAGTGCGTGCTCTTCTGCGATGTCATTACCGACTCCATTCGCCGTCTGGTCGAGGAAAGTGACCGCCGCCGTGCCATTCAGCTGGCCTATAATGAGGAGCACGGTATTACCCCGCATACTGTCGCCCGAGCCGACCAGAGCACCCTGCGCCTTTACACCCCCGATGATGAGGACGAAGAAGACGTGCTCATGGCGGCAGAAGATGACGAAGAAAACGTAGCCGACACCATTCGCCGACTGGAGAAGGAAATGAAAGAAGCCGCAGCACGACTGGACTTCGAAGTCGCCGCTGTGCTGCGTGATAAAATTAATCTGCTCAAAAAGAAATAAAATAAACTTTATTTACGCGTTGGCACAATTAGGAAAATAGCAATTTGCCGAGCTGTATGGCGAACCGAAGGTGAGCGGAATTTAATAAGCCCGCACTTGTGCGGGCGGCAGAGCATTAGCCCAGTGCAAGCTCGCGCCCTGTCTCGGCGTATCGCAGAGAAGCCGGAAGCTCTGGGTAAAGAGAAAAAAAATCAAAGCCCCGCAGAAGTGCGGGGCGACGGAAAAGCGTGTTACAACTGCATGAGGTTATTTATGACCGGCT
>JAFURE010000048.1 GCA_017471985.1 Akkermansia sp. | reverse complement strand
TTGCATGAATCTATATCTTGTGGTACAAAGCTCCCCGCAAGGCGCTTGCGCTTTGCGCCACATCTGTGTGGTCTCGTGGTGTAAAGGTAGCACAAGAGATTTTGATTCTCTTTGTCTTGGTTCGAATCCAGGCGAGACTATCAGAAACTTAGTCCGTTTAAGGTTATAAGCCTTTGAGCGGACTTATTTTTTAATCACCGATGCGATGAACCGCGTCGGCGTAAGAAAAAAGATCTGCGCTACGGGCATAGCTCAGGTTGTGAGTGTAATGAAGGTAATTCGTTAGCAGCAGTACGCTTTTTTGTTGCCGTTCCTCCTTTTAAACTCGCAGATGACGCTGGTAACAAAGGAAGGACTTACCGTAATAAATCGAGGGTTTTTATTGAAGTGTAACCCTAGGGGGAAAGCGTCGCTTGGCTTATCTAAAACATTTTTAAGCTGCTCAGTTGTAATATCTCCGGATTGCAGTAAATCCAGTAGCAATTTTCGAACCTTTTTTTCGTTGAATCCCTGTTCTTTGACTTTCTTTATTAAATCGGCATCGTTCATGGTTGTGTAGGGGTAGGTGCTTGAGTTATCGGTTGTTGCAACAAAAAGCCCCGCAGTCTGTCTGCGGGGCTTTTTGTCAGTAACCTGAAAGTTTACTATCAGAGGTCGAGATCGAGATCGTCGTCGCCGGTATCTTCCAGCAGATCGCTGTCATCGGTCTCTTCTTCCTCGGCAGCCTGCTCTTCGGCAGCAGCGGCAGCGGCCTCGCGAGCGGCAGCGGCCTGCTCCTCAGCCTTCTTGATGAGGTCGTACTTCTTCTGGTTCTCAGCAGAGAGCGGCTTGGAGATGAGGTAGCGCTGCTGGGTCAGGCCGGAATCGCGGCGAGCCTTCAGGCGGAAGCTGTCGTAGCCGGCATCTGCCAGAGACTCCATCACAGCGTCGCCAAGAGCCTTGCGCTGGGGAGTTTCGCACACATACATGGTGTGCTCGCTGGTGAAGGGGGCATCCCATGCGGGACGTCCGCTCTTGGGAATAAGTACGCCAACCATGTTGCCGTGGCCATCGGAGCAGATACCCCATACGGTTTCCTTGTTGGTTCCGGGGGCTACGATGGAAACGTAGTACTGCGGGTAAGCGTAGGAGAACTCCTTCACGGTGGAGTTACGCAGCCAGCCGTAGAGGGCACGCTCGGCGCGGGCGGGCAGGGGGCCGGCGGGGTACACGTTACGAGCTACGGGAGACTCGGCGTCATCATAACTGTAAACAGTTGCAGTACCGCCGCTGCGCAGAGTATCGGCAGCTTCGATAGGAGCAGTGCTGGAGCAGGAGCTCACAGCGGCGAGAGTGGCCATGGTGCAGCAGGCCAGTGCGATGTTCTTGAAGAGGGAAAGATGTTTCATGTCGTTTCGGTGTTCCTTATTCTAGCCAATAATCGAGGGTAATGACAAGCAAAAACTTACAGAAAACGATTTTTTTGTCAAATTTGGGCCGAAAAAATCAGAATTTTGACATTTTAAGGCACTGTATGATTGGGGTTGGGTTCATTCTGCCGATGAGCTGAGCTAAAAGTGACTTGTTTATGTCATTGAAGGGTTGAAACTCAGAAATGGCTTGACGTGGGGAGGGGGGTAGTACAGAATAGTAGGCGTTATGAAGATGTGCAAAAGTCAGGTTGCTGCCCGTGGGGTGGCTGCAGTATTGGCAGGGGCTGCTGCCCTGGTGGGGCTGTGCTCATGTGATGAGAAGCAGGCAGATATGAGTGAAACAAAAACGATTGAGCCGACAGTGAAAGCCGAGATTCCCGCTGCAGAAACACCGACCGCTCCCGATACCGCTGCTGCAGATGAAGCCACGGCCGCCCTGCTGGAGGTGCTGATTTATGATCTCGGTCGCCGTGCGGCCGACAATGCCGGTCACCCCGAGCTCAACGGGGGAGTGCGTAATATGCTCGAGGTGCTGCTGAAGTACCGCGATGCCAAGAAAGATTCCATGGCCGGTACGATTGAGGCTCTGCGCCTGAACATGCTTCTGGCAGATACGACCCGTAATCTGACGGCCTGGCAGCGCGCCTGCGGTTTTTATGATGAAGCCCGCGCTGCTTACGAGGCTCTGCCTCAGGAGGTACGTGAGCTCCCCGAGAACAAGAGTCAGTTGAGCTCGATTTGCAATGGCAAGGCATTCTGTCTGATGCGTAGCGGCGATATGGAGCAGGCGCTGGAGCTGTATGGCGAAGCTCTGGTGATTGATAACGACCTTTACACCCCGCTCGCTCCGGAGGGTGGAACCATACCTCAGGAGGCTACGGTGTCCCCCGAGCTTTCAAAGGCGGCCGAGGCTCTGCTTTCCTCCTATCGCTGTCTGGGTGAGTGCCAGCTGGCTGCCGATGACCCCGAGGAGGGGCGCGTGACCCTTAAGCGCGGTATCGATATGGCTGTGACGCTCAACCGCTTGACTCCCGGCATGCACATGCAGTACATTCGTCTGCTGGTTTCGATGGGTAACCTCGAGAGCATTTGTGGTAACGAGCAGGAGGTGTACCGTAACTGGCTGAAGGCCCTTGAGATGTGCCAGCTGCTGGTGAAGAGTACCCCCGACCCTGTTCTCCGTAATCGGGCAAGCGCCGCATTCCAGGGGCTGTTGCCCCATGTGAAAGCCCTACATGAGCGCCTGAACCCGACAGAACCTGCCCCTGAGCAGCCCGCCCCTGAGCAGCCGGCAGCCGCACCTCAGTTGCCCGTTGGCCTGTAAGAACTACACCCTGTATGGCTGCATTCCTCATCTCTCTGCCGGCACTCGAGCGCAATGCCCGTGTGCTGGCGCAGACAGCGCAAGAGAGCGGTGCACACATGTTGCTGGCGCTGAAGGCTTTCTCGACTACGGCCTGTTTTGATACATTGCGGCCCTATGCCGCGGGGTGTTGTGCATCGGGCTTGTACGAGGCGCGCCTGGCCGCCCGCCACATGGGTGGTCACATAGCTGTGTACTCCCCCGCCTATCGCCCTGCCGAGCTCGAGGAATTGCTGAGCTTTGCTCACCACATAGACTTTAACAGCCTGCCCCAGTGGCAGCGCTATCGTGAGCAGTGCCTGAGCCACCCGCGCGTGCAGAGTGGGGAGCTGCTGCTCGGACTGCGCGTGAACCCCTGTTTTTCTACCGGTCACACCGCGCTTTATGACCCCTGTGTGCCGGGCTCGCGACTGGGGATTCCGGCCGAGGAGCTCGCAGGTGCTGACCTCAGCGGTATTTCCGGCCTGCATTTCCATACCCTCTGTGAACAGGGCGCTCAGGAGCTGGTGGATACCTTCCGCGCCTTCGAGAAGGATTTCGGCGCTCTGCTGGCCGGTCCGCAGATTCGCTACCTCAATATGGGGGGCGGTCACTGGATTACCAAGCCCGACTATGACCGTGCCGCCCTGGTGGAGCTGGTGCGTGAGGTCCGCAGTGCCTATGGGGTGGAGGTCTATCTGGAGCCGGGCGAGGCCTGGTGTGTGCACACCGGTGTGCTGCGTGCACGCGTGCTCGATATCTTTGACTCGCTGGGCTACCGGCACGCCATACTCGACGTGAGCGCCAGTGCTCACATGCCCGACGTGCTCGAAATGCCCTACCGCCCCGATGTCTTTGCCGTGCGCCCTGCTGCAGAGCGAGCCACCGGAACGCCCGCCGTACAATTGCCCGGCGAGAGCTACTCCCCCGCAGGGCAGCCCGGGGAACTGCCGCATACCTACCGACTGGGGGCTCCCACCTGCCTGGCCGGCGATGTGATTGGCGATTTCTCCTTCGCAGCCCCCCTGCAGGTGGACGATGTGATAGTGCTCGACGACATGACCCACTACACCATCGTGAAGACTACGCACTTCAACGGCGTGCCGCACCCCGCGCTGCAACTGCTGCATGCAGACGGCCGCATTTCTACCGCCTGTGAGCTGGGGTATGCCGATTTTGAGCACCGTTTGGGCTGAAATGATACTCAAAATGCCGCTTTTTGCAGAAAAATGCAAAAAAATGCAAAATTGTTGTTGACATTCGCCCCAACTTTGCTATACTATGCGCACCGCAACAGCGGTAACCAAACAAGGCAAAGCGCCCGTAGCTCAATTGGATAGAGCATCTGACTACGGATCAGAAGGTTTGGGGTTCGAATCCCTGCGGGCGTGCTTCCTTAAACACCAGAAGCCCCAAGGGCTCAGAAAATGCCGGTCGTGTTCAACGGAACCGGCTTTTTTTGACTCTAATACTTCAGGTGCGTGAGGATTCTCACACAACACACACACATCATGGGGGCGTCCCGGTTTCGACTGAACATCTGAGGCGCCGGCTGCATGTGGAGGTTGATCGGCTGGCCTCCTTAAAAGCCGCTCAAAACATTAAATGCCTATTCCAAGAACGAATACGCAATGGCTGCGTAACATACGCGCCCGATTCAACGCCTGACGCCTACTAAGGCCGCGAATCCTAGCTCAGTAGGCAGGTGCCGTGCGGGGGAACCGCGTACGGCATGACATCCACAGGTTCCTGGCTTGGTGGAAGGCCGACGCAGAGCGGACCACCGGTGAGAGCAGCAATCTGCGTCTGAACATGGAGATGCTTGCGTCGACGGTGTCCAGGACAGGGGTTCGACTCCCCTCGCCTCCAGCAGAATAATCCGCATGATAGATATTCTATTGTGCGGATTATTAGCGTTTTATGAAAAATATATATTTGACTGTATTCTTCAAATGTGGGGTACAGTTTTGGGCTCTTCTGCAATAATTGTGGAATGAGCCCCGCAAGGAAGATTTTCCAATTGTTCCAACGTGTTTACGTCATCGTGTTTGAACTGACTGCTGTTATGTAGTACAATGTGCTGCAAAAATATGAGAACATCTGCCGAGAATAAGAAAGAGAGTGTGTGTACAGGGCGCCGCCACATGGTAGCTGGTATGTTAACCCTGGCGATAGGTGGCCTGGGGGTTGTCGGTGGAGTGGCGGGAGTGTCCCCTCATGTGAGAGTAAGCTCGCAGCCCTCGGTGGTGCAGCATGCTGATGAGCCGGAGGATGAGGAGGAAGAGGTCGATGATGGTGAATTGTCGCTTGAGCGGGCGGTGCGTGATGATGATGTGGCAACCCTGCGACAATTGTTGGCAGAAGATGTAAGTGCAGAGCAGGTAACGGAGCAGGCATTTGAGGCGCTGCGCTATGGTAGCAATGACTGTCTGGCGCTGCTGTTGGCAACCCCGGTTATCGATGTGAATAAGGTGGATGATATGGGGTTTAGCATGTTGGAAACCGCCCTGCGCGCATACAATTTCACTGCTGCGCGCATGTTGTTACAGCATGATGGGCTGGAGCAAGCTAAGGTTTCGCCCCTGGTGCTGCCCCTGTTGCAGGGGGATGCTACTGAGCTGGAGCGACTGTTGCAGGCCGGTAAATTGCCGCGCTGTTGTGAGGGGATGCCCTCTCTGCTGCACATGGCCGCAGCTGCGGGGCAGGCCGATTGCCTGCGTGTATTGCTGCAGCAGCCCTGGCTGTCTGTGAATGGCATAGATGCCGAAGAGCGCTCTGTCATTTATCGTGCCGTGGATGGTGGTAGTGCGGAGTGTGTGCGCCTGCTGATGGATTGCCCTGAGGTGCGTACCGGTGTGTGGTGGTGGCACAGGTCCTGTCCTATTGAAAGAGCGGTGGAGATGGGGCGACCCGATTTAATAGAGATTTTGCTTACCGGACCGGAGATTGTGGTACATGCCGACTTTGCTCTCACTACTGCCATAGTAAGCGGACAGGTAGAGTGTGTGCGCGTGTTGCTTGCAAAAGGTGCCCTTGAAGATCGCAATACCCCGGATGTTGTGGGAGATACCCCATTGCTGCTGGCTGCCCGACACGGACGGGCTGAAATCTTGCGTATGTTGTTGCAGCAACCCGGTCAGCTGCTCCACGTGCGTAGTCAGGATGGGCGTACCGCGCTGATGGAGGCTGTGAAAGGCCGGCACGCGGACTGTGTGTCTGTGTTGCTGCAGGCCGGTGCTCAGACCGGTATCGACGACCGATTGCCGTTCAGTCGTGATTTCATTCTTACGCCCACCGTGGTGCGTGGGCTTCTGCCAGCCGGGGCGGATTGGTTGCAGCGTCGCAATGCTCAGGGGGACACTCTGCTGCATTTGGTGGCTCGACAGGGGCAGGCCGAGAGTCTGCGCTGCCTGTTGGCACTGCCCGGGTGCGATGTGAATGTGACCGATGCCACGGGCAAATCCCCCCTTGAACTGGCCGCCGAAGCCGGGCATACGGGCTGTGTGGCTCTGCTGGTTAACCACCCGGGGCTTGATATGCAGCATGCCCTGTATGTGCTCAATTATGTAGTTGTGAATGATGAGGATTCCGCACTTATTGGCGTTTTCCTGCAGTCGCCCGGTGTGCGCAGAGCCCTTGCCAATCGGTCTGCTGATTATCAGGCTCTTTATTCTGCTGCCGTTCTGGAGGTGCCGGCCGCGCTTGAGCCTTTGCTCGCGCTGGTGGACGATCCGTCTGTTCTGCGGGATTTTGAAGGCCGCTCGCTGTTGGCATACGCTGTTCGCTATGGTGAACCTCAGCATATTGAACGTGTGCACAGTCGATTTCCCGAGCTTGTTTCGGTGAGGGATGCCTATGGTAGTACTCTGTTGCATATTGCCGTGACCTGGGATGCGCCTGAGCAGGTGCGCCGACTGCTGCAGATTGACGGGGTGGATATCAATGCGGTGGACGATAGCGGCTATCGCACTCCGGACTGCGTACTGAGTGATTTGTATACAGACACTAAGAGAAAACATGTCGCAGAAATCGTGCAGATGCTGTCCGACGCAGGGGTAGATGTGAATGCCCCCGGTGTGCATGGGCGCACTCTGCTGGGGTCGGCCGTGGTGAAGGGCGCGCAGGAGGTGGTGGAGCAGCTGCTCAGCCTGCCCGGCATTGATGTGAACCGGGTGGATGCGCATGGTTATGCCCCGGTTCACTACGCTATTATGGGTAACAATGAGGAGCTCATAGAATTGCTGTTCAAAGCTCCCGGTCTGAACCTGAAGCAGCGGGATAAATGGGGGAGAACTCCTGTGCAGCTCATGAAGGAAATGGATGGGTCTCAGAGCAAGGCTTTCATCCATTCATTCGCCGGCGAGGAGCTTATTCAGAAAGGAAATGTTGATACCCTGTCTGTTGTGCTTGAGCTGGATGACGATGAGGCGGAGCTGCATCGATTACTGGGTATTGCTGCGGAGTATGGGCAACTCGACTGCCTGAAACTGCTGTTGCAGACTCCCGGTGTTCCGCTGAACGTACCGAGCGCGGTAGATGGTGAGTTAAGTCCGTTGCAGTTGGCACTGCCGCACCCCGCTTGTGTGCAGGCACTGCTGGCTGTGCAGGGGATTGATGTTGGGTACCGCAACGCCGGCGGTTTCTCTGCGCTGGATATAGCTGCGCAGCTCGGACATGCCGACAGCCTGCAACTGCTGCTGAGCCACCCCGAGGTGCTCCGGGACTTTATTTCCCGCACGCCCGATATCTCGGCTATTGATAAGATGTACGCCACCCCCGAGTGCCGGGAACTGCTCAGAGCCGCATACCAACAGGCATCGCCACAGAGCACGCCGCAAGTAACTGAACCATAATACAAAGGAGCCCGGGTTTCATTTGCAAATCCTTCAGGCAGCCCCTCCCGGTGTAGATGGCACTGAGTGGGGCTGTTCCTTTGAGTGTGAACCCATGTGTGAACCCTGCTTAGGTGTCTCTGCTGAGGAGCATATATAAAAAAGTAGCACGGTAAAGGGGTTATATCCTCTACCGTGCTCTGTTGTGCATCAAAAATGATACGCAGTATAAGATTCGAACTTATGACCCCATCCGTGTGAAGGATGTGCTCTACCACTGAGCTAACTGCGCTTTCTGATTCACTCGGAATGAGTGCGGCGGGATTGTAGCGCGTTTATAGTCGTATTGCAAGCTTTTTTTTGCAAAATGCGGGATTTTTTTTGCTCTGTGTCGGAGCCGGGTTATTTTTTGGGTCTGTTACGGTGGTAAGTTTTGCTGCGGTTGAGGGCGGTCTGGGGGTTGGCGAATACAGCGCGGAGCTGGCGTTTGCGGTTTTCCTTCTGCCGGGGAGTCAGGCGCAGGTCGGCATCGATAGCGGCATAGGCAACTTCGGCAGCGGCGTACACGTCCTCATGGGTTTCGAGGCCGCGCATGAGCAGGCGGTACTTGAGTTCGAGCAGTTGGCGGCGGTTCGCGGGAACGGCTTGGGCGAGAGCGGCGTTGACAATATTCAGCGCTGCGGCATCGGTCGGGGCGGAGGCCTCTGCTGCCATGCACTCCTTCAGGGCTTGTTTGGCAGCGGCTTCGGCGCGTAGCCCACTGAGGTCCTGAGTATCGAGCGCCAGGATTTCCTGTTGCAGGGGCTTGTTGAGTTTACGGAGCTCCTTGGGTATGAGCTGCCAGGCAGCCAGCAGGGGCTGTAACTTGGCTTCCCCCTCCAGCTTGGCGGCCTGTTGCAGCAGTCGGTCGGCTTGCAGACCTTTTTCGAAGGCGCTGCGCACGGCTGCGCGGTCGGGTTCATACCCGAAAATCCCCCCCAGCGCGCGCCCCCGGCTATCCAGCACCAGTACGGTGGGAAAACCCTCGATGGCGTAGCGAGTGCACAGGCTGCGGTTCTGCTCGAGCTGCCGTGGGTCGAAGTTCGGGTTCTGCGGCACATCCACCTCCAGCAGTACAAAGTTACCGGTAGCCCAGGCGGCAAAGTCGGGGTGGTCGAGCACTTCGTTGCGCAGGCGTATGCAGAAGTGGCACCAGTCTGAGCCGGTGAAGTCAACGAGCACGGACTTCCCCTGTTGTCGGGCGGCGAGCAGGGCACTCGCGTAGTCTGTCCCCCACTCTGCGGCAGTGGCGCTCAGCACCAGCGCCGGCAGGAGTGGCAGCAGATATGTGGCGGTGGGGTGCATGTCGCGGGATTTAGTAGTTCAGTTCGCCGCTGAGCACGCGACGCTCGAACTCTTTAATGTCCACAACCTCGCCCGTGCGGCGGGCATGCTCCACGGCAAAGGCAATGACGTGTGAGTGCGCACTGGCCTGAATGGGGGTGGTCATGAGAGCCGGGCTCTCGACCACGCGCATGTCGTTGTACAGGTTGCTCACCAGCCCCCAGTCGCCGCCGCCGTGACCGGCATAGCCGCCGGCGGCCTCCTCAATCTTGACCGTGCGCACTTTCTTACTGAAGTGCTCGGTGATGGTGATTTCTCCCGGGCCGTTTTCCTTGTAGAAGGCCCCGGCGCGCAGCTTGGCGCGGGTGCCGTAGATTTCGATGTGACGGCCTTCCTCGAAGGCTGTCATGGTGAAGGTGCCGGTTATACCGCCCAGGTAGCGCAGGATTGCCACAAGATGGTCGGGCTGGTCGTTGTCCTCGCACTGGAAGGCATCCCTCCCCCAGGGGGAATGGCGCAGCCACTCGGTAATCTGCTCGGGGGTGGCATCCTCTGCACCGTCCATCACCATGCGCAGCCAGCGGCGGCAGGACTCATCGGTTATGTATTTGCGGGCGTCCCAGGGGTCCTCGCCGATGGGGCCGGTCCAGTCGGTGCATCTCTCAGGGCGGGGGGATTTCAGGCTTTCTTTGCGGAAGAAAGAGAGCTCACCGAAGGACGATACCTGCTCGCAGGGGCGGTCGAGCAGCCAGTAGAGAATGTCCATATCGTGGCAGCACTTGGCCACAATCATGGGGGTGGATTTGGTGCTGTTACCCCAGTGACCGCGCACGAAGGAGTGGCCGAAGTGCCAGGCCCCTACGCCTTCGTTGGCGTTGAAAGTCATGATGTCACCCAGTTCGCCGCTGCGGATGATGTTGCGGATGGTGTTGTAGAAGGGGGTGTAGCGCAGCACATGGCAGATAGCCACGCGGCGCCCGAGTTTTTCGGCTAAATCTCGCAGTTCAAGTGTTTCGCGCAGGGTCTTGGAAATGGGTTTTTCCAGCAGCAGGTCATAGCCCAGCTCGAGCGCACGCTTGGCCGGCTCGAAGTGGTAGTCGTCCTGCGTGCCGATGATGGCGACATCGGCCAGGCGTGGTTGGGAGAGCAGCTCATCGGCACTGGCAAAGAGCTGTATACCGGCGCGCTCCTCCTCGGGGGCGAAGTCGCGCACCTGCTCGGCACGCACCTTGACCGGGTCGGCCGCTGCGACGATGCGGAACTGCTCCGGGTGCTCCATGGCGAGTTTCATGTAGGTGCGAGTGCGGGAACCGCAGCCAATGCCGGCAAGGGATATTCTGCTCATGTTATGCTTTTGAGTATGTTACGAGCCCAGTTTACACCCGTAGTCGTTTCTTTGCAAGCCTATTGTTAAAATCGCGAGTTCGGTGGTAACACCGAGTAAATGCTGCCGAGGCTTACATTTATCAAAAAAACGCCTGCCACCGATGCGGGGCAGGCGTCTGAAAGCTGTTTGCTGTAGGACTTAACGGCTGTAGTTGCCGGGATCCTGAGTGATGGTGACGTCGTGGGGGTGGCTTTCCTGCAGGCCGCCGGCGGTAATGCGCACGAAGCGGGCGTGGTCGCGCAGTTCGTCCAGGCTCTTGGCACCGAGGTAACCCATGCCGGAGCGCAGACCGCCCACGAGCTGGAAGATGACGTCTGCCAGCATGCCCTTGTAGGGTACGCGGGCCTCCACACCCTCAGCCACGAGCTTGCCGCTGCCGTTCTGACCGTAGCGGTCACCGGAGCCGGCACGCATGGCGCCCAGGGAGCCCATGCCGCGGTAGGTCTTGAAGTTACGGCCCTGGTAGTGAACCACGGCACCGGGGCTTTCCTCGCAACCGGCCAGCATGCCGCCCATCATGATGAGGTCGGCACCGGCGGCAAGAGCCTTCACGGCGTCGCCGGAGTAGCGAATACCGCCGTCGGCAATCACGGTCACACCGGCAGGGCGGGCAACGGTGGCTACCTCCTGAATGGCGCTGAACTGGGGCATACCCACGCCGGAGATAATGCGGGTGGTGCAGATGGAACCGGGACCCACGCCTACCTTGATGGCGCTGGCACCGGCGGAGATGAGGTCGCGGGCTCCGTCCTGGGTGACCACGTTGCCGGCCACCACGGGCTTGCCGAGCTCGCGCAGCTTCTCAATCACGTGCAGCACGCGGCTGGTGTGACCGGTGGCGGCATCGATGAACAGGGCGTCGGCACCGGCGTCGATAACAGCCTGTGCGCGTGCCATGAACTCCGGCCCCGGACCCACGGCGGCACCGCAGCGCAGGCGGCCGAGCTCGTCCTTCGTGGACTCCTGGAAAGCCTCGCGCTTGCGGATGTCGGTGTCGGTAATCAGGCCGACCAGGCAGCCGTTCTCGTCAACGAGGGGGAGCTTTTCAATGCGGTTGGAGTAAAGAATCTTGCGAGCCTCCTCCTGAGTGGTGCTGGGGGTACCGGTAATCAGGCGGCTCATGGGGGTCATCACGTCGGCCACGGTGAGCTTGTCGAGGTCATGGCCGTCCACCACGCGCATGTCGCGACCGGTGATGATGCCAATCAGCAGGTTGCCCTCTGCCACCACGGGCAGGCCGGAGAAACCGTGCTCGAGCATGATGCCCTTCACGCGGCTCAGGCTCATGTCGCTGGTCACGGTGAGGGGCTTGGTGATAACGGCATTTTCGAATCGCTTGACCTTAGCCACCATGGCAGCCTGGTCATCAATGCGGTTGTTGCGGTGAATCACACCCAGACCACCCTCGCGAGCCATGGCAATGGCCATGTCGACTTCCGTCACCGTATCCATGGGGGCGGAGAGGATGGGCAGGCGAAGCGGGAAGCCCGCGCACAGTTGAGAAGAGGGGTCGGCCTCGCCGGGAAGAATAGTGCTCAGGCAAGGAAGCAGGAGCACGTCGTCAAATGTAAGTCCAAGCTGAATTTCTGCCATAGCGGAGGATATAACGCCACGCACGCATTTGCAAGCCTAATCTGACAAAAATGTGCATTTTTTTGCATTTTTTGTGCAATCTGCAGGGGAGTGTACGTCATTTTGGGCGTGGTACGGGTGACAGATGGTTGACGTGGCGACTGATTTCGTGTAGACTAGGGCGCATGAGTAAGGGCACAACGACAACATACATGGCACCGGCCAAAATCAACCTGTCACTGCGGGTTCTGGGCAAGCGTGAGGATGGTTACCACGATGTGGACATTCTGATGGCAAAGCTCGATTTGGCCGACAAGCTCGACTTCTACAACTCCCGCACCACTACTCTGCTGTGCGATGCTCCCGGTGTGCCGACAGATGAAAGCAATCTGGTCGTGAAAGCCGTGCGTGAGTTCGAGAATGCCTACGGGCGCAAGGCAAAGCAGAAAATCACCCTTACCAAGAATATCCCGCACGGGGCAGGGCTCGGCGGTGGCTCGGCAGATGCCGCCATCACCCTGAAAGCCTGCAACGATATCATCGGTACCAACTACACCGACGAGGAGCTGCACACCATGGCTGCCGCTCTCGGCAGCGATGTGCCGTTCTTCCTCAATCCCGTTATCAGCCGCTGCACCGGCCGCGGTGAAATTGTGACCCCCGAGCCCGAGCTGGCTGATTGGAGCAGTCCCATTGTGCTGCTCAAACCGCAGTTCGGCGTATCCACCCCCAGCGCCTACAAGCTGCTGCGCGGTGCTCACCGTATAAAGGGTGTGAATTACGGCGCTCAGGTGGTGGACGGTATTAAGCTTGTCAATGAGCTGGAGCGCGCTGTCTTCACCAAGTTCCCGGTGCTGGGCTTTACCAAGATGTGGATGCTCGGTCGCCCCGGTGTGCGTGCAGCCCTCATGAGCGGCAGTGGCTCGACCCTCTTTGCGCTGACCGAAACAATTGAGCAGGCGCGCGAACTGGCAGAGGCCGCCCGCGCCGAACTCGATCCCACGCTCTGGAGTTACTGCGGCTACGTGAACCCGAAGGATTGAGGATTCGCCCTTCGTACCGCACCCTTTCCTTGCGCGTTTTATCCATAGACCCTGCTATTCGCAACACCGGGTTTGCCGTGCTGGACGGCGACCATCGGCAGTCTGTGGCACTGGAGTACGGCACGCTGTCCCTGCCGCAGAAATTGCCGCAGAGCCGCTGCCTGCTGGCCATTCACGAGAAGGTGTGCTCCCTCATCGAGCAATGGCAGCCCGATGAACTGGCGATTGAGGCTATTATTTACGTGCAATCGCACCGCACGGCTATCACGATGGGCTCTGCCCGTGCGGCTACGGTGTTGGCCGCTGCCCGTTATGACCTGCCGATTATGGAATATCCCCCCACCTGCGTTAAGCTTGCTACTGTGGGGCGAGGTGCCGCCGGTAAACAGCAGGTCGCTTTCATGATGCGCGCTATGCTCCGCCTGACCGAAACGCCCGCTCCCGACGCGGCAGATGCCCTCGCTATCGGTTTTACCCACCTCGCTGCCGCTGACCCGCTCAAAGCTCACCTCTTCCGGGAGCGTAAATACCTTTGAACACGCTATATGCTTGCTATGCGCGGCACTGCATGCTAGAATACAGAGCGGATGAAGGATGCACGCAAAATGAAGTCGAAGGATGAGCAGGCCGTCAATACGACCGTGCAGGCGGTGATATTCCTGGGCGCAAGCTCGGTGTCGATGCTGGTGGCAGAAGCCGGCGGCCCTGAGCTGAGGGTGGTTGATGTCCTTACGCAGCCCATGGCTCTGGCAGAGGATATTTTTCGGCTCGGCAATATCTCGCGCGAAACGATGGATCGCTGCGTGCATATCATTCGTGGTTATAATCGCCTGCTGGACGAGTACCGCAGCGGCGGGGAAGTGCAGGTGCGACTGCTTGCCACCAATGTGCTGCTCAACGTGCACAATATGGACAGTATCACCAACCGCCTGCTGACCATCTGCGGGCTGCAGCTCGAGGTGATGGACGATGGCGAAATGACGCGCCTGCTCTACGTCAGTATGCAGGAGATGCTCACCAGCCACGCCGAACTCGAGAAAAAGCGGGTGCTGGCTGTGCACGTGGGGCCGGGCAACACGCGACTGCTGCTGTTTGAGCGTGGTCGCATTACCTACTACGCCAGTTACCGCATGGGCGCGCACCGCACGGCTATGGCTATCGGCGGTACTGATTTCAGCGGTTCCGCCGGTATCGAGAGTTCGCTCATTCGCGAGCATATCCGCGGTGTGGTCGAGCAGATTCTGCATGACTCTGAGGGTGCTCTGCCCGAGGAGCCCGATGCCTTCGTGATTTTCGGCCCCGATTTCCACCACATTTCCTCACCCCTGACCGAGGGGGATTCCCTTACCATTGACGAACTGGCTACTCTGGTGGACGACATCGCTGCGGTTCCCCTGCAGCAGCGCCGCGAGAAATTCCAGGAGGACTACGCCACCGTGACCGCCCTGCTGCCGGCTGCTGTAACCTACCTGAGCCTGGCCCGGGAGTTTGAACCGGGGCGCATTCTCATGCCGAGGGAGGAATATGCCTTTGCCTTCCTGCGCAACCTGCTGCCCTCCCGTGGTGATGACCGCTCCATGGAGCACGAGGTGACCCACTTCGCCATGCTGCTGGCTAACCGCTACAAGGTGGACCGTGGGCACAGCCAGCAGGTGCGCAAACTCTGCACATCGCTCTTTGACCAGCTGCAGGCGCTCCACGGTCTTTCCCGCCACGACCGCCTGCTGCTGACTGTGGCTTCCATTCTGCACGAAATCGGCACCTTTATCAGCCCCAAGAATCACCACAGGCACGGGCAATATATTATCCTCAATTCCGAAATCTTCGGCCTTTCGCGCGAGGATATTGAAATAGTGGGCTTGCTGGCCCGTTATCACCGCCATGGCGCCCCGACGATGGATGAGTTCACCTATGCCGATTTGGAGCTGCCCAATCGCCTGCGTGTGCAGAAACTTGCCGCCCTGCTGCGTGTGGCAGATGCCATGGAGCGTGCCCATTCCCACCGCATCAGCTCGTTCACGGTTCGCTACTCTTCCCGTAAGATAGAGTTGCTGGTGCACGGTGTGCATGACCTTACTATCGAGAACCTGGCCCTGCGCAGCAAAGCCGACCTCTTTACCGAGATTTTCGGCTACGATGTGCAGCTGCTGCCGGCCGAGGAATAAAGAGGCAAAGAGCAATTTGCCGAGGCGAATCTACAATCTACCATTTACAATCTACAATGTAGGAGAATGCAGGCTTACGCCTGTGATAAGCGAAGCCGGAATCACACTTACCGCCGCCCGCGCCTGAAAGCACGGCCTGTCACGGCGTAGCAAGCGAGCGCAGCGAGACGCGAAGACGGGGGCGTGAACGGTGGGATAGACACGCATATCCGCGGGCGAAAGCCCGCCTAGTTTTGCACTTTGTAAATTGTAGATTGTAGATTGTAAATGCTCACCAAGCTCCAATTTGTAGAGCCACAGGGTAGAGAATAAACGGTTTTGTCGAGTTTTTAGGCGTTCTCGATTTGTTGTTTTTTTTGTTCTTGATGGAGCTTTTTGCTTGACTTGCAGGGCTGGTTTGGTAGCATGGGAGGGTAAATGAATGGGGGACTGTACCCTGTACGTCCGCTTAATCAGTTTTTTTACACCTCAACATTATGAAATTACACTTACCTACGAAACTGTTCGCAGCTCTCATGGCTGTGTTCGCGATGAACGTGAGCACAACCGTTGGTGCTGACGTTATCAGCATTAACTTCGGCAAGAATGCCATTCCCGCAGGTGCTACGGGCGATGTGGGCGGCGTGGCTGCAGCAAATTGGAACAATATCACCGGTAACGATGCGGCTGCTGTCAACGGTACCCACAACCTGACCGGCAGCTCAGGTACTACCTATAGCGCTGCTCTGACTGTCAGTACACCGCAGGCGCCCTGGGGGCCGAACAATAACACGGATACCGTGCTCAATGCCATGCAGAGCAGCTATCTGGATCTCGGTGCCGGTAATAGCTGGACCATTACGCTGAATCTGGATTATATTTCTGCTGATTATACTCTCTATTTTAACGGCGACAGTAGCGGTCAGTACACGGCTATTAAGGTAAACGATGTTGCCTATCGCGGTGGTGAAGGTGTAGATAACGACGAGGCTGGTAAGACGGAGCATTGGGGTGTGCGTCAGACCTCGACCACGATGGATGACAACAACACTATCGAGCTGGAGAACTTCACCGGCAATAGTGTGATGACCAACATTGTCTCCGGTAATACCTCTCAGCGTGCGACCATATCCGGTATGCAGGTGACGCTGAACGAGATCAATGAGCACACACTGGGCACCGGCGTGACGGAGGCATCGACCCTTGCCTCTTCTACCGGTTATCTGGGTATTACCGCTGCTGCAGGGGGCAGCACTCTGAACCTGAGCAATGCTAATCTGGCAGGTATTCAGGCCACTGCTAACAACCTGACCGTGACAGGTACCGGTACTGTTGGCCGCCTGTGGGCTAAAAAAGACACAGTGCTTACTCTGTCTGCTACGCTTGACGCCGGTAGCGATGTTGAGCTTGGCGGTCTCGGCTCTATTGCCATTGCTGCAAATCAGACTCTGGGTTTCTTAAGTGGTGCCGGCTCTCTTTCCATTGCTGATGGCGTAGCTGTTAATGTTTCGCAGTACGATTATACCGGCACAATCGTCGGCGGCACAGGCTCCGCATTGAATATCGCCCTGTCCGAGGGAACTTCCTCTACGCTGAACGGAATCACCGTAAGCAATGTGAGCGGTACGGTGGGTATGAATGCCCTCTCCTCCGGCATTACCGATGTGACTGCCGGTAACAATACCATCATCGGCATTTCTTCTGCAGGTGGTACTCTGGTAGTGAATGGTGGTCCTACCGTAACTCTGGGTTCTCTCTCTCTCAGCGGTAACAGCGAGACCAAGTTGACGGTTGAGAGCGGTGTTTCCCTGGTGTCCGGCAATCTGGGTGCTCTGGAAATTGACGCTACCGGGCGTATTCTCACCGTGGGTAAGGGCGTGAGCCTGAGTTTCCTCTCTGAAGACACCCACAGCCTGAGCATTGGCAATGGTACCGTCAATATCGCAGGTGGACAGGTGACTACGGATTCCCTGATTATGCAGAATCTGGGCAGTGGCAAGACTTCCGTCATTAACATTACCGAGGGCGGTCTTCTGGAGGTTACCGGTGTTAGTGAGGGGGCTCCTTCATCCTTCGCCGGTAAAGCTCGTTTAGGCCATTGGAGCGGCAATGGAGGTGCTCTCAATGTAACAGATGGCGAGTTCAGAGTGCTTGACTCGTTTGTTGCGTTGGGTGACGATGGTTCTCCCACGTTGAATATCGGAGCAAAGGGTATTGTTAACATTAAAGGTCTGAATGTACGTAACGATTCCAAGATAAATGTATCCGGTATCCTGAATATTGGTACGGACGGTGTTACTTCTACTCTTGCATCCGACCGCGGTGATCATGGTGTGAGCACTGTTATTTCGCTCGACGGTGGTCAACTTGGTGCACTTTCCGCTGAGGGCTGGACTGGCTCCCGCCGTGTGGATATTGCCGCTGATTCCACGATTAATCTCTCTGTGTGGGATGTGGAGAGTAAGCTGTACACCGACACGGCTGCTAATATTACACTGACCGGTGAGATTACCGGTTCGGGGGTGCTGACGTTGGCCGGTACGGGCCGATTAATCATCAGCTCTGCTCTGTCAGGGGATGTTGCCTCTACCGGTGGTAAGCTTGCGTTGAGTGGGCTTGCCGGCTTTGATGTGGAGTCCACCGGAGCTCTTTCCGGTTACGGTAGCAGCACGACAGATGGCTATGCCGCCAGCGAGACCTACCGTGTGGCCGGCGCCGGTTCTACTCTTGATAAAGTCACCCTTATCGATGGTGATACTGAGAGCGAGTACGCCATGAGTGCCGGTCAGATAATCATCGAGAACCCGAATGCCACGACTTTCTACGTCAATACGGACGTAACTCGCTCGGGTATCACTACTGTGAGAGAGGGTACCACTTATCAGCTTGGCGAGAATTCATCCTATCACACTGATGTGTTAGATGATCTTGGCGCTATTTCTGAGGTTGGTGCTAATGCTACGGTCTACCTGCAGAACGCTGAGGGAACAGACATCCTCAAGATTACCAATGTTCCCGCCAGCTGGAAACCCAATCTCACTATCGAGGGGTCGGTAATTACCGCTTCTGCCGCAAATTATACGGCTAATCTTGCCGTGATGGATGGCGCTACCCTTAAGCTGAACGCCAATGACAGCGCCGGTGTGAGCTATGCAAACAACACAAACCGCACGATTACGGTGCAGGATGGCGGTACCTTCGATATTAATGGGCACGAGGCCTTCTATCACATCGTGCTGGAAGAAGGTGCAACACTGGCAAACAGTGGCGCAGCAGTAGGACCGGGTGGTCGTAACCTGGCTCTTATCGACCTGGACGGCGACGCTGTTGTGGAAACCTCCACTCAGCTCGGCGTGGTTGCCGGTGGTTGGGGCGCCGCCACGATGAAGCTCAATGGCAACACTCTTACCAAGAAGGGCAGTGGTGTATTCCACATCGATAACTGCACGACAGATGCCGGTACCATCCGCATTGAGGAGGGTAAGGTTCACTGGCTCGAGTACAATGGTGTGCAGACCAGCAATGCTTCTGCCACTACTTTTGAGGTGTGCAGCAATACAGACGGCTCTGTCAAGGGTACGCTGCAGTTTGGTAACGAGGGGCGTGCCGTGGGCTCTATCGGCTCTCTGGTTGCCTCCGGCGGTAATGTGACAGTAGACGGCTCCCGTGTGGTGACCGTACTCAACAGCCTGACCGGTACCGGGTTCACCAAGCAGGGAACCGGCTCGATTGCCTTGGCTGCCGGTATGGAAATCAGCGATGATATCGCCATTGCCGTAGAGGCTGGCTCCATCACGCTTTCCGCTATCAAGGTGGCAACCGGCAAGACTCTTGCCATTACCGGTGCTACTACGGCCGATAGCCTGAGCCTGAGTGGTAAGGGCGCTCTGACCATCAGTGCTCTGACCGGTGGACTTATTTCCTACGGTTCCGACATGGGGGCTCTTACCATCGAGTCGCTGAGTGGTGATACGGTGATTGATATTTTCGGTATGGTGGGCGCGCTGGATTCCGGTGTGAACCTCGGTATTAAGAATACAGCAGAGAATATCGCCCTTATTTCGGTTGCCGCGGTCGAAGACGGCACCTGGGAGTTGGTGGATGACGGTACCGGTTACCTGAAACTCCAGGGTAAGAGCGGTGCAGCTCTTGAGATCAAGACTGATTGGGATATCAATTGGGGTGCCGCCGGCTTGGCCGGAGCTCCTGTCACGGTGCCCCAGCAGGAGGCCGCAACGGGAACTGTCACCCTTGCATACGCCGCAGCCGAAATTACAGGCGGTGGTGATGCCGCTGCATTGCTCGTCGGCGGTAAGGATGGCGAAGCCGGTACAGGGGATACGTGGATGGCTGTTTCCGGCGGCACTTTCGACAAGATAGTGGGCGGTAACGTGTGCAATAACTGGAATTCCGGGAGTGCTGCCAATCTGGTGGGCGATTCTCACATCCTGATGAAAGGTGGTACCGCTGCTTACATCATCGGTGCTAACTTAAATGATGCTAAGGGCGCGACCTTCACAGGCGATACTTATGTGTCCGTTTATGAAGGTGCTACCGTGACCAACTCTGTTGTGGGTGGTAGTACCATGTCTCACAATGAAGGCGCAACGCTCAATGGTAATACGAACGTGTTCATTTACACATCCCTGACAGGGGATGGTTATGTGAATGGCAGTAGTATGTATTTATCCAATGCCCGCGGTACGATGACCCAGAATGGCAGCGCCAACATTACCATTGACCTGTCCAAGTACACCGGTACGGCTGCTTTCGCCAAGAAGGTGGTGGGCGGTAGCTACCTGAATAATGACGCTACCTGGGGCGGCTCGCCGGCAAGTGCGATTAATGGTGATACCAATATCAACATTGTCGGTAAGTCCGGTGTGGAATTCACCGGGGCTATCGCAGGTGCTGCTTATGTTGAAAGCCCGAATACCAGCAACATCTCCGGTACTGCTCACATTAATATCTCCGGTGCTTCCGCTTTCAGCGGTGTGATATCCGGTGGTACACATTTTGCCGCTTGGGAAAATAACACCACTGCTCACTCCAATACTGCAGCTACTTCCATAACCATTTCCGGTGGTTCCTATACGAACAGCATCGTTGGTGGTGATGTTATGATGGCCTCCGGCACCTACAACAGTACTGTGGGTGATGTTAAAATCGCTATTTCCGGTGGTACTTTCACGACCACCTCTCCCGGTGGTGCCGGCGATAGTCCCTACAATCATGTTATTGCCGGCGGTAGTGCTATTCTGAGTAACAGCGCAAACAATACGGCTCCTGTTCTGAAGGCGGGTTCCACAGCTATTACGATTACCGGTGGCACAATAGGCACTGACATCTTCGGTGGTCATGTCGATATGAAGTCGGCGTCCGCCGGTCATGCTCTGACTGCCAGCTTAGGCAGTAGCACCATTACCTTGAATGGTTCGTCCGCTCAGGTTGCCAATATCTATGGTGGCTCTTTCACCCATCGTGACAATACCGGTGTGACCATCACACAGGGTGACATCATCGTTGATTTGATTGCCGGTACTGTAAACGGTAGCGTTTATGCCGGTGGTCGTCAGGTTCACAGGAGCAAGATGTCCACTGAGTCCACAGAGGTTCGTATTTCTGATGGTGTAACCTTCAGCGCTTCCGGTGCTGTTGTAAGTGGTGGTTACCAGATGGGCTGCACAAGCCACACGACCAATGCCACGGGCAATCCTTCTGTTATCACGGGTGATCGTACTCTTGTATTCAACGGTGCTACGCAGGATCGCAGTGGTGTAAGCTTCAAGGACTTTGATGTCATTAAGGTGACAGAGGCCGCATCCACGGTTACCTTGGGGGCTCTGAATATGACCGATGCCGTGACCGTTGGTGGAGCCGGTACCATTAAGCTGGGTGCTGCTTCCACCCTTTCCGGTGGTGTAACGGTCGAGAGTGCCCTCAACCTGAACGGCAAGAGCCTGACCGGTGCTGTGACTGTGGCTGAGGATGGTGCCCTGATTGCCGGGGCGGACGGTTCTGCCGTGACAGGCGCTCTGACACTGGGCGATGGTTCTGCGCTCGACGTGAGTGCCGGGGCTATCGCACTTGGTACCTCGGGGCTGACCCTGGGTCAGGGGATTGTGCTGACAAATACTACCGGTGAGCTGGAGCGCGGTACACACACGCTGCTGACCGGTGTGGGCAGCTGGAACCTGACCGGTTCGGTACATGCAGGCGATGTGTTTGCCTCCATCAACGGTAAGAGTGGCGACGATATTGCCGATTACACGCTTGAGCTGGTGGACGGCAACCTGAACCTCAACGTCACCTTCAGCCGTGAGCTGAGCTGGGCCGAGAGCAACGACATCTGGGCAGACGGTGCCCAGTTCGGTGCCACTGCAGAGGATATCTTCGTGAATGGCGACAAGGCTACGTTCGGCGCACTGACTGCCAACGAGACCGTGACCGTCAATGGCCCGATTACAGCCAATACCGTGTCGATTACCGCAGGCGAGGGCAAGAGCTACACCTTCACCGCCGGTACCAATGGTACCATCAGCACCGGTGACCTGAGCGTCGGTGCCGGTTCGGCCATCTTCGGCGCCGGTACTCTGCAGGTGAATGACCTCAGCAAGGTGACCATTGCCGAGGGCGGTGTGCTCGACATGAGCGCATACAGCACAAAGGCCGTATTCAATAAGTTCTCATCGATTGCAAGCGGTGATGGACAGGTTGTATTGAATGGCGGTTCCGGGTTTGCTAATAGTGTTGCACATCGTATTGATTTACGAGACATCAGTGGCAGCGGCGAGATTACTACATCTGTAGACTACAAGGTGAAGAATGACCTGGCTATCAATGGTTGGAACGCCGGAACTCTTGTTCTGGGCGGCGACTTTGAAGTTGATGGAGAACTTCGACTTGAGACGGATGCTAAAGTGGTTGTCAATGGTCATGCACTGAGCGCAAATGTTCTCAGCATGGGGCATACCTCTACCGGGGTTGAGAAACTGACTCTTGTGAGCGGTAGCATCACAACCTCTCATATCGCCAACAGTGCTGCTGGTAATCATACCTTCCTTATGGAAGGCGGCACGCTGGAGCTCACCGGTACAGAAGGTGTGGCATCCGGCATTACGACCACCATCACGGGCGGTACACTGAAGTCCGGCGACAACTCCTGGAGCATCAGCGGTGCTACTGTTGGTGGCGATGCCGCCGGCGATGTGGCGATTGTGACCGGTACCGGCACCATCACCCTCAACGGTGCTACGCTGACCGCTACGCTCGACAACAGTGCCGGTAAGCTGGCTGTTGCAGGTGCAATCGATATCACCTCTGCCGGTTATGTGACCACCACCACTCCTTCTGAGTACAGCGAGGCTCATAATAACGGCTATGTGAAGACCAATACCGCCTTTGCGGTTGCGACAACTGTCGACAACCTGACCGTGGCCGCTGGCACAACCTGGACGGTGGACGGATCCGCTATCGGTGTCACATACGACAAGGGTGTGGTAACTCTGGCCGGTACGGATTGGGGCACCAAGTACTACGTGACCGGAGCAGATGTGACTTACAGCGGAATTGACAAGACCAATGGCGAGGGCGAGGCTCTGACCGCCGTTGTGCTCAACGGCAGCGGGTTGACCCTGGATGCCGCTCTCGACGGCGTTGCCATCGAGGTGGCCAAGGAAGGTCAGTCCGTGGTGGATATTACATCCACCACTACGCTGGATTCCTCCGGTGTCACCTCCGATGCGACCCACCAGCTCAAACTGCACGGCGCCGGCACCTATGCTCTGGCCAACGGTGTAGGCACTCTGGGAGCCGGCGTGGTACTGGGCGATAGCTCATCCTGGACCGGTACGGTGGCGATAAATGGAGTCAATACCACCAATATGACGGAGCTCCTTAATGGTCTGGGTAATACTCAGAGCACTGTGGCAGTGGCCGGTCTTAGCGGTTGGTTCAATACCGGCTCTACCGCCGCTCCTGAGAGCAATCCCTGTACGGTGAATCTGGAGCTCATTAAGGGCGCAGATGAGACCCCGGCAATCACTATCAATAATCTGAATAGTGATAATATTGCTAATACGCAGCGTTATGCTGTGCTCAGTGGTAATATTTCCGGAAGTGGTGATATTAAGTTCCTGTGCCATAGCAATAATGCCAATACTAATAATCAGGTAAATTACAAGTTCACCGGTGATGTAAGCGGCTGGGATGGCGCTTTCATCAATGCCGGTGCTTATGCTCGCACGCTGCATGTGCATTTCGCCGGTTCTGCAACAACTATCAATGCTGATATAAAGAATGATGGTAATGTGGAAAGCTGCAAGAGCAAGTTGACTATTGGCGATGATACGACGGCTGCATACACCGTGAATGGTGATGTGGATGTTAACTATGTTGTTGTAAATCAGGCCACTACCTTCAACGGCTCTCTTGCCGTGAGCGAGACGCTGACCAACAACGGCGGCATGACGCTGAGCAACGACCTGACCCTGGCCGCTCAGCTCGGTGGTACAGGCAATGTAACCGGTACAAATCTGGCTCTGCAGGGTGCCGCCAACACCGCAGGCGATATTACTCTGACGGGTGCTCTGACCCTGGGTACGGATAGCGTGGCAAGCACGCTGACTGCCGGTGCTCTGGATATTACCGGTGGTATCACATTCAACGCACTTGCTGAATCTCAGATTACAGCCGGTAGTCTGGCTGCTGACCTTGGTCTCAGCATCAGCGATGCCCTGCTGCTGACCCAGATTTCCCAGTCCGCCACCAAGAGCCTGACACTCATGACGGTGACCGAGCTTGGCGGCCATGATATCCTGCTCAACGGCGCCAGCGAGTACGACAGTGCCGACGGCCAGTATCGCTACACCGTGGGCATCGGTGCCGATGGTGCCGTGACTATCACCTCAAAGGTCAACGGTCTGAAGTGGGCCGGTTCCGATACCAGTAACCTGTGGAGCGAGGGCGACAGTTGGTCGGCCGGTGTGGCACCGACGGATAGTGACTCCGTGGTGTTCAACGGTGGCGGCTGCAGCGAGGTATTGCTTCAGGGTGAAGTGGTTGCACAGAGCGTGACAATTGACATCGGTGCCGATATCGCTCCCGAAGATGTGGAATCCGAGTCGTACGAGTTCAACGGTAGTTCTGCCACCGACAAACTCACCATCGAGAAGAACTTGTCTGTGAACGCCGGAGAGTTAACACTTGGTGTGCAAACCGTGGTAAATGGTCGCACCGAAGTGGTGGCCGGTGCCGTGCTTAATGTGATTGCCGGTAACATGGATTCCCGGTTCGGCTTAAGCAACGCCGGTGAACTCAATATCTCCACCGGTCAGACACCGACCGCGGTGAGCGTGGCAGGTGGCGATTTGGTCAATACCGGTACCATCTACAATGCCGGTATGCTTCAGGCCGGCTATGGCGTGCCGGGTGCAGAGAACGCTCCGAATATCATCAACAGCGGCTCGATTGAGAACATCGGCGTAGTTGGTGTGGATGGCGACCTGAACAACACAGGTTCGTATGTACAGACCGATGGCCGTCTTGTCGTGCTGGGCGATGTGAACAACAGCACCGATGGCGCAAGCCCCGGTGATATGGATATCAGCGGCGGTACGGTTGCTGTGACCGGTGCTATCAACAACAGTGCTGACCTTACCGTGAGCGGTGAGGGTGCGACTGTAAGCGCAGGTTCCATGGTGAACACTGGCGGCACCCTCAGCATTGAGAGCGGTTCTGTAACCGTGGGTAGTGAGGAAACTCCCGGCACGCTGGATAACAGCAACGGCACCATCGCCCTGGGTGGCGAGTCCACCACCGGCAGCCTGATTGTCAACGGCGATTTGGGCAACACCGGCGGCAGCATCTCCGTAGCCGGCGGCAGCGACCTGACCGTCAACGGCGACGTTGACAACAAGGCCGGCGGCAGCATCTCCGTGACCGGCGGCAGCAGCCTGGTCGTGAGCGGCGACCTTGACAACACCGGCGGTGACCTGAGCCTGAGCGACAGCAGCACGACAGCCGCCATCGGCGGTGACCTCATCATGACCGACGGTACCGCCAAGGGTACACTGACCGTGGGCGAGGGCACCGAGCTGACAGTCGGCGGTGATCTGGCCGCGAGCAATGTTGACCTTGCCTTCGGCGGCAACGTGACCGTAGGCGGCGATGTTGAAATCGGCACCCTGAACAACAACGGTATCTTCACCGCCAATGGCTCTGCTGATACCGAGGTACACATCGGCACCCTGACCAACAACGGAACCCTGTCCGTGGGCAAGGAGACCGAAGACGGACTGGCAGGCGGTCACCTCGACATCGGCACACTTTCCGGCGAGGGCGCCGTGAACGTGGGTAAGGAAGGCTCGCTGACCATCAACAGCGCCACCACCTTCACCGGCCAGCTCAACAACCTCGGTACACTCACCATCACGACCACCACGCTCGACTCCGCCCAGGAGAGCGAGGGCCAGACCGCCGGTAATATCATTACCGAGGGCCTGACCGTCACCGACAACGCCACCGGCTACAACGGCGGCAGCTATCAGCTGGGTAACGTGCAGACCGATACGCTGACCATCGACGGCATCAGCCCCGATACCACCCGCATGAGCCTGAGCTCGCTGGACTCCAGGACCGAGGGCGGCAAGATTAAGCTCGTGCTCAGCGACATCGAGGACGGCACCGTGACCGACGGCAGCTACCACCTCATCGAGCTCGATGAGGCCATGGCCGGCAGCATCGCCGAGGAGTTCGACCTGA
Source organism: Akkermansia sp. (assembly GCA_017471985.1). Lineage (GTDB taxonomy): Bacteria > Verrucomicrobiota > Verrucomicrobiia > Verrucomicrobiales > Akkermansiaceae > Akkermansia. The sequence continues at coordinate 788 of JAFURE010000048.1, read as the reverse complement.
GCAACTACGGTTACAACGCCGATGGTGACTACGACCGTACGCTTGCTACAGTGCAGAGCGACTACATGCAGGCCCTGCTGAAAGCCAACAAGTACGTAACCTTCAGCGACGTGGCTCCCACCGATGGTGTAGCCTTGCTCAGCGGCGGTACCACCGACGTGTATGCAAGCATCACCGAGCTGAGCCCGGAACTGAGCGTATGGAACCTGAATGGTACAGAAACCATGACCGAGGCCGGCCTGACCGTGCTGAAGGACGGCAAGCTGGTGAGCGACGACATCCTCGACAACGTGCAGACGGTGAAGGTGACCGGTGAGCAGGCAATCGACCTGACCGGCGATATCACCCGAGTAACGCTCAACAACCTGACTGCAGCCGAGGGAAGCGCCACCGCTCTGACCATCAGCGGCGACGGCTCCGCTGACGACAGCGCCGCCATCACCACCGCAGCCGATGGCTTTGACGGCACTCTGGTCCTTACCAAGGCAAGTGCAGATATCAGCGGCAAGGTAACTACCCTGCAGACCGGTGACGACAGCTCCGCCAACCTCGGCCTGACCGACAGCGCCATCGAGGTGACCGGCACGGGCGTGACCCTCAGCGGTGTGGTGAACAAGGGCAGCCTGAACTTCGGTCTGGGCAGCGATGAGCTGGGTAAGGAAATCATCGGCGGCGACGTCCGACTGAACGGCACTGCCATCAACGTGACTCAGCAGGACAACAGCATCGTCATCGACGGTGTGGGTGCCGGCGTGAACACCATTGCCGACCTGGGCGAGACCTCCGGC
>JAFURE010000047.1 GCA_017471985.1 Akkermansia sp. | reverse complement strand
GGCAGATGGTAAGGTACTGGCTACATTCGGTTCCTATGCCTCTTTGTATGGCGATGCTGCTAAAGCCGAGGAATATCGAACCAAACGCTACCGACCCACTTACATGCTGCCAACGGCCGATGTGGCCCGATGGAAAGCGCTACCCTTCATTAAACGGGCAGACGTGCGAATGCGCGAATTGTACGCGCTCTTGAAAGGTTAGCCGCTCCGAATCCCTGACCCAAAAACTTGACAACAAGTATATTCCCGGTATGATGAAAGCAACTCGTTTAATATCAATTTTCCCCTTGTTTATGAGTAAAGTTCGCCCTGACCTGATAGAACGTGGCAGGACTCCTGAGTTCTGCCCGAATATCCTTTCCCCTTGCTGCCATTCCGTTTGTATGAGTGTAAGCCTTAACAGACTGCAATCTCTTGTCGCAAAGTTCTGCAGGCTGCTGTCGGTCTTGGCGGTGGCATGTGCACTGAGCAATTGCAGTTGCATGGTGTCCTCGAAGTTGGGGCATAGTCTGGATTCGGTGGGGTATGCAGAAGCCCGGGAGCTTGCGTATGCCGCTGACAGACCCTTTTATGAACTGAACGGCTGTTACTATGCCCGGGTGCGTCTGGAGTATTGCTCACGACAGGCTCGCCCGGTGGATTTGGCCTTTTGTACTACCTACGGTGCGAACTGGCAACCCACCGGCACATACATTGACGGCTACTTGCTGATGAGTGCTGAAGATGTTGAGCACCAGCTGAAGCGTAAAGTGGCAGAGCCGCTCGAAGCGGCCCGACTGTTTATACCGGAATCGGAGTTCCCCCGTCTGGGGGCCGTACAGCTCCCGAACCGACGATGCTCCCATGGCTGTAAGATTGACGGAGCAGGGGCAGAAAAGGGCGAAAAGCTCAACATGTGTACGCTGACATCGATACGACCCCGCCCATATACCGGGGTGCCGGTGCAACGCAGTTTCGGTAACTATGTGCGCAAGCCGTTGGTTGTACTCCTGTCGTACGGGGTGGATGCCCCCATCTCGCTTGTCGGCAGCGCCGCATACTGTCTGCTCATTACGCCCCCCATGATAGTCCGGCAATGTTTTTAACACCTTCTGCACAACATTGGTGGCATCGGCGCTGATTTTATAATTTACGTCTGCCATTTTTGTTTTGCGTTGACTTTTTGAATCTTTACCTTAATATATAATCATGTTGTTTCTGCATGCATAGTTCCTTGGCAGGTGGCGCTTGGCCGAAGCTTATGTCTGCACCTTAACGCACGGGCGGCAGCGGTGGAATAAGCTTAGCAGTCTGCGGCGTAAGCCGCCGAATTCAAAGACTTTCAACTTCCAACATTCAACATTCAACTTCCCCCATAAATATCTTGTAAAATGAAGTATAGCGTGTATAATCAGTCAGAAAGAACGAAAATCATGTCGAAACTGCGCAAAGTACGTCGGTGGCTATGGTATGCCTGCATCGGTATACCGCTGTTCCTGTTGTTTATTGCCGGCAGTTGTGCATGGTGGCTGTGGGGGTGGACTCTGAAAGCGGAACCGGATTTTCATGAGAGCTGGACTCCGCAGGAGCAGGCGGCAATCAAGGAGTTTGACCATTATCTGCGGCAGCAATACGCACCGGATACTGTGGAGCGCATGATGCTATTACCCCGGGCGTTTCAACAAGCGATGGGCGGGGAACCCGTCAACCCCGGACCTGTTGAACATCTTGCCGGTGCTTATGCTGCCCGCATGGTGGCAGCCCCTATTTCTGATATGTTACATAGCTTTGCCGAAAGTGGCGATGCCTCTTCTGCCGATTCCGTCAGTTTTCAGGATGTCTACGGTCTTACCCCTGCTATCGTTGCCGCTCAAACCGGTCATCTGAAGGCTCTGGAGGCGCTGGTGCTGCATGGAGCTAACCCGAATGCCATTGCCGAAGCTCGGCAGGCCGGCTATGAGGTCATGGAGGTAGATTCTCCACTTTCGCCTTTGCTTAACGGGCAGTTTACTCATGGTCGCACTCTGCCGTGGGAAACACGCCGGCAAACGGCGGAGTTTCTGTTGGCTCATGGCTGCAATCTCAATGCCTCCCGCCGCATCAACAAACTCAGTTGCGATATGGCTCTGATGATGCATACCCCGGAAGGTATAGTTCCCTGGCTGTGGGCGCTGGACCACGGCATGAGCATGACCCCGGAAAATCTGAACCTGATTGTCACTTTTGCAGAGGCTCGTCCTGTGCTCGAGCGGGTTTTGCGGGAGAAACTGGTGAATGTCAATGATGATTCCTCCTCTCAAACGGCTCTTCAATGCCTGATGAGTGTTCTGTTACGCCCTTATGATGAAGAAATGTGGCGTGAAGAACAGCCGGAAAAGATGATGGAAGAGCATCTGGACCTATTGCTTGCGGCGGGGGCTGACCCTAACCTTATTCCGAGAGATGCCGAGCCGCAGCGTCCCGGGGAAAGCGATGAGGAATATGAAGAGCGCCGCCTCGATAACTCGGATGCGCTGCAGGATACCCCGCTGGACATAGCGACCGAAGCGTTGGAGCGCGCCAAACTGCCCGCTCACCGCGAGCTTTGCCGTCGCATGATAGAAAAACTGAAACACGCCGGTGCCCGCCGACAGACCGAAGCTCATTCGCGGGCATCTCGGCACGCGCTCTAACGTGCGTGCTATTCCAATATATATTGACACTGTGCGCTTTTTGTGGTAAGTTTCCCGCGCAATATACTGAAACCGAGATGAGAGACGCCATGAAGAGATTCCTCCTTCTTCTGATGCTTGTGATGGCTGTATTGGCCATGCAAAGTTTTGGTGCCACCGAGCTGCCTGCTGCAGAGGTCGCCTCCGCCCCGGCCAAATCTCCGCTCTGCGGCACGATATGGTCGCTGGCTCCGGCTGTGCTGGCCATTGTGCTGGCTCTCATCTTCAAGGAGGTATATTCCGCATTGTTTGCCGGTGTGGTGCTGGGCGCCTGTTTCGTGACGCAGTTCTCGCCGATGGAGACGGTGGACTTCGTGGTGAATACCGGACTTATCGAGGGCATGAAGGCCACCACGGGCGTATTCATCTTTCTGGTGATTCTCGGTGCCTTTGTGTGCATGATTAACAAGACGGGAGCTACCCGAGCCTTCGGCCTGTGGGCTCAGACCCACATCAAATCCCGCATTGGCAGTCAGCTGGCCACATTTTTCCTCGGTATTCTCATTTTCATCGATGATTATTTCAATTGTCTGGCCGTGGGCAGTGTGATGCGCCCCGTGACCGATGCCAAGCGGGTTTCCCGTGCCAAGTTGGCCTTTATCATTGATGCCACGGCGGCCCCCGTATGCATGATTGCCCCTATTTCGAGCTGGGCTGCGGCGGTTTCGCAGTACTCTGCCGGCACGGGCTACAATGGGTTGGAGCTGTTCATACAGGCCATTCCGTTCAATTTCTACTCTTTGCTGGCTCTCTGTTTTGTGGTCATGCTGGTGCTCATGCGCTTTGACTACGGCCCCATGGTGCGCTATGAGCGCAATGCCACCGAACACGGCGATGTACACACCGTGCTGCCCGATCAAGCCATGCAGGAACAGGAGCAGCTTGACTCCCGCTGCGGTAAACTGGTTGACCTTATTGTGCCGGTGCTCTTGCTCATCGGGCTGGAGACCTTTGCTCTGGTGTACGTGGGTGGTATACTGGAGGGAAAGTCCTTTGCTGAGGCTCTGAGTGATACGGATGCTACCGTGGGGCTCCCCTGGGGGGCTATCATTGCGCTGGTGTTGGCCGTGGCATTCTACCGCATTCGCGGTGTGCTGAGTTTCCGGGCTGCCATGCGCTGCATACCCCAGGGCTTCATCGCCATGGTGCCCGCCATCCTTATACTGACTTTGGCTACAGCGCTTAAGAATGTGACCGGCGCGCTGGAGGCTCGCGAGTTCATCGCCTTCCACATGGAGCACTCCGCCGCCGGGCTGGTGAACTTCCTGCCTGCTGTGATTTTTGTGGTGGCTGCCATTCTGGCATTCTCCACGGGGACCTCCTGGGCTACCTTCGGTATTCTTATCCCCATTGTTGTGAGCACATTCGACCCGACCAGCCCCCTCATGTACATCGGCATGTCGGCTTGTCTTGCCGGTGCTGTGGCCGGCGATCACTGCTCCCCGATTTCGGATACCACTATCATGTCCAGCGCCGGTGCTCAGTGCGACCACCTGAGCCACGTTTCCACCCAGTTGCCGTACGTGCTGACGGTGTCTGCCGTGTCCTTCGCGGCGTTCCTGATGGCCGGTTTTGTGCACAACTGGTTCATTGTGTTCCCACTCGCTCTGGGCTCGCTCTTCATCACCCTGCTGGTGCTTAAGAAGCGTAGCGCCAAAGCGCAAGGGAACAAAGCCTGATTGCAATCCGGTACGGAAACAACTCTCCTGAAATGATGTCACCCATTGCCAAAAAGATTTTTCGTGCTGTGTCCGTACTGGTGCCCTGTTCGCTGATAGCGCTGACAGTACAGTTTGTGATGGCAGACCCTTACGAATCGTGCAGCAGTGAAAGTGTGGCCGCTTGGCAAGAGATACTGCCATGGTTTATGGTTACGGCTGTTCTGCTGTGGGCGGGGTGCTTTTGCCTGCCCCGTTTGCAGCAATGGTTGGCTCTGGCGGCTCTGCTGGTGTGCACCCTCCCCCTCGCCGGACTGAACGGTGCCATTTGTTGCCACGAAAGTTATGGGGATGTCCCGTTTTATTGGTGGCTGGTGCTGATGGTAGGGTGGCTGAGTTACCTGCTGCTCTTTACCGGCAAGGCGTTCTACGCGGTGCTGAGCGCTGCCCTACTGCTGCTGGCACTCTTTCTGCACGCCATAGCGTGAGCAATCAGCCTTGGTTCAGGGGAGCCCTCAGTAATAATGATGGGTGATTTCTAAGCAAGGTCCATCGCCATGTTGGCGGGAGCAGGGGCTCAGGGTAAACACTTCATACGCAGACCAGGGGTCATCGTCCTCCATCTCTCCGACCGGGATTTCATGCTCGATTACCGGGCAAGCGTTGCGCTCGAGAAAGGCGGTCAGCACCTGACATGTGGCATAGAGCAGCCAGTCCCGGTGGGTGCCGGGGCTGTCGACGGCGCGCAATTCGGGCAGGCCGAATCGGGGCATGCCCTCGGTTTCCAGCCCTGCTTGGTTTTCTGAGTTGCAGGAATGGAGCCTCAGCATGCAGAGTAGGGGGTGCTCAGCGTCAGCAATCTCGTTTGCCGGGGTAAATCCGTTGCCCAAATCGGCAGCAACGGCCCGCCCGCTCCGGCAAAGCTCCTGCACGGCGAGAGCCAATCGGTGAGCCGCTGCAAGGGGGAGTTCGCCGTCGCTGCTCCGGCATGTCAGCAACACTTGCCACTCGTGGGGCATGGGTGCCGTCGTGGGGGCTTCTGCCTGCTCCAGTTCGCACCCGTGACATAGCGGGGGCAATTCTATCGGCGCGCCCTTCATCAGCACGCTTGCATGGTAGCTCGCCTGCGGTACGCTGAGCAGAGCCCCGCGCTTGGCTCCACGTTCGCGCAGAAAGTCCAGCAATTCCGGGCAGGCTGTACCGGTGGAGAATCGGCTGTCCATCGCGGCATCCAGCGGGGTAAATCCGGTGAGAGTCCGGGCATTGATATCTGCCCCTTCCTGCAACAATCGTTCGGCTGTTTGAATGGTGGCAGCGGCATCCGCCACCCACCTGTAGGAGCAGAGCAGGTGCAGGGCTGTGAGGCGGTCAGGGTTAAAGTCAGGATTGCCCCCATGCGGGGTAGCTCCGTGTGCAAGCAGCAGGTCGGCGATGTCCTGCCTCCCCCGGGCCAGGGCATCCAGGAGTGGCGGATAATACGTGCCGGCATCCGGCGGAGCCCCATGCTCCAGCAGCAGACGAACTGCCGGTACATTGCCATAGGCTACGCATTCCTCCAGCACACCGAGCGCAAGGAAATGGGGCGGGGTCAATATAGCCGGATTGGCCGCTCCGGCGTTCAGCATGGCAGTCGCCACTGCCCAGCGTTCTTTTTGCAGCGCTGACCGGAGGTGGGCGGCTACATCATCCTTGCAGATAAGTGAACCATCCTGCAGCACCGAGCGAATGCAGCGCGCGGCAAGCTCGGGCTTATCTTTCTCAATGGCTTTTCTCAGCTTGTCCCATATCCCCTTGTCATTCAGCTGCCAATCACGCCGCGCTACCCAGATGGTCAGCACCAGAAATCCCAGAGTAAGCAGCAACAACAGCACATCCCTGCCGGTGACCTCCCTCGGCAGAATAACCATGCCTGCAATGGCTACCACGACCCCCATTCCCCAGAATGCGATGGCGGCCAGATGTCCTAACTTCGTCATTTCTCAGCCCCTCTTATATCATGGCTTTGTATATAAGTCAACTACGTTTAAGGAATTGCTGTTTTTTGTTTTGATTTTCGTTTTTTTCACGCCTAAAATACAAGTATGCCGAACCTGAACATGAGACTTGCCCGCGATGGTAGGGTAGGGGACTGCTTAACCTGCTACTTTAAGCTGTTTCTTTATTTGCTCATTTGGGGCTTAATACTTGCCATGTTCGCCGTGGCTATCTTTTTGTTTCTGATTACTTACCCTCCGCGCGTCTCGCTGTGCTCGCTTGCTACGCCGTGGCAGGCGATTTTGTAAGTTCCTGGCTTCGCGTCAGCCCTTTCGGGCTGCTTGCTTCCGGCTTCTCTGTGATATGTCGAGGCAGGTCGTCATGACAGGCCGCGGGCTTAAAAGCCCGCCAAATATCTGAACCCGCGCTTGCGCGGGTGGCATGCTGTAGCCGGGCGGCGTAAGCCCCCGGTAGAGGGAAAAAAGAAAAAAAAGAACCCGCGCCTGCGCGGGTGGCATAAACGGTGGCTGTCTGTCTGAATGATGTACTTTATTCATTCGTGACCATATTTTCCAGCCCGTTTTTCTTCAAGAACAGTAGAAGTTCTTCATCTGCAGAATGTATTCGGTGGTGCTCCTTCTGGTTTCTGATATAATCTACCACAGTTTTGACTTGTGATGTGCTTACAGAAAAAGCACCGTAGCCTCTTTGCCATGCGAAACCGTGATATTCAGCGTCCAGACTTTTAATCCATCTGCTCGAATTTGATTTGATGGAACGAATAAAATCGCCCAGACTCAATGAGATAGGTAATGTTGAGAGAATGTGAACATGGTCAGGCCTACCACCAACCATATGAGCAACACCGGACATACTATGAATAACACCGCCGATATAGCGAAATATTTCCGGCAGGTCTTTTTCGTTTATCTTCACACTTGAGCTTTTTGTATGAAAAATGATGTGAACGAAAACGTTGGTAAATGTTGTGGCCATGTTGATTTACTATTCCCGCATGTTATCACGTGAACTTCATAAGGCAAGTAAAAAATCCCTTTTTTTTGAAGCAACGGCTTATGCCACCCACACTTTGTGTGGGTTCTTATTTTTTTATTATTCGGTTACCTAGGGCTTACGCCCTAGGCTCTCGTATGTCACCCGCGCAAGCGCGGGTTAAAAGTTTGGCTTGCTACGCTCGCGGGTAATTCTCTGCCAAACTCCAATTTGTAGAGGGGCCGACGAGATGCCGGGTGGAGCTTCCTCCTGTGCTGCTCCCTCAACTAACTTCCCTTCAAACATGATGAGTTGGCACAGGAAATACGCAAACGATTACCGATAAATGTTATTTTGCACTATCAGCAATCATGGGATGTGGGATTCGGCTTGCCGTACTTTGCGATAGATAAAGGCAGAATCGTTTTTGATTCCCGCAAAATTGATAAAAAACCGAAT
>JAFURE010000046.1 GCA_017471985.1 Akkermansia sp. | reverse complement strand
GGTGGTGGCGGCGGCGGCGGCAGCAGCAGCACCCCATCTGACTCTACAACTACAGAAAACAACGACAACGACAGCAACGAGTCCAACGGTAATACGACTACCGATTCCGTCAAAAAAATCGGACCGACCAACCTGAATGGTAAAACCCTCACCTTAAATCACACCATTCAGGGAGTCAGGAACGTTACCTTCACCTCTTCCTCGGCACTTAGGGTAACGGTAGACGGAAGAACGATTACCGGCTCTTACAACTTCACACGTAAAAATGACGCACGCGGAGCTACGCTGGTTCTTTATATACCGAATGTAGGCATGACCCGCCTGACCCTCGAAATGGAGTTCCAAAACGCCACTACCGCCAAATCCAGCAGCTGCATTGCCATCCTCACCAATGGCAGGGATACAACCAACCTGAACCTTGGGGGAGGCACTCTGTACTTCTACTAAAGCATCAACACCCTCTGTGCATAACGGAGGGTGTTTTTCTCAGCACGCATAGAAGGAGTGGTTGAGCTGTTTCTATTCGGGCAACATGATTATTATGAAAACAACAAACAAATCTTCGCTACATCTATTGGTAATAATGGCATGCTGCATGTTGCTCAGCAGTTGCTACCTGAACACGGCCGGTCATATTTTTGATAAAGCTAAATATGACGCCGTCGTCACCACACAAAACATCAAGGGTAAAGACGGGCAAGTCGTGTACAGTGACGGCGATTCCCACTACATCAATGTATCGCGCTACCGAGTCGGCAAACCTATTACCACTCACTACAACGCACTTGTAACCGAAGATGAAAAAAGCGTTGAGAGGCAATATAAGGGAGAATCCGTTGTCAAAATTCCTGCAAATTACGCCCGATATCTGACCGGCAAAGCCGGTTCTCCCACTAAACCGGAACATATGGAACCGGTAAGTAACAGTGTGCTGAATCGATGCACAACAACCACGCCCATCGTCCGAACGCCCCGAAACTATGAACATCAGTTCCGCTATACTTCACCGGCAGCAGCCGGTTATTATACTCTGGGTGTGCTGGATTGGCTGTGCGTCGATCTGCCTGTCACCTGTGTGGAAAATGCGCTGCTCATTACAGCCGTCGGTCTTGCCTCTATGGACACGACATCCACAAACACGGTGGGCAATTACAACAATTACGGAGCAACAGGCGGAAACTATGGTTACAGTAGTGCAGGTGCGGGAGGTAGCTCATACAGCACTCGCAGCAGGGGCTCCTCATCATTAACCAATCAGACAACAAGAGCCGACTGCACCCGTTGCAACGGAAAAGGCGTGGTATCAAACAGCTATACAGGTGGCTATGTGGATTGCCCTGCCTGCGTTAACGGGAAAGTTACCTCGACCACCCGAGTAGGCAGGGACTCCAATGGCGTATACCGAAAGCAGTGCACACTCTGCAACGGACAAAAACGATGGAGTGGCAAAAGGTGCCCGAGCTGTCGGGGTAAAGGATATAAAGAAAGCTTCTTCACACGATAACAAACAAATACCAAGCCCCCTGTGTTGTTTCGCAACTCAGGGGGACAAATAATATGGCCACGACAAGCCGAACAACGTTCAGTCGGGCAACAGGAACGCGAAGATATATACGCGCCCCCCTGAGATATGGCAGAACATAACTTTGACAAGGAGAGATTGTTCTGCTACAATGCGCGCGCAAGATGAATACAGCGTTCGTACCGGAAGACTACTTCAAGCGCTACACGGTTGCCGAAATGTTCGGACCGGGTGGTGAGCCGACCTGCGAGGTTGACCTGGGCTGTGGGGATGGCGGATTCCTGCTGGCCATGGCTGAGCATTACCCGCAGACACAGTTTCTGGGCGTGGAGCGCCTGCTGGGGCGCATACGCAAGGTGTGCAGCGAGAGCGCCCGCCGCGGACTGAGCAATGTGCGGGGACTGCGAGTGGAGAGCCGCTATTTCCTGGAATGGATGGTAGCACCGGGCAGCATACACCGCCTGCACTACCTTTTCCCCGATCCCTGGCCGAAGGAGAAACACCACAAGAACAGACTGGTACAGGACAGTTTTATACCCGTGCTGCACCGGGCACTGGCAGAGGGCGGCGAAGTACTGTTCAAGACAGACCACGAGGAATACTTTGAGTGGGTATGCGAGAAAATGAATGCAAGCCCGCTGTTCACTCAGGCTGAGTGGAATGCCCCTTTCTACCCCAAGACGGATTTTCAACAGCAGTGGGAGGCCATGGGTAAGCCCATCTTCGCTGCCAGATTTGTACGCAACTCATGAGTTTCACCCTGCACAAAACAGACCCCAGTGGCGCACGACTGGGCACCCTGCACCTGCCACACGGCGAGGTGCCGACCCCGATTTTCATGCCGGTGGGCACACAGGGAACGGTTAAGACCCTGCACCCCGAGGATTTGGAAGCACTGGGGGCTCAGATTATTCTGGGCAACACCTACCACCTGTGCCTGCGACCGGGTGATGAAGCCATTCGCAATCTGGGCGGCCTGCACAGCTTTGCCGGGTGGAACCGCCCCATGCTGACCGACAGCGGTGGTTTTCAGGTCTGGAGCCTGGCACGCCTGCGCAAAATCACCGAGGAGGGTGTACGGTTCTGCAACCACATCGATGGAGCTTACATGATGCTCACGCCCGAGCGCAGCATGGAGATTCAGGCCAATCTGGGCAGCGACATCGCCATGCTCTTCGATGAGTGCCCCCCCTATCCCTGCGACCGTAAATATGCCGAGAAATCGCTGGGCTACACCCTGCGCTGGGCTAAGCGCTGCAAGCAGTGGATAGATGAGCACCAGCCCACCAGTGGCAGCGGTTTGCAGCAGCACTTCGGTATTGTGCAGGGCTCTGTGTATGCCGATTTGCGCAAGCTCTGTGCAGAGGAACTCGCCGCGATGGATTTTGACGGATATGCCATTGGCGGTGTATCTGTCGGTGAGCCAGAGGACGAAATGCTGCGTGCCATTGAAAACACCGCCCCCTGGCTGCCGCAGAACAAAGCGCGCTACGCCATGGGGCTGGGCACCCCCACTCAGTTACTCGAAATGATTGAGCGCGGTGTGGATATGTTCGACTGCGTGATGCCCACGCGACTGGCTCGTCATGGTGTGGCACTCACGCCCGATGGCCCCATTCACATCAAGAACAAGCGCTGGGAGAACGATAACCGCCCGCTCGACCCCGAAGGGCACCCGCATGTCACCCGTTTCTCCCGCGCGGCCATCCGTCACTTCTTCCGCGCCGGGGAGATGCTGGCTCTGCGCCTGCTCTCCTTCCAGAACCTACACTTTTACCTGCGGCTCATGGCGCAAGCGAGAAGCGCCATTGCAGCCGGACAATTCGCTGACTTCAAGAGCAGCTTCATCTCGCGTTACCAAGCAAACGACATACCATGAGCTACATCAACGTATTAGCACAGGCAACCCCCGCTGCAGCACCTGCGGAGGCTCAGGCCGTTACCACCCAGACCACCGCAGCTCCCGCCAACGGAGCTCCTGCACAGGCTGTAGAGGAACCGAGCATGTTCTCCTCCTTCCTGCCGCTCATTCTTCTGATTGTGATTTTCTACTTCCTGCTCATTCGCCCGCAGCAGAAGAAAGCCAAGGAGGATAAAGCCCGTCAGGATGGCCTGAAGGTGGACGACGAGGTCGTAACCATCGGCGGTCTGCACGGCATCGTGCGCGACGTGCAGGAGAGCACCGTTCTCATCGAGGTTTCCCCCAGCGTGACCATCAAGATGGAGAAGGTTGCCATCGCTCGTGTGAAGAGCAAGTAAAGCAGCCACGAACCCATTTCATACACGAAGGACGATTTTCCCCATCGTCCTTCGTCTTTTTACCATGTCAGCCTACTATACAACAGACGAGATAGCGCTGCTGCGCGCACAAGAGCCCGTGGCGCTCGGTGTCATCGGCAACCCCATAGCGCACAGTAAATCGCCGCAGATGCAACAGGCCGCCCTAGATAACGATGGGCGCCCATACCGCTATGTACGCCTGCTGGCCGGCATGGATGACGGGGAATTTGAGGCGATGCTCCGACAGCTGGAGGAGCTGAACTTCATCGGCGTGAATGTAACAGTTCCTTTCAAAAAGAAAGCACTCGCAGCCGCCCGCGAGGCAGATGCGCTCTCAACCCTCTGCGGAGCGGCCAACACGCTGAAACGCCACCCCGAGGGAGGATGGACAGCCATCAATACCGATGGTCCCGGCTTTGCTACCGCCATACAGGAGCTCAACGGCAAGCCCCTCAACGAACTGAGGGTGATGATACTGGGAGCCTGCGGCGGCGCCGGTTCCGCACTGGCCGCACAATGTGTGCTGAGTAAGTGCCGCTCGCTCTGCCTGGTCAATCGGCCACGCCCTGAACTGCAGCAGATGGCAGACAAACTGAGCACTCAATACTCCGGAGAACTGAGCACCTGCCACTTCAATTCACAGGAGCTGGAGCAAGCCGCAGCACAGGCAGACCTGATAGTGAATGCCACCAGTCTGGGCTTGAAAGAAGGCGACCCCCTGCCCCTGCCGGCCGAGTGGCTGAGCCCGGGACAGATGGTGTACGATATCGTAACTCACGACACGCCCTTACGAAGAGCGGCAGCCGAACGCGGTTGTCTGACAGACAACGGATTAGCCATGCTGCTGTGGCAGGGGGCATACGCCTACAACTACTGGTTCGGCAACATGCCCGACATCAACTGCATGCGCACGGCCCTGCAACAGGCCTGATTGCCATTCATCTGCTGACACAGTTGGTGAGTACTCACTCCATGCAAGACGTGATTTACACTTGTCAAAAAACAGCCATCACCTTAGAATCGCAAACAGCAGTTACGTGTAACCATGAAGCCGTTTTTTTTACTCACCTCTCTGATTGCTCTCACCACCGTATTATCCCCCATGCAGGTGGAGGCTCAGCAGTCTGATGACAAACGCCTTACAAAACGTCACCGAGCTTCAAAAGGTAAGATAGTCAGAAAAAACAAGGGAATCAAACGCCCCGATTTACCGGATGCAAATTCAGCGGCCTCTGCCGACTCAAGCCCGGCTGCACATCCTGAAAAATACAACGCTTTCCTTGCCGAGCTTAATAAAAAGGCCAAGGACAATGACCTCGATATATGCGAAGCTCTGGCTATCATGCTCTCCGCAACAGGAGATGAGTTCTGTCAGGCGCAGTGGATGGAGCAGGCGGCAAAAGACGGCAATGCCATCGGCATGCACTACCTCGGTATGACCCGAGCCGCTCAGAATGCAGCCCCCGAGCTGAGATATGTGCGAGGCCCGGAGCGCGAGGCCCTGCTGAAAGCGCAGCAAGATGGAGCAAAAGAAGCCGCAGAGTGGCTCAGAAAGTCAGCCGAACTCAAATATGCGCCGGCTATGCTGGATTACAGCCTATTCCTTCGCATGGGAATAGGCGTGCGACAGGACGATAAGGCTGCCAATCGCATGATGGTAGAGGCTGCAAAATCAGGCAATTTCGACACGCGCTTCAGCTGGTTACTGCAAAATCGACGTCTCACCACCTGGGCAGACAAAGATCGCCCCGAAGTAGCAGGGGAAATTCGCCGCGGTAACCACCAGGTCATTTACTACCTCAGCCAATTTGCACCCGATTCCAAAACCCAGATGGAATGGCTGCAGAAGGCCGCTACGCAGAAGAATGGTGCAGCCATGTACGCGCTCTCCTCAGTCACAAGTCGCCAGGACCCGCCCCTCAGTCTCAAGCAATTGAAAGCAGCGGTGACTCTACATGACCCGTCGGCCATGTACGTCTACGGCTCATTCCTCGTTGCAGAACCCGGCGAATATCACAAAAGCACCGGACTGGAGCAGAATGTACCGCTTGGTGTCAGCATGCTGCAACTCTCATGCATGCTGGGTAATTCACAGAGCCGCCGTACCCTGGCACGCGCATACTACCGCGGTGAGTTGGGTATGCCAAAAGACCGCAGCAAGACCTACGCGCACCTCAAATGGCTCAATTCCGCCCAGAAAGACCATATCGCTCTTGCGGCTCAGGGCTTTATGCTACTCGTCGGTGAAGGTACAAAGCAGGATATCGAAACAGGCAAGCGCTACATCACCCTCGCGGCTAACGATGGCTACAGCTATGCACTCGCCATGATGGCATACGCCCACTACAAGGGTATTGGTACCACTCGTGACGTGCAGAAAGCCATCGATGTTCTGCAGGAGGCCGCAGCCGCCGGTTTCCCCCATGCCTACCTCTACATTGCTTTCCTCACCGCCAAGGGTCTGCACGGCGAACCGGCTGATACTCGCGGAGCAGAGCGATACGTCAACATTGCTGGACTGGATCTCGGTAATCAGGCCAAAGTGATATTTGATGAGCTGATGAAGGAAGAAGACTGGGTTCTGCCCCCCTTCCCGCTCGAAAAACAATAAAAACTTTAACTGTTTAGCTAACCTTAACAAAATACAATATATAGCATAGCCAAATTATAAAATTGTGCCATATATTGTGATTTAGCTATCTTTTCTGAGCACCACCAAAAGGTAGGCACATAAAAAAAGGACTTGTCAAGACTGAGGTGTATATGTTAAACTGCCCTCAGCCGCAAGTAAAGGGTGCTGCCTATGGGTCGCACCGTACACCTTACCTATAATCGCCGAGTAATGACGAAAACAGTAAAATCACTTGCCGTGAGCGTGCTGAGCGCACTCACCGCACTGGCCTTCTGCGCACCCTGTGCAGAAGCAGCCTCGGGCGTAAGCAAGGGCTTTGTCATGCCCACAGCTCCCAGCCCCTCAGCCAGGCCGAATCCCAAGCTACCCAAGCTCGGGAGGGATAAGCATGGCATGCCTCTCTACCACCCTGCCCAGCTCAATCGCGTGGTGCGCACGACGGCCTACACCCATACAGAGAGTGACCACATCGGTTACGGCCCGCGCAATGCTATCGGTACCTCGCTTAAGTACACAGACCAGGTGCGCAGTGCAGCGGCAGATTGGTCCGTCTACCCGTTAGGCACACGCTTCAAGATTAAGGGACAGCCCTATATTTATGTGGTGGACGACTACGGTAGTGCACTAGTCGGCACCGGCACCATCGATATCTACCAGCCCACACAAGAGCTGATGCGCAAGTGGGGGCGCCGAGTCGTGGAGATTCAGATTATTCAATGGGGCTCCTCCCAGCTGAGCATGCGTACCCTGCAGGGCCGCACAGGCTATCGCCACTGCGCCAAGATGCAGGCCGCCCTTCAGCAGCAGAACCGCCACCGCAAAACAGCCAAACGCTGATTTGCAAGCCGAACAGATTTCAAAGACCGCAGACTCTCCACAAAGGTCTGCGGTTTTTCTTTGCCCCATCTTTACATTCAGCAGCAACTATGGTAGACTGATGCTCATGAAGCCCCTGTTACTCCTGCTGCCCCTGCTGTTTTGTCATTGCACCACACAGACGGTACATAAACTTACTACGCCCCCGCTTCAACTCACGGTGGAGCAACACAGAGCCCGGCTCACTCAAGTGCTCTACACACAGGCAAATACCATAAGCAACATCCGCGAAGAACAATACAAGGCCGGTCATTACGGTCAGTCTCAGCAGGAGCAAGACGCCGACAGAGCTTTTTCATCAACGATTCAGCAATACACCGGAGCCATCGAATCCCTGCAAACACTTGAAAACCTCACTCGTTATTTCTGGGAACTGGATTGCCCGAACGACATGCCACTAGATCCATGGACACAAGCAGAGGAAACAATCAAATGGTACTTGTGCGAAGCCATCGCCCAAAAAGGAACGGAGGAGGCGTACCACGTACTTCAACGCCTGAGAGATAGCTATTCTGACGGCGCCTGGTGCGGCAATTTCCGCAGTCTGGAGTGGAAATACCTGCGATCATACTCTCAGGACCCTGTCGTGCAGCAGAGCCTACACGGCATCTTTCATTAAAGTGCCATAACGCGTTGGCACAATTAGGAAAATAGCAATTTGTGGAAGTACTGGTTACGAGGTACAAAGGACTAAGCGTAAAGTTCCGCGACTTACGCCGCAAGGTTTCAGGAGGGGAAGCCATGGCGAATGTCCGCGCTTTAAGGCGCGGGCGGGAACGTTGGAATAATCCACGCTTCCTGCGGCGCAGCCGCCAAGCTCAACAATTTGTCTATCGAAACTTGTAACTCGTCTATCTTTCCACGATAAGCTCCAATTTTGCTGCCTAAACCTCTAATTGTTCCAACGCGTGTGCCATATTCATTTATTCGCCGACATCCTCTTTTGAGCGGCCAAACAGCAGCAGGCAAAGCCCTATGAGGGTAACAAGACCGCCGACGGCCAGCATGCCGTAGCTGCGCACATGTTCCCACAATTGCTCACCGGCGGCGGCGGTCTGCTCGGTGGCAGTAGTAGCAGCCAGACGGTCTTCAATCGCAGGAGCAGGCTCCGGAGTTGGAGTTTTTACAGTCGGCTCTTCAGCAGGCTGATTATCAGCGGGCAATTCCGGCGAAGTCTCCGCAGGGTTGGCGGCCAGGTGCTCACTACGGCCGGCGCGTGCTGCAGAAGCCGCGAGGAGCCCCTTCAGGCTGACAGGGTTGGCGGCATCCTCTCCCAGCAGGCAGCCTGCCTCGGCAAAAAGAGCCGGGGCTTTGCGCCTGTCGCGCGGCGGCACGCCAAAACGCGCCGACAGCACAGAATTGCGCTCTCGACCGGACTGGGATTCCACGTTGTAACTGACGATTTCCATATCGGGGAAATCAACTTTGAGCTCATCCAATCGGCGCTGCACCTGTTCACACACATCACAGCCATCCTTATGGAAAAATTCCACCCTGACCGGACCGGCAGTGGCAACCGGTGCGGTCTCCTCGACGTCCTCCTCATCTGCCCCATCGTCTCCGGCTATCGGTAATTCAGGAGCAGGCGGAGCGGTTGGCGCCACCTCGACCGAGGAAATGGGGTAGTCAAACTCGTGAGGCTGAATATCCGCAGAGACAGAAGAAGAGCCCCGGCGCTTGGGGAGTTTATCCTCCACTTCATCAATAACCGACCAGGGGTAACTATCGAAGACACGGGCCAGTTCTGCCAGATGCTTTTCGATACCGGGGCGCAGTTTTTTGGGTGAGCCTTTCAGCTTAAAGTATTCCCGCGTACCGGAACGATAATCATTCCAGCGTGACCAGACCCCCATCACGGTCAACTCCAGAACACGAGCGTCATCCCTCATCATCTGTTTCTGCGCCGGAGTTACGTTCTGTCGGGGTTCAACATCTTGCCCCATAATAGCAGACATCTGTTTGAGCAATTCCGTCAAACGAGTTCTGTTGCAGTCGCCGGTACGGTACAGAACAGAGCAGCAGGCCGTTATTGCGACGTATGGATCGGGATCATGCTGCATGGTCTGTACCAGCCGAATAAGCGACACCGGGCAGGAGGAACGCTCCGCTTCCCGACTTTGCCAATAACGCTCATCGGTAGAAGCATAAGGAGGGAACTCACCCTCACGCGGCAGGAAAAAATGCCAGTGTTCAATGGGCAACAAACAACCGGCCACTGAACGACGAACCGCGGCATGGGGGCTGTCATGGTATTTACGCGCCCAGGGTTCCACAGCATTGGCCGAGCGCGGAATGTCGCGCAGACATTCCAGAGCCGCGCGCTGCGGTTCCGGCAGCGCAGCAATGATATCCACGACTTGCGGCTCCAGTTGCGGAGCTGCGCTCAGAACAGCATAGACAGTCAGGGCTGCCTTGTAATCCTTCTGTTGCAGAGCTTGCTCCAGACATGGCTTTACAACTCCGTTTTCCGATATCGAAGAGTCAGAATCATCGAGGGATTCTAACACGGCGATAAGGAGAGTTATCCTCTGATCCTCCGACAAATCGAGAGCAAGCAGGTACATAGCCAATTCCCCGTTATGCTCACCGACACGCTCTTTTACAGCGCTTCTCAATTCACTGAAAGCCAGAAAGTCGTTATGCTGAATCAACTTCGAGGCAAACTCCGGCTTAAATTTCAGAATAAAAGTGGGCGAATCCTCCAGAATATCACTGAGCAACTCTACAGGCAATTGCTCCAGTCGCTCAACATCAATAAGCGGAGCGGCCATGACCGGGCGCAGGCTCAGAAAAGCAGCAGCAATCATTTGTTGCAGTTCTCTGCTCCTGACCGAGGGAGACTCCACCTCGCGGTGCAACCACTCTACCAGAGCGGCATCGCTCACGCGCCGTCTGTCGTTGTCGGTAATACGAAAAGCCAGCAACTTAAGCGGCTCAATTTTCTCCTCCTCCGGCACAGCGGTATCCTGCAACCAATCAACGAAGGCATCCGCCCATTCCTGACGGCAACAGAAGAGATGACGCCCCCAAGCGCTCATCACCCGTCTGCGCACTCGCGGGTCGGGATTGGAAATCAGCGCGTTCAGCACCTGAATGACAGTTGTTGAGCTGTGACTGTCCTGATTGAAAACGGTATCGTACTCCTCATCGTAGTACACCAGCTTATCGGCATCCTCCGGCCCGAAACGGCTCACCAAATCAAGCAGCCCCGGGCTGAGTTCTGATTTTTTCTCACAGAGCAGGTACACCACAAAGGGAGCAGCCGTGGGGGTAACTATGGCAAATTGCTCCAGTTCGTCAATAAAGTTTACAGCCAGATTGCGCTTATAGAGCACTTCCATGGCCTGCATACGCACGGTCTCATCCTCATCTTTCATCGAGGCAAGTATGGCATTCTGCAAAGCTTCGCTGCGAATCGTGGGCATGAAAGAAGCCTTGGACTTCAGAGCCCTGAGCATAGCGGCGCGCACGCGCCAGTTGGGGGATTTCAGCAGCTGCAGACAAGTTGGCTCCGGCATGGCATGTTCCGCACCGGCACTCGACTTGCCCTTCATTTTCACATCAGCGTCCAGCAGCTCATCGGAATCATCACTGTCGTCATCCGCCTCCATGTCAGCCAGAGCCTCAAGTGCAGCGACGGCCACATCCTCGTCATCCTGAGCTGCGCAGTGATTCAGGAAGTCGATAATCTGTGGCAGCGGTTGCGAATCCGGCGCGCGACGAGCGGCAATCTGCAGGATATTGCGGTCTTGCTCTGCCATCAGACGGGGCATGATGATTTTGTATGCCTGAGCACCACCGGTCTGCAACAGAACATCGACAGCAACCTCACGCACTAAGCCATCCGCCGACTCGACAAATTCCATCAGCACGGGCAAGGCGGCTTTCCCGGCCTTCCGCAAGCTCTCCAGACCATTCAGAATATCATTGCGAGCATGGGAAGCAAGCAAGGGAGCCACCTGCCCGACTTCTGCGGGGATAGCGGCCTGCAGCTGAAGACGGTAGAGCGAACAGCGCAGGTTGTCGCGCTCACGCTCGGTCAGTTGCGCATTCTCCTTTATTTCACGCTGCAAAGCCGCAGCGAGAGCGGGTTTCCACGGGCCGAATCGCAGGCAGATACGCCGCTGCGTATCGGGGTCGGCGGACCGCAACAGCACAACAGCATCCGCCAATTGCGCGGGTTCGGGGGCTTTGGCCACATCACCCACCAGCTCCTCAGCAGCCGCCCATTCAGCGAGGGCGGCCTGCACCTCGGCAGGAACATCAGAGGGCTGCAACCAGGGGTCGAGCCCGAAATCGCTGCCGGTCACCAGCTCCAGCAAATCCAGTGCAGCGGAGCGCACGCGTACGTCCTCGTGCTTCAGGTAGCTCAGCAATTGTTGCCGCTCGCAGCCCTCAGGATTAGTACTATGCGCCGCTATAGTACGCAACACAGCTTCGTTGCCGGCAAAAACAGGCAATGCTACAAGAAAGAACAGGTAGAGAGAGAGGGTAGTCGGGCGCATATATCATTGTAAATCAGAGAGGATGTTCAAGATTTGGCTAACGACCTCCTCCAGCGCCGGACAATTATAATACGACTTCTCCTCCAACCGGGCGGTCACTTCATCCAGTCTGTCCAGTACAGCCTGCACTGCCGGGTCCTGAGCCATCTCGGCCTGAAGTTCCTCGTACTCGCCTGCACCGATGTCGATGGCCATGGCCTCCAGCGACTGAGCCTCGGCCAGTTGCTCCTGCAAACTTTCAGCAACTTCCTCGGGTACGGCAGCAACCAAATCACTGGACAAACGCTCAGTAAGTCCCTGAACAATTGAAAGTTGAGCCATCAGGCAGCGAGTAGCGATATTCTCCTCTGCTGCCCCCTGCACATCTTCTTCAACAATATTCTGCCCTTCCTCCTCCGGTGCAACCGCAGCAATCTCGGCAGCCAGCACCACCATGGGGTCATCAGCGTTACGGGAAGACACAAGTGCCTGAGCCGTCATTCCATACGAAAAAGAGGCAACAACCGCAGTAGCTAAGATGTTCTTGTACATATTTCGCAAATGTTGAATGTTTATCGATAGCTTACCATAATCGGCGGTATTTTCAAGCATTAAATCGAAAAAAGTCTCATGCCGTCACTCCCTGTTCAGCCTCAGCCGCGATAAGCTCCCTCAGAGGGGCGTGTTCCGGCCGTAGCAGCTCCGGGTCCTGCTCCAGAATAGCGTTAGCATCGCGGGTGGCCCGGTGTATCAGTCTCATGTCACTCAGCCACTCGGTAAATTGCACGGCTCCCAGTCCGCTCTGAGCAGTACCAAGCACATCACCGGGGCCGCGCAGGCGGAAATCTTCCTCAGCAATTTCGAAGCCATTGATTGTACGGCAGAGGACATCGAGCTTCTCCCTACCGGGTTCTCCGGGTTTGGCCGACGACAGTAGAATGCAGTAGCTCTTGTGCTGCCCGCGGCCGATTCGCCCGCGCAGCTGGTGAAGCTGGGAAAGCCCGAAAGTATCGGCATCATTGATAAGCATGATGGTAGCATTCGGCACGTCTACACCGACCTCTACCACCGTAGTGGCTACCAGTATGTGCGTTTCATTAGCACGGAAAGCTGCCATGACGGCATCCTTCTCCTCGGGCGACAGTCGCCCATGCAAGAGGCCGATAGGCTCCTGCGGGAATATCTCTCTCCATTTTTCAAGCTCCGTTGTAGCGGCAGCCTGCGCCCGGGTTTCGCTCTCCTCAATCAAGGGAGCGACAATGTAAATCTGCCGACCAGCCTGCAGCTCTGACTGCATGAAAGCAATAATTCTCTTCATGTGGTTGGGGTTGCGCAGGGCTGTGATTATCTCACCACGATTCGCCGGCAATTCATCGATAACCGAAACATCGAGGTCCCCGTAGAGAGTCAGCGTGAGGGTACGGGGAATGGGGGTGGCCGTCATGACCAGCACATCGGGGCTGTCCCCGCTGTTCACGAACTGCTCTCGCTGCGCCACGCCGAACTTGTGCTGTTCATCTATCACGGCCAGAGCCAGATTGCGGGGGCGGTTCTTTTTGTACAGCAGTGCGTGAGTACCAACCAGCAGACGGGGCGTATCATCTGCCTCGGCCGGGTTATCGGGCACATAGCCCATATCTTCAGCACGGTCAGAGGTACGCAGTGACAGGCGCACATCCATGTTACTCAACAGGCGGCGAAAATTGTTGAAATGCTGCTCTGCCAGAATCTGCGTGGGTGCAATCATGGCCGCCGTACCACCACTCTCCACGGCTAACAGCATGGCGCAGAGTGCAACCAGAGTCTTGCCACTGCCAACATCGCCCTGCAACAGGCGGTTCATCTGACGGGTGGATGCCATATCGACGCGGATTTCCTGCACACAGCGTAACTGCGCCTTGGTAAGACTGAACGGAAGGGTTGAGAGCAGTTCCTGAAAGTAGCCGTCAGTGGTGACATTCACTCGCCCGGAGCGCCCCTGTGCCCGGCGGCGGCGCCAGGCTACACAGAACTGACGGGAAAAACACTCAGCCAGCGCAAAACGCAGCCTGGCCTTGCGGTATTGCTCGGGCTCTGCCGGGAAATGTAAATCCTGCAGAGCTTCTCTGAAAGGATATGTCGGCGCAATATCGTAGCCGGGCTGAGCCACATGCTCCGGCAAGCGGAACAGTAAATCCCACACCAGACGCCGAAATCTCCGCGCCGCAAGCCCGGATATGCCACGGTATATCGGCACAATGCGCCCGGTATGCACACGCAGCACCTCAGCACCATCATCTGCAAGAGGTGTCGCTACCCCGCCCATAGCCAGTGTTACCAGCCTCTGGCCGGCATCTTCATCCTCCATGACCTCGAAATCAGGGTTAGTCATGGTGAGTTTTCCGGCGAACTCCTTCACCTTGCCGTAAATCGACAGGTTCATGCCCGTAGCAAGCAACTTAGCCACATATGGCATATTGAACCAGCGCAGCAACAGGCGAGCACCATTCGGGTCTCCCTCAGCCCCCACACTTACTTCGTAATACCGCTTGTAGGAAAAGCGCCACCCGGCACTGTACACATGCACCAGCAGACTGGCAGTTTCGCCATTGAGCAGAGCGGCCACAGGCTTAGTGTTGCGGCGATCTTCATAGCGGCGGGGAATGCGCATGAGCACATCCCCCACCGTGAAAAATGAAGCTGCATGCAGAGCCTGCAACTCTCGAGGGCTGATATCAGGAAGCCCCTCAAGAGCATCTGTGAGAGCCACTTTCACAGGGGCGACAGGCAACACAGGAATCAACGATTGGACTGACCGTTGTTAATGCAACGATAGTAGTAGTCCACGCGTGACAGGAACCAGCCCCACTTAGGCCCGGGACGACCGTTGGTCATAAGCGGCATGGGGCAGTTCTTGCCGGTCCAGTGATGGTGTGGTACAACGCGCCGCAAACTGATACCATATCGCTTCATGAGCACAGCCGTAAGTTTAGCGGCGCGATCCCAGGTACGGAAGTGGTTGTGCCCCCTGCTCTCACACTCACACATCTCGATACCGATGGAGTGCCTGTTACCGGCCTCGGAACCTGCATGCCATCCGGACTCATTCATAGGCAGGTTCTGAACCACCATGAACTGATCCACTGTAAAGTGCCAGCTGCGGTCAGTAATAGCCCCCTGACAAAGAGCGCGAGAGTGCTGCATGGCGGTCGAACCGGCAGCATGATTGGCCGTGCTGTGGATGGTGATAAACGAAGGGCGCATGCGGTGAGAACCGCGTCGCTGACGAGAACGCCGCGGCATCATACGAATCTTAATATTGGCCTCTTTGGCCAGGCGACCGATAGAACGGGGCAGAATCTGCCTGCTCTCCGGCCTGAACTTAAAGGCAGGAGGTGTTCTGAGATAAGAATTCTGCCCCTGCTGACAACCAAGCAGACAAGCCAGAACCAAGGCAAAAAGAGCCACCAGTGAACGATACGCCATGCAGCTATTCTGCCATGAGCTCAGATATATGGCAAGTCCAATCTTCGCCCGCGACAAAAAAAACATGACATGCACCACAACATACACACAAATAGCATCGCACCGTCTTTCTCTCTAACTATCAAAATTTTCGAAATCAAAAAAGCCTTTTTGCGAGTAACCGTTCACAACTCAAGCACCCCCCGGAGACAGTTCAGCAAACCGCACTGCAGACAATAGCATATCCGAAAAAATGCCTTAATTAAGACTTGCTAAATAAATAGGCCTGTGCTAGCATGCGCGCATGCGCTTTTTTGTCTATATTGCAGCCGTGTGTACAGCCGCCCTGGTGAGCAGTTGCAGCCAGACCTACTCCGGGTATCTGAGCAGCAAAAATTACCGAACTCAGCGCACATACGTACCGGCAATACACACTCAAACGCCGCTCCCTACATCCGCCACAAAAGTATACGGCGACCGTCGCGGAGCTCTGGTTCCATCGCGCCCTCTGGCTACCCCATCCACCCCGGCTCCCACTCCCAACTGCGCGGCCGTCTGCGTGATTGACCCCCGCACCGGACATGTACTTTACGGACACAACGAACATGAGCGCCGACAGGTCGCCAGTACTCAGAAAATTATAACTGCCCTCTGCGCCTGCGATGCCGGGGAACTCGACCGCCGCATGACCATCACCCAGCAGGACAAAACCAGCGTGACTCCTATTCGCTCGCGCCTGCGAGTGGGTGAGAGTTACACACGCGGTGCTATCATGCACGCCATGCTGACCGCCAGTTGCAACGACTTAGCTCAGGCACTGGCCCGAGACAGCGCCGGGAGTGTGGACAAGTTTGTACAGCAGATGAATGCCCGCGCTCGTCGCATGAGGATGTACAATTCTCATTTCGTGAACCCCAGTGGCCTTCCCGGCCCGCAATACTCCACGGCTTACGATATGTCGCTGGCAGCTTGCTACGCCTACACCAACCCGATTATCAGAGATTTCATCAATGACCAGCAAGTGGTACTTACCCGCCCGAACGGCCAACAAGTGAACTTCAACAATACCAATAAACTACTATCCAAATACCACTGGGTACAAGGTATGAAAACCGGTTATACGAATGCGGCCAAGCGCTGCCTTATATCCTGCGGGTCCCTCAATGGCAGAGCTGTTATTGTGGTCGTTCTCGGTTGCGAAAAACGCCGTATATGGGCGGAGAGCGAAAAATACCTGCGCTGGGCTCTTGGTGTATAAGCTGAGCCGGGCTCGCCGGTGTATGTCGCGCAAAAACTCTCGCTTTGACTTTTTTTGCTTTTCATCGGGGTTATTTGTAAGCTATAATAAACCGTAGGCTGTATGGGCACAACACAGAACAGAAAACGCAAACGCAGAACAAGGAGACCGGATAGCGGCTCCCTGTGGGGTTTTCTGTTTCATAAGGAAACTCCGCCCAATGACATAACGAGAGGAACCCTCTATTCCGGCCCCGGTGAGGACGAGGACGCGCCGGCTCAACGACCGGGTTTTCTCTCAGAACTGTGGGAGCGTTTTAACCTGTGGTCTACTGTGGCAGGAGTTCTTTTTTTATCATTCATAGCCATCATGCTCTGCGGCGTGGTACGCATGTGGCAGCCACAGGCACTCAACGATATAGCAGGCTATAACGATAAGGTAGCCGCTAAAGATTTGAGTGTTCTGATTAAAAATGCAAACGGAGCCGTTGTCAGTTTTACCGAGGGAGACCTTAACCGCTACCTGAGGGACACCTGCCGCATGCAACAAACGGGTATTTTTTCCATCTTCGCTAACGCTCAGGGGATAGCAGTTCGAATCCACAACGGCTACGCCGAGTTTATCGTAGATAGACTGGTCGGTGTCAATATGCACCAGACAACGTCCGTAAACATGACATTTCACCGTCATATCGAACACGGGCGCCCTGTCATTGGGGTGGAGTTCCGTGGAGGCGAGCCGCTCATGGGGAATATGCCCCGTGGCGGTCGCATAGGCACTGTCGGCATACCGCAAAAACACATTCAGGTCATGCAGCCGGCTCTTAAAACGCTTCTAGCCTGCTATCCCGAAATAATGAAAGCAGTAGAAGATTTCGGGTACTGTCCCATCTTTGAAAAAGAAACACCGACCGCCGAAGGCCGCATCACACTTATTCCCTACACACCTACCACATCAGACTAATCATGAAAACACGCAAACGGCTCCTCCTCCTCACTCTACTGGGCAGCAGCATGCTGAGCTCCTGTATTTGGCAACCTTTCCTGCAAACCTTTACCCGCGATGATTTCCCGGGTGTTCGCCCCCCCATGGTCATTGCAGATATTAATGGTAAACCGGCCAAACAGACCTGGTTGACCGTCGATGAGCATATGTTGCCCCTGTCTACCAGCAATCTGGGCAGAATAGAATATGCTGAAGACGGTCTTCCCTACGGGCTCACTTCTGAGTTCAGTAATATCGTCATTTCTCCCTACTCTCCCCATTATCAGCTCGATTATACCGGCGTGAAAGTAGGCTCTAAGGTGTGGGACCCCTACACTCGCAAGCCTTTCTACATCAAGAGAGCATACACCTTCAACTAATCATTCACCATGAACGAGGAAGATAACGCCCCCAAAATTACGCCGATTCAGCGTATAGGAGCCATGGGGTATCGCCTCATGAATGCCGTTCTGCGACTTACGGACATTCGTTTAGTGGCTCTTTTCGGGCGCTGTCTGGGTTACCTTGTATGGATGGCCTCCAAATCGCGCAGACGCATCGTGGCGCGTAATATGCGCATTGTAGCAGACCCGACACTGCGACAGGATAAGCTCTCGTCGATGGTTCGCCGCAATATGGTGCGCACAGTCATGAACCTGGCATGTTCCCTCAAGACAGGTATCATGACGGATAAGGAAGCAGCCCGCTCCATTCTGGTTGTAGGCAGAGATGAATTCGAAAAAGCCGGTATTGAAGGCAGAACAGCCATTTGTGCCGTACCGCATGCCGGTAACTGGGAAATACTTGCGCGTACGCGTCCGCTCTTCCCCAAGGTCGAGCACTACGGTTGCATGTACCGCCGCCTGACTAATCCCCTGCTCGAGAAAATCGTTTACAACACCCGCACCATGTTCGGGTGTGAGATGTTCAGTAAAGAAGATGGTCTGCGGGCAGTTTTCAAACTGGCACGTTCCGGTGGTCTGCTGGGTGTACTGAGTGACCAGTTCACCCAGGAGGGGTTGTTCATGCCCTATTTCGGTAAGGTGACCGGCGTCACACCGCTGCCGGCTCTCATCTACAAGCGCTGCAAGGGTAAAGGAGAGCTCTTCTCCGTATTTACCCGAAATATCGCACTGGGTAAGTGGGAAGCTATCATGAATCGCACTATCGAGCTGCCCGAGGACTGCACTGAGGTGGATGAAATCACCATGCAGGTCAATCTGGCTATAGAAAAATGCCAGAAAGAAAATATCCTCGATGGGTTCTGGATGCACCACCGCTGGAAATGCACCGGCAAATTTGCCCCCGAAAATGTATTCAGCAACGAGCTTATTGAGAAATACGCTACCTTACCATTCCGCATGCTGGTCTGCATGCCGGAGCGATTTGAGGAAGCCGCACTACTGCTGCCAATGCTGCGTATCCTGAAACGGAGCCGAATAGATGCCCAGCTTGGCATTATCTGCCCCGTGGAACAAAAAGCCTATTGGCAACAGTTTAGAGAACTCGTTTCGTTTGTTGTCACAACGGATGAGCGACGGAATACTCTTGCTACACAGCTGAACGCCGATGAAATATACAAAGATGGCCCCTTTGACATTCTCTTCATGTTCAGTGAGAATAAGAAACTCATACACGAGCTGGACTCTATTCTGCCGGTACATGTTGCCGGTTTTGCAAACAATCCGCTCACTCGCAAGATTCGCTTCAATTCCAAATATACCGTTGCAAGCACTACCCCCCGAAGCAGAACTGAGGATTACTTAGAAGGATTCCGGAGAGTACATGGCCAGAAGCCGATTGAGCAAGACTTTGCCCCCCTGCAGGGCTCTGCCGAAACAGGTACCTTCATCGCCCCATTCTCCACACTGGGTACAGCAGACAGCTGGCCGCAGCAGAACTGGGCCGAACTTGTCAGCAAACTTGGTAATGTCACCCTGCTGGCTCTGCCCTCAGACAAAGAAAAGGCAGAAAAGATGGCAGCCGAGCTCAAGTGCGACTGCTGCATTTGCAAGCCCGAGGAAATTGCCGCTAAGCTGGGGGCAAACAGCACCCTCTATGCCGTGGATGGCCTGCTGCCCACACTGGCAGCCCAGACCGGCTGTAAGTGCACCGTGCTGATGGCCAGTCGCCACGCCGAGCGTTATCCGCTCAATATCGGTGAAGGTCACCGTTACCTGAGCAATCATACCCCCTGCCATCCCTGCCACAGCACAAGCTGCGACCAACAGACGCCATGCACAGCCGGTGTAACGGTGGATGACATGCTGGGCTGATTTTCATTCTCACACAATAGAACAGCCGCACTTCTCACTGGGAAGTGCGGCTGTTCTATTGTGTGAAGTAAATCAATATCAGCTCAGGCCCTCAAGCACGGACTTAAGAATAATCAAGCCCTCGGCCAGTACGGACTCGGGCACGTTGAGCGCCGGAATTAAGCGGAGCGTGTCGGGGCCGGCGGGACATGCCAGCAGACCGGCCTTCAGGCAGAGCGAGTTCACATAACCGGCAGGCGTATTGCCCTCGGGTACCGTGAAGGAGCCCTTCTTCAGCCCTACACCACGCAGCAGACCGTAACCACGCACGGTCTCCACACAGGGCAGCCCCCAGCCCTCAACAGTAGCTTTAATCTGCTCACCGAGGGTCCTGGCGCGCTCAGCAAGGTTCTGATTGACAATCTCGGTCACTACTGCCAGAGAAGTAGCGCAGGCAATGGGTGTACCGCCGAATGTCGAGCCGTGTGACCCGGGTCCCATGATAGAGGACAGCTCGGTGCCCTGCTCATCCATAGCACGGTTGCTTACCCAGAAACAGCCCATGGGGAACCCGCCGCCAATACCCTTGGCACAGGATACAAGGTCAGGCTGCACATCGGGACAGACAGCCTGCCAGCCCATAGGAGCGCCACAACGGCCAAAGCCGCACTGCACCTCATCGAACATCAGCAGCAGGTCATGCTCCTTGCAGAGTGCGGCTGCTCCACGCATAAACTCAGCCGTGGCTGGGTTCACACCACCCTCACCCTGAATGGCCTCGAACATGATACCGCAGGTCTCCTTGCCAATTGCGGCCTTCAGTCCATCCAAATCATTGAAATCCACATACTTAAACCCGATTAACAGCGGGTCAAACTCCACCTGAATCTTCGCCTGACCGGTGGCAGCCATGGAACCGAGCGTACGGCCGTGGAAACTCTTGTTGAAGGTAATCACCTCATAGCGGGGAGAACCATCAGCTGCCGGTCGACGGTGTCCGAAACGACGAGCCACCTTTATGATACCGTCATTGCCCTCGGCACCGCTGTTACAGAAGAAAATGCGACCGGGTATACCAATCATCTTTTCAACGATAAGCTTGGCAAGTTCCTCCTGCTGAGGAATATTGTACAGATTGGAGCAGTGCATGAGCTTACCGGCCTGCTCACAGAGAGCCTTCACCACTGCGGGGTGACAATGCCCCAGACTGCAGGTGGCGATACCGGCGCAAAAGTCAACGTATCGTCGCCCTTCCGTGTCAAACAGGTAAGAGCCCTCACCCCTGGCCACCGTTATGGGGGCGCGTCCGTATGTCGGAAGTACGTGTTCTTGTATCATAGCGGCTTCAACTCTACCCCCCATCGCTCGCTTTGTCAATAGTAAAGCTTGCGGGAAAGCGCAAAATCTGATAGAATAGTGCGCATGGAGATTACGCTCAACGCACCGCTGGACATGCACCTGCACTTACGGGATGGTGATATGATGAAACTCGTAGCCCCGCTCTCAGCCGATTTTGCGGGAGCTGTCATCATGCCGAACCTCGTCCCCCCCGTCACCGATCCGGGCGCTATGCTGGCCTACAGTGAGCGCATTGCCCAAGCCATGGGGAATGAGCCGTTCTCGCGCTACATGACCCTTTTCTTCACGGCTCAGAATGAGCAACAGCTCACTCTCGCCAAAAATACTCCCGGCTTTTTCGGCTACAAGCTCTACCCCGCCGGCATTACCACCAACAGCGAGGGCGGTGTGGCCAATCTGGCAGATGCCGACAGCACACTCTGCATGATGCAGGAAATGGGTATTCCCCTGCTCGTGCATGGCGAGAGCCACGGTTTTGTCATGGATAGAGAGGCCGAGTTCCTGAGCGTTTACCGCAATCTGGCCACGCGCTACCCCCGACTGCGCATTTGCATGGAGCACATCACCACGGCGGCAGCCCTGCAGTTGCTCGATGAGTTCGAGAACCTCTGCGCCACGGTCACCCTGCAGCACCTCATTATTACCCTGGATGACGTTGCCGGTGGCGCCCTGCAGCCCCATCTCTTCTGCAAACCCATTGCCAAGCGCCCCGGTGACAGGGATGCCCTGTTGCAGGCAGCCCTCAACGCACACCCCCGCCTGATGTTCGGCAGCGACTCTGCCCCGCACCCACGCTGTCGCAAGGAATCCTGCGGCTGCGCAGCCGGTGTATTCACCGCTCCGCTTGCCCTGCCGCGTCTGGCTGAACTCTTCGCCTCGCACGGTTGCCTCGGCAATCTGCAGGCCTTTGTCAGCGACAACGCCTGCCGTATTTACGGCCTGCAGCCTGTACAAAAGACCGTCACCCTGCACGATACCCCCATGCAGGTACCCGCCAGCTACCGCAGCTTCGGTCAGCAGGTGGTACCCATGTACGCAGGTGAACAGCTGAGCTGGAGCGTGAAGCACTGACCATGCAGCAGGCCCCCATACCCTCAGCCGACGACCTGCGAGCCCTGCTGGCAGAAATAGCCGCCATGCACATGCCCTACGGCATGTACGGGCCGGGCAATTACCCGCCCGATGGCTGCCCGCTCATGGATTTACCGAGCGAGTACCTCGACTGGTTCTGGCAACGCGGCTGGCCCAAGGGTAAGCTCGGACGGCTGATGGAACAGACTTTCCTTATCAAGAACAGCGGGCTCGACTCCCTTTTTGAGCCCTTCCGCAAGGCGGCCGGCGGTCGCCGCAAATTCCCTCGCAGAAAATGAACAAGTTCAAATCCATATTCCTGGCAGCACGCCCCAAAACTCTGCCCGCCGGCATCGTTGCCGTCTGGGCCGGCTGTATGATTGTCCACAAGTTCCAACAGAGCGGAGCCTTCCCCGGCATGGAGCTAAACTGGCAGCTGGCAATCTTTACAGTATTGAGCGCCATGTGCATACAGATTGCCTGCAACTTCTTCAACGACTCGCTCGATGCCGATAAGCAGGCCGACACTGAGCGCCGACAGGGCCCCCGACGCATTACGGCCAGTGGCGACATGAGCTCTCGTGCCGTCAAGCTCTGGGGCTGCGCCTTTCTGGCCGCCGCAGCAGCTTTTGCGCTCCCCCTCATTGCTGCTCAAGGCTGGCCCATTCTGGCTATCGGCATACCGAGCATGCTCTGCGCCTATTGCTACACCGGTGGCCCCTACCCACTGGCATACAAAGGGCTGGGCGAATTATTCGTACTGCTATTCTTCGGCCTTGTAGCCGTATGCGGTACCGTCTTTGTACAGATTGGCTGGCAGCAAGCCTACCTGCCCATCTACGCCGGGGCCTTTATTCTGGGTATTCAGTGCGGTCTACTTTCCTGCCTGCTGATTGAAGTCAACAACATTCGTGACCGCAAAGAGGACGCCACAACCGGCAAACGAACTCTGGCCGTACGACTGGGCGATAAGCGCGCCCGAGGTCTGGCCATGGCCTTTCTGGTGGCTCCCTACGCCACACTCAAGCAGACAGCCTTTTTCCTGCCGGATGTCGGGTGGAATCTCTGTTGGCTGGCAGCCATCATCACTGGCGGCGTCATCATGCTCAAACTCACACGCACCCCTGCTAACAAGAAGATGAATGTCCTGCTGGGGCTCTCCTCACTGCACCTTATCCTTTTCCTGCTTGCCCTCACGCTGGGAAACAGCTGATAAAATTGAGTTCTTTCCAATATCATTGATACACAAAAAAGGGTGGAGCCTTAGCCCCACCCTGAATATTTTTTATGCTATTCTCGCATCAGAACTTACCGCCGATGCCCATACGAACACCGTAACCGGCCTGAGCAGAGCACTCGTAGCCGGGGTAAATATCAGGCTCGCTGAAGTTGCCACTATAGTGCACAGCACCATAGACATACATGCAGGGAGTGATATTGTAGCGCAGACCGGCTTCAATACCATAGGCAAAGCCCCACCCCTCGTAGTCCTCGGTAAATACCTCATTGGGACCCCAATCTACAGTATCCTCATATGTGGTGTATGCAAGACCGATTTCGCCGCCGGCATACCAGCTGAGAGACTCCGTAATAGGAGCAGAGTAGCGAAGACCGGCAGTGATGGTCCAATTCTCCACCTCAACCTCCTCGGTAGGATTCACATAATCATCCGAACCGGTAGCCCAGCCCACACGAACAGTGACTGCCCAATTGGGAGTGAGATCATACACACCGGTCACATCAACGCCCCAGGTATTGATACCATCAACACCGGGAACGACATCGTTGAGAGCAGCTGTGTACACAGCGCCGACTTCCACGCCGAATGCACTGCAGGTGGGTGCAGGAGCAGCAACGGGAACATCAACTACAGTGACGGGTGCGGACTTCTCGTCACCGGCCATAGCGGGCAGTGCGAGAGCGAGAGCAAGAATGATAGACTTTTTCATAATTATTCGATTGGTTGTTTCTGTAACCGTTATTTTTCTACCATACACACCGACAGAATACAAGAAAAAATTAAAATAAATTTAATTTTGAGTTCATAAAACAAAAAAAAGCACTGCTCCCCCCTAAGGAGGAGCAGATGGAGTTGTATTGAGATAAAATGCCGGAATTTACTCAGCGAGCGGTAAAACGACATCCTCAGCGGTTTCAGGCTTAGGCATATCTACCGCCTCAGACGGAGTAGAGACCTCCGGGATATCGAAGCTCACCTCATCCGGGTTCAGGGAAAGAGTCTCCTGCTCCGGCACCGGCAGAGCGACGGGTGCGGGTTCAGCAGAGGGCTGAGCATCGAGAGCAGGTGTGGGCAGCTCCGGCGTATCAGGCTGAGCAGGTGCACTGTCAGGAGCGGGAGCTGTGGGCTGCATAACCTCACTAAGGTGAGCAGCTGTCTTGCTCAGTCCAAACTGCAGGGCTATATCAAGAGCATTGCGCCCCTCCTTATCCTTGGCCAGAATGGTAGAGACAGCCACAGGCTTGCCCTCCTTGGCGGCCTTGGCCTCCAGCTCAGCAATAGTCTTCAGCTGACCGAGCACAAAGTAGTGAATGGCGGCATCATACTCCTGCGTATTTTCAGCCTGAGCAGCCCCCAGAACGGTCTGCAGCAGCACGGTCAGACCGCTTTCCTTGTCTACCTCGAGGATGGCAGCGCCCATACGCTCAGCACGGGCCTCACCGCTCATGCGGGCCATATCGTCCGTCAACTCAGCCAGAGAACGGGCTGCGGGCGGGGTGGTCAGCAGAGCCTGAGTAGCCTTGTATGCCTTCTCACGCTCAGGTGAGAAAATGAGACTGAATATGAAAGTGTCGCGCTTATTGTAAGCACCTTCACCATTGTTTACCATCTCAAGAGCCGTCTTACCCTCAGCATTCTTCAAACCGGCGTCAGCACCAAGGGTCAGCAGCATTTTCACCACCTCGTTGTTACCACGCAGGGCGGCGAGCATGAGCGGGGTGTAGCCATTGCCCTCCTGAGCATTAATATCAAGCCCGGCCTCGGCCAGCAGCAGCGTGCAGTAGGGCATGCCACTCCAGGCAGCCCAGTGCAAAGCGGTAAAGCCATCCTTATCCTTAGCCTGCACATCTATGCCGGGCCGGGTAAGGAGGTTCTGCACATAGTACAGGCGGGCGAGGTCACGGTCGAGGGCATCCTCGGGATTATTGTAGTTGGCGTACACTGCCCACATGAGGGGGGTACGCCCGGTGGCGTCCTTCGTATTCACGAACTGAGCGTCATCTGCCATACCAGCAGCAAGCTCACGCAGGTAAACGTTGTCGATTTCCTCACCGCTCTTCTTGTCGGTAGACAGAGCTCCCTTACGAATGAGGGACACGAGGGAGTCTGTCTTGCTGGTCTGCTCAAAGGGCTTCATGGCCAGATTGCAGAGGAACCCCAGTGTGCCCATGACAAGCAGGAGCTTGAGCATATCCTCAATAATACCGCCCCAGGAGGTACCGGTGAACGGCACACCCGGGAACTCGGGGTTCTCGCCGTAGTCATTCGTACCGGCCTGTGAGGGCAGCAGGAAGAATACAAGCAGGGCCACGTGCAACACGCCGCCGAAACCGCAAACCAGAATCAGCGAGGCTGTAGCAACCCACTCAGGAGCAGATACCCCAATCATGGCGGGGTAACCAATGAACGCGGCTGAGATAATTTCCACAAGAACGAGCATCCAGAAGAAGAAGCGGCTCACCCCCGCATCGTGCAGTCGGCGTACAACGTGCCACTGAATGCAGATGAAATACACAGCCATAGCCAGCAGGCACGCGCTTGTGGCCAGACTGCCAATCTGTCGCAGTTCGACTGCGGCAAATGAGGTAATCACAGCTGCAATCAGCAGACCCAGCAGCAACAGGTACGGCAGGAATACCGGCCAGAACTGAGCGCGAGTCTCACGCCCGGCGTTGATTTTGTTATCAGACATGGTATATGAGATTTTCTATGGGTTAGGCGTTCTGGGTGGCAGGTTCTTCTTTCTCGGCAGCGACCTCGGCCTCATCGGCCTTCTCGGCGGCGTCTTCCTCGGGGTGATCAGACACAAAGCTGTCCTTGGTCAGGATAATAGCCACGGGAGAAATGACCGCCATGATGAGGTAGAGGGTCCACATCAGCTCCGGGGAATGCCAGAAGTCAATGTGACCGGAATCCATCTTGGCGGCAATACCATCGTAGCAGAAGTACGATACGAGCAGACCGCCCACCACGCCGTTGATAGGCTTGGCAATGAACATGGGCAGCGCCGACAGCGACATGTAGGAAGCCACCTTGTCCTTGGGAGCCACACGGGCAACGTATTCGGAGAATCGGGGGCTGAACAGCAGCTCACCGGCAGCAAAGATGATAATCTGCGCAGCCACGGCAAAGAAGTAGGCCTGACCGATTGTCTCGATACCGGGAATGATGAAGTACCACTCCGGCGGGATTGCCAGCAGCACCATGGAAGCTGCGGAAATAGACATACCGGAAATCATGAGCTTAACCGTGGAGAAACGGTTAAGAATGGGGATAATCATGATAAGACCGGTGATAATGATGAAGGGGTTGAATGAGTTGATGATACCCAAATCGAAGTCATCGCCGATGGTACGGGTGTAGTACTGCGGCATAACCAGGAACTGCAGGGTGAACACCAGTCGCACACCCAGAGTGAGAATCAGGAACACGATAAGTTTCTGGAAAGCACGCTCACGGGCAACCTCGCCGATGAGCTGCAGCGGGCGGCGCTGGGCGGCCTCCTTCTTGGCAATGCGCTCCTCGGGAACCGCGTAGTGGTTCTCATCGATGAAGCGGGTGAAGATGAAGGCAATCACGTTGCAGGCCGTACCGAAGTTGATAACCCAGAACAGACCATTCACACCGTCACAGGTATTGCGAATGGGATCCACCACGGCAAAACCGGCCAGCAGTGCACCGATATTCATAAACAGGTAGTAGAAGTTGAAACCTGTCGGGCGGGCACGCAGCGTGGTGAAGCGGCGGATGGAGGTGGAAATACAGGGGCTCATGAACGCCGTACCGAATGACAGTATACCGATACCGGCAATCACAAAGTAACGGGAGGCGTCCTGACTCATCTCCAGCACCTGAGTACCGAAGTCAGAGCCGAGTGCCATGATAAGTCGACCGCCAATCAGCAGAGAAAAGCCGATGAGGTAGGTGCGCTTCAGGCCGATAATGTCGCAAATCGTGCCCACTGCAAACACGAACAGAGACAGGAACAGGGTGTACATACCCACCCAGAAGGGGGCGTCCGCATCGCGGAAACCGCAGTAATCCTTCAGGAAGAGGGTGAACACGATGATAAGAGAGAAATACGACAGACCATCAAAGAATTGAATGAAGTTGGTCAGCCAGAAGTCCTTGCCGCACTCGCGCAGCACTTTGAACTCTGAGAAGTATTTCACAATCGGGTTGGCTTTGCTTGCCAGCTGGTTGCTTTCTTCGCTCATTGTTTTGGTGTTGTGGGGTGTGTTTTCTTTACTGCAGCACAGCGCCACGGCTGGCATTGGTAGCCAGCTTGCGGTAGCGCTTGAGCCACTTTCCGGAAATCTCCTGCATGGTGGGCTGCCACTCGGCACGGCGGGCGGCAATCTCATCCTCACTCAGCTCAGCGGTAAGAGTACGGTTGGGAATGTCGATGGAAATGATGTCGCCATCTTTCAGCAGGCCTATGAGACCACCCTCGGCGGCCTCGGGCGATACGTGGCCGATGCAGGCGCCATGCGTAGCACCGGAGAATCGGCCGTCAGTGATGAGAGCCACGCAGTTGCCCAGCCCCTTACCCATGATGTAGCTGGTGGGGGCAAGCATTTCCTGCATACCGGGGCCGCCCTTGGGGCCTTCATTGCGAATAACGACAACATCGCCGGGCTTCACCGTGTCGGCCAGAATTCCGGCACAGGCAGCCTCCTGGCTCTCGAAAATCACGGCAGGCCCGCGGTGTACCATCATCTCGGGCAGCACACCGGCCTTCTTCACGATACCACCCTGCTCTGCCAGATTACCGAAGAGCACAGCCAGACCGCCGTCCTTCGAGTAGGCGTTCTCGACAGTGCGGATAACCACGGGGTCCTGAGTGGAGAGCCCCTCCATCTGCTCGCCAAGGGTCTTACCGCTCACGGTGGGCACATCGGTCTTCAGAGCACCGGGAATCTTGTTAATTTCGGCCAGCACGGTCATGATACCGCCGGCGCGGAGCACATCGTGCATGTGGAAACGGCTGCTGGGTGCCACCTTGCAGATATTCGGGGTACGGCGGGAAATCTCGTCGATACGGCGCAGGTCGTAGTCCAGACCGGACTCGGCAGCAAAGGCAAGGGTGTGCAGCACGGTATTGGAGGAGCCACCCATGGCCATATCACAGGTGAAGGCGTTGTCGATAGCAGCCTCGGTAATAAGGTCACGGGGCAACGGGCCGCCCTGCAGAGCCATCTCAACCGCGCGGCGTGCGGCGGCACGCCACATTTCCTTGCGCTCTTCCGAGAGTGCCAGTAGAGTGCCGTTACCGGGCAGAGCCAGACCGAGCACCTCGCACAGGCAGTTCATAGAGTTGGCGGTGAACATGCCGGAGCAGGAACCGGCACCGGGACAGGCATTGCACTCAATGTGGTGCAGCTCGTCCTCGGTAATCTTGCCGGCATTGCAGGCGGCCACGGCCTCGAACACACTGTTGAGGTCCAAATCCTCACCATTGCGGCCCTTACCCACGGCCATGGGGCCACCGGAACAGAAAATGGTGGGTATATTGCAGCGCAGAGCACCCATCACCATGCCGGGCACAATCTTGTCGCAGTTGGGTATGCAGATGCAGGCGTCAAACGCATGAGCGCTCAGCATGGTCTCCACACTGTCGGCAATCAGCTCACGGCTGGCCAGAGAAAACTTCATACCGTGGTGAGCCATGGCTATACCATCGCACACACCAATCAGGTTAAACTCAATAGGAGTACCGCCGGCCTTACGCACTTCGGCCTTAATCAGCTCAGCCACCTTGTTCAGGTGCACGTGCCCGGGAATCACTTCGTTGAACGAGTTGCAGATAGCGATGAAGGGCTTTCTGATGTCTTCATCAGTCATACCTGTGGCGCGCATCAGACTGCGATGCGGCGCACGCTCAATGCCGGCTTTTGTACGGTCAGATAACATAGCGCGCGGATTGTACCACATTTTCACCCGCAATTCCAGCACAAAATTTTTCACAGGCCCTGTTATTACCTTTTCAAGTTGACATGAACCCGCACATCTGCTAGCATACGAACGATATGAAAATTCTGAACTTTTTCCTTGCAGTGCTGACCTGCGCCGCCGTAACATCGGCTCAGGAGCCGGTAGCAGCCGCCGCACCCGCTCCCGCCACCCCCATGGCAAAAGCTATCGAGAGCACCAACTTTATCGCAGGCAAAAAGCCCGACACCGGTGCCAAGTACTACATGTTCCTGGCCTCTGCCAGCTGGTGCGGCCCCTGCCGTATGGTCACCCCCCGACTGGTGAAAGAATACCCGAACATGATGGCAAACAAGGACGTGGAGGTTATCCTGCTTTCCTGCGACAGCACTCCGGAAAAGGCAATTGAGTACCTTGCTCACTACAATGCCCCCTTCGCTGCGGTCATGTATGACTCGCCCGAGGCTAAGGCTCTGCCCGGCTGCCCTCAGGATATTCACGGAATTCCCCATATCGTAGTGGTAGACGCCAACGGAAAAATGCTCTACCGCGGTCATGGTCTGCGCTTTGCTGACTGGAAATATGAAATGGAACGCGCAAAGAAATAAGCGCCATGCAGGAAACCATCATCGATATCCGTAATCGCCGCAGCTGCCGTAAGTACAAGGCTGAGCAAATCAGCGACGAACAGCTCAACACCGTACTCGAGGCCGCCACCTGGACCCCGACCGGTAAGGGTATGCAGACCCCGCAGCTCGTCGTTGTGCAGGATGCCGCCACCCTCAAACAGCTCTCCATCCTCAACGGCTCTTTCATGGGCTGGGGACCGGACAAAGACCCCATGTACGGAGCCCCCACCGCCGTACTGGTATTCACCGATACCACCGTACCCACCGGGCGCGATGACTCTGCCCTTATGATGGGCACCCTCATGCTCGCCGCCCACGCTGTTGGTCTGGGTTCCTGCTGGATTAACCGCGGCAAGCAGATGTTCGACACAGAGGAAGGCCGCGAACTCATGAAGAAATGGGGCGTGGCCGACAAGTACGAGGGTCTGGCCATCTGCATTCTCGGCTACCCCGATGAAGGCGGCATACACGAGCCCAAACCCCGTCGTGAGGACTACATCATCCGCGCCTGATAATCAAAGCTCCGTACACATCCCACTTCTCAGCCCGTTGCTCCGGCAATGGGCTTTTTTTTACGAAAAAAAGTCAATTCATTCAGGGATTCCCCTGCCGGAGCGACTTCAGGTAGGCCATGCGCTCGGAGATACGCAGCTCCATGCCATTGGTGGTGGGGTGGTAGTACACGCGCCCCTCGGGTAAGTAGGCTTGGGGCACGTAATGGTCATCCCCGAAGTCGTGAGCGTATTTGTAGTCAGTGGCCTCCTCGCTCACGCCGCGCAGGCGGGCGAGTTTCTTGCGGGTGGGTGTGGCCAGATGGTCAGGCACAGCCAGGGTTTTACCCTCGCGCACGTCCTGCAGGGCGGCATCCATAGCCTTGTAGGCAGAGTTGCTCTTGGGAGCAGTGGCTATGTAGACCGTAGCGTGGGCCAGCGGAATGCGGGCCTCGGGCATGCCGACCATTTCAGCTGCCTGAGCCGCGGCGAGAGCCACGCGCAGGGCATTCGAGTCCGCCAGGCCTACGTCCTCACTGGCACAGATGACCAGACGGCGGGCAATAAAGCGAATATCCTCACCGGCATTGAGCATGTAGGCCAACCAGTAGAGAGCGGCATCGGGGTCGCTGCCGCGCATGGATTTGATGAAAGCGGATATGGTATCGTAATGCCCATCCCCGGCCCGGTCGTACTTTATGGCCTTCTTCTGAATGGATTCCTCGGCCACGGCAAGGTCCACATGCACCACGCCATCGGCAGCGGCAGGAGTGGAAAGCACGGCGACCTCAAGCGCAGTGAGTGCCTTGCGCACGTCACCATCGGCCTTCAGCGCGAGGTGAGCCAGTGCGTCCTCTGCCACATCGAGCTTCATGTAGCCCAGTCCACGCTGCGGGTCGGTGGCAGCCCGGCGCAGCAGGGAAACAATTTCGCTGTCGGCCACAGGCTCAAGGGGGAAAATCTGGGAGCGCGAGAGCATGGCCGAATTGATAGCGAAGTAGGGATTCTCGGTCGTTGCGCCGATAAATCGTACTGTACCGCGCTCGAGATGCGGCAAGAGCACATCCTGCTGAGCCTTGTTGAAGCGGTGCAGCTCGTCCACAAACAGAATAGTGCGCTGGCCATGCAGTGACTGGCGCGCCTTTGCCTCGGCGATTTTCTCGCGAATGTCGCTCACGTTCGACTCCACACCATTGAGCATCACAAAATAAGCACTGGTCTGGCGGGCAATGACATAGGCAAGAGTTGTCTTCCCCACACCGGGCGGCCCATAGAAAATGAGGGATGAGAACCGGTCGGTCTCAATCGCACGGCGCAGCAACTTGCCGGGAGCCAGCAGGTGCTGCTGCCCTGCCACCTCCTCCAGGCTCTCGGGGCGCATGCGGGCAGCCAGCGGCATACCCAGCTCCTCTTTTTCCTGCTGCGGCGCCTCATTGCGCCCATGTGGGGTGAACAAATCCATGGTGTGTGCGCCTATCCTACCACGCCCCGCACCGGGCAGCAAGTAAATTTTCAGTACACACCGGCATTGAAATTGTACCGGCTAATACTTTCAACTTTCAAAATTCAACTTCCAACTTTAAATGTCGTTATGCTTTTCCGGAAACGCGCGGTTCGAACGTTTGAGGGCGAGCGCGAGCATTGCAACGAGCCTGAATCACACCTGCCGTCGCCCTCGGCTTACGGCTGCAGGGCGTGAACGGTGGAATAGGCCACGCAGCCTGCGGCGCAGCCGCCGAACGCTACACTTTCAACTTTCAAAATTCAACTTCCAACTTTAAAAGCCCTTCGCCAACGGGGGCAAAGGGCTTTTAATCAGCAATCCTGTAGTAAATTGACAGGCTTTATTCCTCGGTGGCTTCAGTCTTTTCAGCCTCGGCGGCCTCAGCCTCCTTAGCGGCCTTCTCCAGGCGCTCTACCTCAGCCTTCCACGTCGGGATAATGTAAGTAGGATAGCCTTTTTTGATAACGTTACCGTTGGCATCTACCATGATGGCATCCGGTATACCACCGGCCACAGCAAAGCCGGGAAGTTTATCAACATTTCTGGCGTCCTTGCTGACAGCGGGCATCTTGCACTTATAGCTCTCAATATAGGCCTTCACCTCCTCGGGAGTGTTATCCCAGCCTACAAGTACGATTTCAGCGCGCTTGTCCTTGCGCATTTCCTTGTAGATCTCCACAATCTCAGGCATAGCTTTCTTGCAGGGACCGCACCAGCTGGCGGACTGTAGGTAGATATAAAGCAGAGCCTTCTGATTAACCCTGCCGCTCACACGCTTAACCTTCTTAAGAGCAGCGGGCACAGCGGCGGCCTTGGCCTTCTTTTTCTTCTTCCTGCTCTTCTTTACGGGAGCTTCGGTCTGCTCATCAGCTGCGGGTGCGATATCCTGAGCAGGTGCAACCTGGTTCCCCAGAACGAGGAACCCCAGAGCAAGTGCTAATGTTCTGATGGTTTTCATAATGATTTGGTGGTTTAGTGAGAATGAGCTTCAACCATACGCCTGAGGTGCGACACCAGATACTCAGAACGCATAAAGGCGAGCCCGCCGGGCAAGACGCCGCTGCGCAGGCCGGACTCGAGGTTGGCGAGGGCAATCGGCTCCCCGTCGGCAGCGCTGCGGTGCAGCACGAGAGCCTCTGCATAGAGGCGGGGGTACTCATTCATCGGCAGGCCGGGATTAAGCCGCTGCATGAGCTCAAGCAGCAGGATGGTCTGAATATCCCCCTCGGCACTCATGGCGCGCAGCCATTGCTGCTGCTCCTCCGTCATAGGCGAGGGCTCGTTGGCGATGCTATCGGCGCCCTGCGGAGAAACGGGCTGCAGAGCACCACCGCCGAAGACGGAGCGCTTGATGTCCTCCATCTCTGCCGGGTCGAGCGTTATGCTCCCCTCCGGCTCCGCCGCAGGGGCCGACAGCGACAGCAGGACTACCAGGGACAGCAGACGCATTATTTCTTATCGCGCTGGGCTCGCTTGCGGGAATAGGGGTCAGTCACGTTGGTCCAGGCCTCCTGAAGGCCCGAGGCCTCGAAGTACGGCTGGCTACGCAGGCGCTCCATCTGAGCACTCACCTTGTTCTGCTCAATGGACCACTGCTCGATATCATGGTTAGTCATGTTAATGGGAGCAGGCAGGCGCCCGAAAGTGGAGCTGATTTTTCTGGCGGCCTTCTCTGCCGACTTCTCATCGGTCACCTCTGCCAGCAGAGCCTGAGCCTCCTTGAGCGCGTTGAACTCCTTATCCAGATCCACGCTGGTATTGCCGCCCTTTTTGGCCAGTTCAATGTCAGCCAACTCGGCCTCGGCCTGTGCGATAGCGGCTTCATCTCCGGCTTTCTTGGCCTTTTTCAGTTCCTCCTTGGCCTTTTTCTCGGCCTCGCGCAGAGCGCGGCGTTCCTCTTGGCGGGTTTTGGGAGAATCATCGTCATCAGCACACACAACAGGAGCAGCCACGGCAAAAGCAGCAATTGCCGTCATCATTACAGGGCGAAAGTAGCGCGTCATTTCCATATCAGCTTTTGCACGAAACTAGCATATCGCGCACGCAAAGTCAAACCCATTTTTCGACACGACTGCAAGTTATTGAACCGATTGCACCGGTACCGTGTCAGAACCCATGAACTCAGCACCCATGAAAAACAAGAATATCACCCGCTATACGTACGAAAATACGGACTTTCAGGGCTGGAGAGTAAGCATCCAGCGCTGTGGCCGAATCATCACCCGCTACTTCTCGGACCTGCAGTACGGCTCAGAGGATGAATCGTACCGCGAGGCCGTGAGCTATCGCGATGAAGTCTTTGAGCAAATGGCTCGCCACCGCGAAAATCTGCCCGAGTATATGGACGCCGAACTGGCGCACCTGCAGGACCTGCTGCGGCAGAAGGAGGCCAGCATCACGATTCGTCCCCGGCGGCCTTGAGCTGAGGGGCTAGCGTGGCCTGCAGTTCGCTGCAGCCGTAGAACTCGGCCTTCTTCAAGCGCGTAAACTGCACCGCAAGGCGCTGCAGTTCCTCGATGAGGGCCTGCTTCATCTCCGGAGTGTTATCAATGTAGAGCCAGAGCGTGTCTGCCGAAATCCTGCCATTGAGCGCAGCAAGCTCGGCAAGGTTCTGCTGCAGCGGGGCAACTGCGGCGGCAGCTCCCGCGGCATCCTTCACTCCGGCCAGCAGCTTAACCTGAGCCTGCAACCCGGCCAGAAGAGCCTCGCTCATGGTCTCCTCGGTATCTGCCTGAACCACGCAGGCCGTTGCTCCCAGCAGAGCTGTAACTATGTAGGCACACTTCATATCATGAATATTAGTGCCGGCACGCCCGCTTGTCAAGCGGAAATCCACCATTTATCCCCCTTACAGGTACGTTTTTTCTTGGCAAATCGGTTCCGACAGGGTAGAATGTTCAGCGAAGAACATTCCACCACTTATGTCACAGTCCATTCTTATTGTCATTCCGGCTCGCTATGCATCCACCCGCCTGCCGGGTAAGCCCCTTGTCAAAATTGCCGGCAAGGAAATGATTCGCCGCGTAGCCGACATCGCAGAATCCATCTGCCGTCACAATGACGACTGCCACTATGTGGTGGCGACAGATGACACCCGCATTCTCGACTTCTGCAACGGCGCCGGCATACCCGTCGTCATGACGGCCGAAACCTGCCGCAGCGGCACCGAGCGCTGCTGGGACGCCGTGAGCCAGCAGGCAGAGGCCCCCGCTTTCATCATCAACCTGCAGGGCGACAACCCGCTCTGCCCGCCCTGGGTCATTCAGCAGCTTATCGATGCATGGAAGGCTGCCCCCGCCGACGTGTTCACCCCCTGCATTCACCTCGACTGGAACGAGTACGACCGTCTGGTAGAGAGCAAGAAGACCACTCCCTACAGCGGTACTACCGTGCTGGTGGACAAGGACGGCTACGCCATGGCTTTCTCCAAGAGCACCATTCCCGCTATCCGCAAGCCCGAGAAGGCCCGCGCCACCCTGCCCAAGAGCCCGGTGCGCCGCCACGTGGGTCTGTATTCCTACACCTACGCCGCCCTCAAGAACTACTTCGAGCTGCCCGAGAGCGACTACGAAATGGGCGCCGTCGAAGGTCTGGAGCAGATGCGATTCCTCTATAACGGTCTGCGAGTGAAGATGGTCGAGGTAGACTACCGCGGCCGCAAGACCACCAGCGGCGTGGACTCGCCCGAAGATATCGAGCGAGTGGAAGCAATTCTGGCAGAATACGGTGAGTATGAGCTCTGATTCCCCCACCACAGAAATCAACATTCCT
Source organism: Akkermansia sp. (assembly GCA_017471985.1). Lineage (GTDB taxonomy): Bacteria > Verrucomicrobiota > Verrucomicrobiia > Verrucomicrobiales > Akkermansiaceae > Akkermansia. Next base: position 86,301 of record JAFURE010000046.1, on the reverse strand, counting down.
CAGCACATTGCCATCATTATGGATGGCAATGGCCGCTGGGCTGAGCAGCACAAGGTTGCCCGCGCCAAGGGCCATGAACAAGGCGGGCAGACCGTGCAGCGCGTGATTGACCTCTGCGGCGAAAAAGGCATTAAGTGGCTCACGCTCTATGCCTTCTCAACCGAGAACTGGGGGCGCTCCAAGATTGAGGTGACTTACCTCATGAACATGCTGGCTAAGTACCTGAAGGAGCGCCTGCCTGAAATGATGCAGAAGAACGTGCGACTGCACGCTATCGGCGAGCTCTACATGCTGCCCAAAAACTGTCGCAAACAGCTCGAGGAAAGCATCGAGACCACGCGCAACAACACCGGCGTGAACGTGGTACTGGCTCTCTCCTACGGCTCACGGCAGGAAATTACCGCCGCCGCCCGCAAACTGGCAGAAAAAGTACAGCGCGGCGAGCTGGCACCTGCCGATATCACCCCCGAAATGCTCGGCGACAACCTCTACACAGCCGGCATGCCTGACCCCGACCTGCTCATCCGCACCTCGGGCGAAATGCGCATATCCAACTACCTGCTCTGGCAAATCAGCTATGCCGAGCTGTGGGTTACGGATGTGCTCTGGCCCGACTTCGGCCGCGCTGAGCTGGATGCCGCCCTGGCCTCCTACCACGGGCGTAACCGCCGATTCGGCAAACGGTGATATTCCATATTCAACACACACCCAATACCCTATGAAATACCCTTTTACCCTTACCATCGCCGCGCTTATAGCCGCCCCGCTACAGGCCGAAGTAGAATACGCCTGCGTAGTACAACCATCTACAAACGGCTATCGGCTGCATGCCGGTGCGGCGGGCTCTGATTTCAGTGCAGCTTTCACAGACTTTGACCCGGAACACGATGGGACAAAGTCCGACAACGCCACCTTCGGTACCCCTCGCTGGCTGGCAGTACGAATTGACGGCATGACCTACCTTATACAGGTGGATAACCAATACGGCGTATTCACCCTGCACCGAGCCGAAAAACGCGGGCAAATATGGAAAAGAACGCAGGGAACCCGCGAAATCTATCACCCGGAACTCTACGACCGGCTGCGTGCCGCCGGCCTGAATATCCACACCACCAAGGAACTCAGAGCCATGAGCCGGGATGCGCGACGAAAGGCACTTTCCGGCAGCGATTCACCTATTCGGCAGACAAAAAATACGCCATAAGGCTTTTTTCTCGCCATAAGAGCAGATTTAGCTTGTAGAAAGCCGCAAAATAGAGCAAAATGGTACCATGCTTAAGCAAGCAATTTTCGCGTTGGGGCTGGCAGCCATTGTTGCGCCGGCAATGGCTGCAGATTGGATGACTGATTTGGAGGCAGCCAAAGCTCAGGCAGCTCAGCAGGGAAAGGATATTCTGGTGAACTTCACGGGTTCCGACTGGTGCGGCTACTGCATCCGCATGCGCAAGGATGTGCTCGAACAACCCGAGTTCGATACCTACGCCGCAGACAAATTCGTGCTGCTGGAAATCGATATTCCCCGCAGCCCCCTGCCCCCCGAGGAACGCGAACGCCGCATGAACCTCTGCCGTCAGTACGACGTGACCGGTTTTCCCACCTTTCTGGTGCTCAACGCAAGCGGTGACGTGCTGGGCGGCTTTACCGGCGGCAGGCCCGATGTGAATACCACCGCCGCTGTGCTCGAACCGGCGCGCGAGCGAGGGCGCCAACTCGCGGCCGCACGCACCCTCACCGGCACCGACAGAGCTCGCGCCATCTACGAAATCTACCAACACTACCCCAAGAACTTCAAGAAAGCGTCTATCGCCCTGCAGAATGAAATCAGCGAATACGACCCGCAGGATACCCTCGGTGTGCGTGAGCTCGTGACCGCAGACAAACAAATGCAGGAGCTCATGAGCGAAGTCCGCGCCTACCACCGCAACTTCCAAAAGCAGACGGAGATTTTTGAGCGCTACCTCGCCGAAGCTCACCCCCTCAACCGCGAGCGCATCATGGAGCGCAAGCGTTCCATCGTTGTCTTCCCCTGCCTGAACGCCATGCTCTTCCACGCCACCACCGTTGAGGATGTTATCAAAGCCCGCGACTACGTGCTGCGCGAAGCTGAAATCAGCTACCCCGACAGCATTAAGGCCGAGATGATTCAGTCCCTCAAAGACACCTTCGCTGACCCCGAAGCCTTGCTCCACAAAGTACAGCAAATGCGCTCCAAAAAGCGCTGAGTCAACGGTTAAACTCTTTTCCGAACGCAACATTACCCCTGCTCAAGAAATTGAGCAGGGGTAATTTCTTGCAAACTTAATATTGAGTATAGAGCGGCGTCGGCAGTTCAGTACTGCGTACACCCCCGGCCTTGCGAATGATGGAAGCACATTCATCATGTCTGCCCCTCTCGGCCCAATCCAACGGGGTTCGATAATAAATCGTTCCGGTAACTTCCTCCACCTCCTCCTGCACCTCATTCGGGTCAGCACCCAGCTGCAACATCTTCTGTACTATTTCAGCATCTCCACACTCAGCAGCAAGTAGCAGTAAAGCTTCTTTGTCATTAACAGACGCCCCGTGATTCAACAGAAGCTTTACCACATTCAGGTGCCCCATATCCAACGCTTTCTCCAACGCACCCCCACAATCCGGTGAAACACCTCGATCAAGCAGAAGTTGTACAATACCAAGATTCCCACGCTTTGCAGACAGAGCGAACAGCTCCTCGTCATCCGGTTCAAGCCCACAATCCAGCAGAAGTTTGACTATTTCCGGGCGACCCGACCACATTCCCTGATGAGGATTAGCTCCCTTATCCAGCAGGAGTTTAAGAATATCCTCATGTCCGTACTCAGCCGCAGAACTTACCCCCAAACCGGGGTAAGCCCCTCTATCCAGCAACATTTCAACAATTTCCATGTTTCCTGCACCGGCCGCTGCCGCGATTCCCAAATTGGGATTTGCGCCTTTATCCAACAGCGTTTTAACGATGCCCGTGTGACCTTCCCTACATGCTCTCACCATTCCGAGATTCGGTTCAGCACGTTTCCGTAACATTACATCTACCCTCTCGGCATTTCCCAGTCGTGCTGCCTCGGCCAAATCACTCCCTCCTTCGAGTAGTGCTATTTTATCCTTCAGAAGCCCGGCACACTCAGTATAACCGCCTTGTTCAGCAAATCGTAACGCCTTTGACATCTCGAGATAGACGCCCTGAGCAAGCAAGAATCTTACAATATCAGTCTGTCCCTTTGATGCGGCATGGGGCAATGCTGAATAACGATGAATATCTCCCCCCTTTTTGTACAGGAGCTGCACCAACTCCACATCTCCATTCAAAAACACTTCATCGATACTTTCCCCCCCTATATAAAACTTGCCTTTCTTCAGCAAAACTTTTGCAATTTCCCAATTGGCGCATCTAACAGCCTCCCGGAACGCACGTCGGTTGTCCGGAGAGGCACCAAGAGCCAAAAGAAGGATGACAATCTCTAAATTGCCACCACGGGCAGCACCGACTAATGCATCCGAATGATGCGGAGTTGCCCCCATTTCGAGCAGCAACCTGACATTCTCCATATTAGCACCACTCGCAGCGTCTCTCAGAGCTGCCGATTTATCGATGCTCCCCACTTTATCAACCAACAGCTTCACAATTTCAGAATGCCCCCTTCGCAACGCAGCATAAAAAGCATCCTTTCTGCCCCATTCCGCTATGCCTGGCAGGAGAAACTCAACTACTGCAATATGCCCATTTGCAGCAGCGGCCTCCAATGATTGACACAGCATTGCGAATGCACCATAATTCCGCAAGAGTTTGACGATATCCAAATACCCCCTTTCGGCAGCACAATACAATGCCATGCCCCCAATCCCCAAAGAAGTATTGTCGACCCCTTCGAGCAGAAGCTTTACAAGCTTGAGATTACCATCGTTAGCAGCCACATGCAGACAGGACCGAATATCAGCACCACGCTTCTTCATAAGCGACACCATATTCTCCTGAGCCGTATGAACAGCAAACCGAAGGCCCGCATCCGGACTTGCCCCCTGCTCCAGCAAACGCTCAACGATGGATAGATGACCTCCACCCACAGCACCGGCATAATATGCATTATTCAAAGACTCATTTCCCCGATATTTCTCTATTCCACCGATATTGCCCTCCCATCCCGCACGAACAGCAGCAATTTGCGCATCAGACTGAAAACCACATCGACGACACAAGAGATCTATCATACCGGTGTAATAAAAATTGTAGGGACTTTAATAACTGCATGCTTTCGGTCGGTTAGCACATGATATACTTGCTCAAATCTAACGACCGTATAGAACGTATGCTACCATATTTAATCCAATAATCAAGCGTATTATCAGCCGGAACGAATCTTCGCCAAGAGAATCAATATAGTTGACAAACTCCTTTATACGATGTATTCTACCCTTGGGCGCACTGCTCTGCCGCCCCGGGTTTGGGACCCGGGTAGCCGCAAGAGTTTCAGCAGCTCCCTTATTGTTTTCTACCTCTTCAACATCGGTGGCATCCAAATCGTAAAACATATCGCCATTGGAACTCTCGGCAACCACTATAAGCACAAAAGCGTCTCCAGAAGCCCCAAACTCAAAACCTCTGGCCTCAGCCCATTCACGATACTCGAAAACTCAGCCTGTTCCTTGCGCACCTCCTCACCGTGCTTCTTCTCGGCAGCATCCAGCACCGGCGTCTTCGCACGTTTGCGTCGCTTCACCTTACGGTCAGCCTTGGCCTTATCATGAGCCTCATACACACGCTGCATAGCCTCCAGACCATCCGCCAGCTGAATATTCTGCAGGAACTCCACATCCTGCGCCACCAACCGCTCCACATCCTCGCGGAACTCCTTATCCATCTTCGCAGCAGCCTCCGGGTTCGTTAGAGCCTGGTTCACCGCCTCACCCAGCTTGCACATCGCCTTTGCCTGCAGCACTCAGCTGCGAATCAGCTCCAGGAACGCATTCAGCGCAGCGCTCAGCTTATTGCCCGACTTAGCCGTATCTGCCAGCACCTTACTCTGCACCAGCTTACCCATCGCCTTAATCACCGCCATGCGCCTGTCACCCTCCGTCTCGCCATCCTTAAGCTCACGCAGGAACGCACCCGGCTTGCCCAGAGCGCCCTCCAGCTCACGCAGATTGCTCACATAGTAGTCAAGCGTACGCCCTCGTTACCCACCGCAACGGCTCCCCGGCACGCTTACCCAACCAGGAACAAAACATCGCATACGTCGTCCTGGCATTATTGTAAGTAGCCATCGACAAACGACCCAACTTACCCGCCAAACACCCCACCTGCCACCGACACCTTAGTAGACTTCTTCATCCGCTTACCATTCGACAACGACCACTGAGCCACCCAATACGGAGACTTTGCCTCAGCCGCCAAACCGACACTTACGACATGGTTATTCTTCATAAATTGCTAAATTAGATTTTTTCGATCATTTTCGCTCAGCGATTCGCTCAATTTTCGCTCAAACCGCTGCGCTAATTTAGCAATATAAAACAACAAAAAGCAAGAGTAATAAACACTTGCGCTAATTAGCGAAAAATAGGAACATAGCCTCGACGGGAATCGAACCCATATCTGCCCTTTAGGAGAGGGCCGTTCTATCCATTGAACTACGAGGCCGTGTGCGGATATTACACACTATCGAGGAGGGATTGGCAAGCCTGAAGTATGACTTCAGGCGCCAAAAGCTGTGCGAAGACGCAGAATCTGCGCATCGGTAAGGTGGGCGGAGAGACCGGGGAGGAGTCGCGGGAAGTACTCAGCTCGCTGCCAGCCATGCAGGGGCTGGGGTGCGGGTTTCTCGAAGGCCCAAGTGGGTATGGGCAACACGAGGTCAATCACCACGGTGGTGGTGGCGGCCATGCGCTCCAGCAGGGCGGTGATGGGCTCTGCCAATTCGGGCTGAGCGGCCAGAGCCCCCATAACCCAGGTATAGCTGAGGTGATTCGGTGCCGGGTTGATGGCGGCAATGATGCTGCTCAGGCGCTCGGGAGCTAGCTTGTAGAGGGGCTCGAGGTAGGGCAGCACGCGCAAGTCGCTCAGGCTTAGCAGGGCCTCGAGCACGGTGGAGGGGGCATCCTGACGGGTCTGCAGCAAGCGTGCCAGTTCAGCTACGCCGGTGAGCTTATCGTCTACGCCGGGCTGTGCGAGGGTTGCCAGCTGCATGGCAGCCGTGCGGCTGAGCACCGGTTCGGGCTCTGCGAGGGTGTAGGGCAAGAGGGCACGCCAACCATCGCCCTTGCGAGCGGTAATGAAGCGTACCAGCTGAGCCAGACTCCCCTTGCGCCCGGCGGGGGCTACCTTGGCGGCAAAAATGCCGTAGGCGGTCAGGTTGTCCTGCAGGCGGTCAGGGTCATTGCAGGTCACGAGCCCGCAGGCAATCATGGCCAGCGGCCATTCATCCGCGCCGATTTCCTGCACGCGCACCGGGTCCTGCACCATGGCGGCCAGGCGTTCCAGCTCGGAGAGCATGGAGAAGTTGTCCTGAAAGAGTCCCATTGCTCCTTATGAGTTCGGGTTCATCAGAGAGAGCCGCCGGGCAAGGTGCTCATACCGCCGAAGGGGTCGGACTCGCCACCGGTAGCCGGAGCACTCGGTGTGGCAGGAGTATCGCCGAAAGGATTGGACGTATCGATACCGAAGGGATTGTCCACAGCAGCGGGAGCAGGAGCGGGAGTAGCAGCAGGGGCGGGAGCCGGCTCTGCGGGGGGAGCGACGGGTACAGGGGCATCCACCTCGAGCAGGTCAAGGCGAGTCTGCACTACATTGTGACGTACCAGCGGGCTGTAGGGACACACGCTGAGCACCTGATTGTAAAAGTTACGGGCACCCTCAATATCGCCGCTGAGCTTGGCCTGATCACCGAGGGATACGTATGCCAGTGCGCTGTAGGGGTTGGCGGGCATGGAAATAAGCTGTTTCCAGTAGCCGGTGGCCTGCTCGGGTTTCTGCTCACCGGTGTAGTAGGTAGCGAGGGATGCCAGAGCACGGGCACGCAGAAGAGAGTTCTGAGTGGTGGCGGCGATGGATTCGAGCTGAGAGAGCGCCATCTCAGCCTTGGCTGTATCGGTCAGCAGAGAAAGAGCCTCAAGCAGCTGAGCCAGCTCGGCAGAGTTGGTGTCGGCATACTGATTGTTGATTTCGGCAAGGGCCGCAGCATCGTAAGCGGAGGGCTGCTGAGCACCGTTCAGGGAGGCCGACCCCATGGACTTCACGATGAGAGCACCGGCGAGCGCCTTCTGCTCCTGCTTGTAGGAATAGTAACCTATAGCGGCACTGGCTGCTACCATGAAAGCGATACCGCCGATGATGAGTTTCTTGTAGTGCTTGTTGAGGAAAATCTCATGCTTAGCGGGCCCGAGCTCAATCTCGCCAATGGCTTTGATTTCCTCGGGAGTGAGCGGCATTTCGTCCGGATTGGGGGTATTCTTTTGCGTTTCCATGGTTCAGGATTTGTAAATGTTGCTGAGCATGTGGATTCGATCCACATCGAAATAGTTGTTAATGCCGAGGTTGTGGTAAATCTCGAGCGTGGCTTTGGAGCGGTTGAGGGTGTAGAAGTGAATGCCGTCGACATCGGCATCGAGCAGCTCGGCGCACTGATTACTGGCGTAGTTAATGCCGATGCGCTCGATACTGGCCTTGTCGCCGCCGGCGCGCAGCATGGCCTTCAGCAGGCGGGCGGGGAAATTGGTACCGGCCGAGAGCTCGGCCATGCGATTCATGCTGGATATGGAGGTCACGGGCATGATACCGGCAATGATAGGCACATCGATACCCAGCAGGCGGCATCGATCGCGATAATCAAAGAATGCATGATTGTCGAAGAAAAGCTGCGTGCAGATGTAGTCCGCGCCTTCATCGAGCTTGGCCTTCAGGAAATCCATTTCACGAATACGGTTTCGCGTATCAGGATGCCCCTCGCAGAAGCCGGCCACACCAATAGTAAGGCGATTAGGCAGGCGATTGCGGTCCTCCCACTCACGAATGAAACGCACCAGTTCAGAGGCATGGCGGAAAGCATCCTTCGACGGGTCATAGTTCGTCCAATTTCGTGGAGGGTCACCGCGCAGAGCGAGAATGGCACTGGCACCGGCGTTGGCATAGCCCTCGAGAATCTTCTCAATCTCAGCGGCGGTGTGCCCCACACAGGTCAGGTGCGGCACAGTGGGAATGCCCCTCTGCTGGATATCGTGAACCACCGAGCGGGTCAGCTCGCGGGAACCGCCGCCGGCCCCGTAGGTCACGCTCACAAAACTGGGGCGGAACTCCTGCAGTCGAACCACCGTATCAAGCAAAGCAGCAGCGCCCTCTTCTGTCTTCGGCGGGAAGAACTCGAAGGAAAAGGTAGGCGTGTTGTCAAAAAGCGGTGATTTGGGGCGCGTGGACATGGTAAAAAATATAATCAGGGCTGAGGTTCCGCAGGCTGCTCAGCAGGTGCAGCCGGTACAGAGAGCGGCTGCGGGGTCAGGAACGTATTCTCGCGGCGCAAATCCCGCACACTGGCAAAGGGGGAGTAGATGACCTCATCACCCACAACAGGCAGCCAGGCATCCTCATCCACCTCCATCTGAGTCTTACCGAACTCCTGCGGGCGCAGCGTAGCCCCCACCTGGCCGGATTCCTCATCATGAAAATCAACCGTAGCCTCGCACAGCACTACGCCATCTCGACGAACAGCCACCACGACCCCCTCGTTGAGCAAATCCTTCACAGCCGGCTTAAAGAGAATAGAAAGCCACTCCTGATTGAAAGCCGTCACCAGACCAATGGCACCGTCTGTCTGAGGGCCGGCGGCGGCGGCCTCCATAGCACGCCTCTGCTCTGCCTCGACCTTACGGCGTGCTTCCTCAATCACAGCGCGCTCCTCGGCCTCGTGTACGGAAGACTCGGCCAGGCGATCAGCCTCCTCGGACTCGGAGACAGCGCCGGCCAGGCCACCGGCCTCGGCAGTCTCGCCATAGCCGCTCACACGCTCGCGATGGTCGGCAGCCTGCAGCTGGTTCTTGGCAGACTGCTGGGAGATATTGTAAATCTTCTGATCAGCCTGCATACCCGGCAGCATGACACACACTACGTATATCATAACCGCCACGGCAATCGTCAGCAGAGCGAGAATGGTGATGCGAAAAGCGTTCATGGCGCAAAGTATAGCATATTCTCTTCTGCGTGCAAGCTCATTGTATGTCAGAAAAGGCCCCGCTCCTTCTTTTTGGGCGAGCTATGACACAGCAGGAAGTTAAAAATCGGATTTCGAAAGTCAGAAAATTCGCAGCCCGACACCCCTCGTTTTTTGTATAGTTCAGTAAAAGCATCGAAAAATTGTGTTATACAGCGCATTGCGACACTCTTTTGTCTTGCCAGAGGCGCATGACATGGGTAAAATAGCGCCGAACATGTTAAACCTGCCGAACACCATCACACTCGTCCGCATTGCACTCGTCATCGTCTTTGCCATCGCACTGGCCGTGGATGGTGTTGCCCCCTCGGCAGATGGTGTAAAACCCATGGACAACGTAGCGTATGAGGGCTGGTGGTTCATACCGACCACCATTGGCAACTGCATCGCCCTGTGGGCATTCGTTGCCGGTGCCATCAGCGACTTTCTGGATGGCTATCTGGCACGCAAGTACAATTTGGTCACCAACTTCGGCAAATTGATTGACCCGCTGGCCGACAAGATATTAGTGAGTGCGGCTTTCATCTACCTGACATACGTCGGCATGTGCCCGTTCTGGGTCACCATCCTCATCATCTTCCGCGAGTTCCTCGTCACCGGCCTGCGCCAGCTGGCTGTTGAACAGGGGGTCGTCATGGCAGCCGACCGTAGCGGTAAGTGGAAAACCGGCCTGCAGCTGGCCTTCTGCATAGCCTGTCTGGTGCACCTGGGTTACGCCGGCAACCTGCCCGAGCCCCTGCACAGTCTTTCCGTTGGCGTGGGCGGCGTGTGGTTGCGCGCTATTTTCCTGTGGTCGAGCGTAGCCCTGACCGTGTGGAGCGGGGTTCACTACTGCATTTCGAGCCGCAGTTTTCTGCGTGGCTGATTTTTGACTCGCCAAGCGGGTGAAAATATGCTAGAGTAGTGGCTGTATCGTTGCTTTTGCGTATGAAAATCTTTCACTCCATCATCACAACACTGGCAGCTGCGGCTGTCATGTGCAGCTGTCAGTCCCAGAGAGCTTATCCTGTCTTCTTCCTGGTGCAGGATGCCAACACCGTATCCGAGGTAGCGGACAGCGCCAGTGCACGCATGATTGTTAAGTTCAAGGGTGTAACTTACACCCGCATGCCCATCATGTCGCTGGACCACTTCGAGAAATTCCAGTCACACCTCAACCCCGACGGTTCGTACGGCATTACCCTCTACGCCAAGAAAGAGTGGCGCAACCGACTGTACTACAACACCGTAGAAAAGAGCGGCATGCTCATGCTGCCGGTTGTGAACGGACTTGCCATGCAGCCCATGCGCATAGCCCCGGTCAACGACGGCGTGCTGGTCATCTGGGGTGGCCTGAACGGCTACGATTTGAAGATGATTGCTGAGTCCGTCGACCCGATTAACCCCGAGCTCGAGAAGAAGAGGTTCAAGAAGAAGAACCCGCGCCCGCTGCCCAAGAAGCCGGAGGACGTGAAGAACCAGACCAGGGACTTCACCGGCCGAACAGTAGGCGAAATATACGGTTAAGCCATGCGCGGCCTGCTGTATATACTGCTCTGCGTAGTGCTGCCATGTATCGGCATGGCAGCAGAGAACATCGTGTTCCAACTGCCGACAGATAATCGGGCACTCTACAGCACCGGCGGGGACGATTACTTCATGTATGTTGACCGCGACTTCGAGGGAGTGAAAAGCACCCCCTGGCAAGGCGGCACCTGGGGTATGGTGCGCAACCCGTTTCGCGCAAGCAATGGGCAGATTTACTACAGCCGCATGCATGAGGGCATCGATGTAAAGCCCATACGCAGAGACGCCAACAACGAACCGCTCGATGATGTACGCCCGGTGGCGCCGGGAATTGTGGCCTACGTGAGCGCCGACCCGCGCAAGAGCAATTACGGTCGCTACATTGTTATTGCACACCGCCTGCCCGAAGGGACCATTTACAGCCTGTACGCCCACCTGGCAGCGGTCAGCTGTCGGGAAGGACAGCGCGTAACGCCCCGAGATACTATCGGCACATTGGGTTACAGTGGTGTGGGACTGAACAAAACCCGCGCCCACCTACACCTGGAAATCTGCCTGATGATTAACTCGAGCTACGACCTGATTGTCACGCCCCCCGAGAATAAGCACGGGCTCTTCAACGGGCTGAACCTTGTCGGCTTCGATGGTGCCGATGTGCTGCTGGCCTGTAAGAATGGTCAGCCTTTCTCCCTGAGCCGTTATTTTAACAGTCTGAAAGAACACTACCGCGTAATCGTGCCCCGACGCGGAACGATGGATTTGCTGCGCCGCCACCCATTCCTGTACAAAGGGCGCTGGGGGCAACCCGCCCGTTCTCTGGAAATAGCTTTCACGCAGGAGGGTATACCCATCGCTATTTACCCCTCAGACAAGGAGGTAACCACCCCGGCGGTTGTGCGCTGCAAGCCCCGCCCCACCCTACAGCAGAATGTAACCGTCAACCGAGTGAAGGGCAGCAGCAAGACAGCCGCGCTCACCGCCTCGGGCATGCGCTACATCAACCTCTTTCTCTGGTCCCGGGATACCTCCGACAACCAAACCCCTTAACCTTTTCTGCTCCGCCACGCAAGCATAACACACATGAACACGCTCCGATTTCTGACTGCTTTCATAGGTCTGGCTCTCAGCTGCAGAGCCGGGGAAGACATAGCAGTGGCTGAACAACTGCTCCGGGAGGGCAAGCCGACCGAGGCCCTGGCAGAGTTGCAACTGGCCCCGCACTCCCCGGCGGCGATGTACTGGAAAGGCCGTGCCCTGGTTGAACTGAAGCGCCTTCCGCAAGCAGTCACCATGTTCCGCGAAGTGGCAAGCGACAGCGTATTCTTTCCCTATGCAGCCAAGGGCATACTATACTGTGCCTGGCTGAGCCCCCAACTGGATTTCGTAGAATACGTTGCCCCACTGACCGCCTGCGATAACAAAGAAATAGCCACCCTGGCACAGGCGGCTCTGGCCGAGCACCAGTTACGCTACACGACTCACGGCGATGTCTCCACCCTGGAACCGCTGCGAGCCCTTGCCGCCGAAGATGCCGAACTGCAGCCGGTCGTTGACCTGCTGAATATCGAAGAGTTTCGCCGACAAAAGCAGTTTGAGCAGGCAATCAATGCCTGCCGGGAAATGGAATCGAACCCGAATATCCCGCTCATCATGAAGCAACGCGCACGCCTGGCGCTGGCAGAAGTCTACTACGACAAAGCCGCACTTGCAAAGGCGATGGCAGCGGCATCCCCCAATGGAGAACTTGATGACGAGGAGATGGAAGACGATGAAGGTAAAGGCGAGGAAACACTGCTGCTCTTCATATCTGCCAATCCCGAATCCCCGCTCCTGGATGAGGCTTTTCGCCGCCTGAATGCCCACGGAGCCTTCAGCGGCAGTGAATATGCGTACCGCAAACTGGTCGATTGGAGCAGCGAATTGAGCAAGCCACACCGCGCAGCACTTGCCATGGCCGTGCTGCAACAACTGCAACTACAGAGAAAGGACTACAACGAACAGGACTCCACACTGGCAAACACAGCAGCCAATCAGCTGCCCAACGAACCGGTTTCGCAACTCATTATCGGCGAGCAGGTACGCAGGCTCATTCAAAAGGGGGATATTGCCCAGGCCTCCCTTTACCTCAATATGATGGAGCATGATGCTACTGACCCGCGGCACCTCTTCTACAAGGCCTGCTGTTCACCCCACAACAACAGCCAGACGGCAGAAATGTTCCTGAAAAGCGCCGAGATCGCCTCATCTGACCTTCAGTCCACAGCACTGTGTAATGCCATGTATTGCGCCGTTCTCAGTAATGACCAACCCATGGTGGACAGCCTGCTGACTAAAGAGCTCCCCGTAAAAGCCCGCCGAGCCCTACTGCTGACGCATGCCGGACTTATTCTGAAAAAAAATCCGGCTCAGGCTCGGGCAGAAATCGAGTCAGCTCAGCTGCTGAAGCCCACTGTAGCAGAACAAATTGAGATTACATTACAACTGGCTGAGCTCGATGTACAGATTGCACCCGGGGATACCATGACCCGCCTGCAAGCCTGTACAAACGAAGAAAGAAAAAACTGGACCACAGAGCAGGCACTGCGCTACCAAGCCCTGCTTATTCATGCAGCCGAAAAACTTAAAATCGGGGGTGAGGAAGCACCATCCGCTATCGACCTGCTGACGGAGGCAGTGAAGACGACCGAAACGGCAGAAGTGCGCGATATCCTAACCATCAATCTGGCCTATCGACTGTCGGAATCCGATCGGCATGTGGAAGCGATGCAAATTCTGCAGCAACTGGCAGAAACCGCAGCTACGGGTGAGCTGAAAGCCCGTGCCTTACTCCTCTGCGGGCGACAAGCCGAGCAGCTTAGTTCGCTGGAAAACCTCACCCGAGCGGCTGAGTTTTTCAAGGCTGCGGCAGAAATAAAATCCCCCTATCGGAACAAGGCACTCATGCTGCAGGCTCGTGTACTGGCCTGGATTAACCGGGGCGAGGAAGCTCAGGTCATTCTTGCCGATGTTCTGCGCGACAACTCACTTACCATCACAGAGAGAGCCCTGGCGCTCAGTATTCAGGCTCACGAGCAGACCCTGCGAGGTACCGCTGAAGGCATAGCTGAAGCGCTGGAGACTAACAAGCGCATTTTCGAGCTTACTCCCCTGCCCGATGCATGGCAGACCCGAGCCCGATTGCAACATGCATCCCTACTGGCACGTTCCGGAAAGAGCAAGGAAGCCATAGCCGACTATATGTCACTGGTGGAGAGTGTAGCACAATCGCCGACAGCAGATACCCCAACCGAGGAACAATGGTTTGTCATATATTTTGCCTCGTCAGGTGCCATAGCACAACTGATGCGCGATGAGCAATTTCAGGAGGCCGCAGGACTGGCAGACCGCGTAGCTGCCTGGCCGGAGCCGCCGGGGGAGGAGTTCCGAATCATTGGTAAGGGAAAGCGCGCCGAGCAATTTGCCAACTGGGCAGACAACATCCGCAAGTTTAACTACCTGCCCCCGGGAACCAAGCGTAACTGATGGCAGCCCCTCAACGCAGCTCACACCAGACAGGGCGGTGGTCACTGCCAATAGCCGTAGCCGGACAATCAACGATACCGCAATTGCTGCGCCGCCCGCGCCGTCGGCGTAATTCATTGTTCACGAATATCTGGTCGAACACAAAATATTCCTTTCCCTCCTCATAGTAAATGGTCCAGCCGTGTCCCCGCGTATCGAGCGGCTGCAAACGCGTGAGGGCGCTTTTCTTACTGATACCTCGGGTAAGCACCCCCAACGAAAGATCCGACGGTCCGTCATTCCAATCGCCATATACCAACACAGGCAAGGCAGGATTGCGCTTCATCTTTTCGTTGAGATACACTGCCAGCGTACGGGCCTCGCGACTGCGCAGGTGCTCAGCCGCCCCGGCATCCGTCGCCACTCTCGATTTGAGGTGAGCACCAATGATACAAAATCGGCGCCCGTCTTTGAGCTCTACCGTGACATCCAAAATTCCACGCAGCATCTTGCGGTTTTTCTGCCCCTGAAGAGCCATGTCAGCCACAGAGTCATTCTGCACAATCGGATGAACCGACAATATAGCCAGAGCACGGTCTTCCCCACGACGCTCAAGAACATAAGAATACGGGTAATTCAGGCCATGTTCAGCCAGGCGCTCACTCAAATCAGCGAGAGCTTTTTCACCCCCAATCTCTATCAGACCCACTATTTCAGGCGCGGCGGAGGCAATTACCTCGGCCACCGCGTTCCGGGACTTCACCGATTTAGAGCGACTGACATAGCGGGAGCGGCTCTTTTCACCGGGTACAAAGTAGTTCTGCACATTGTACATGAGGAATCGAACCGGCGGTCCGGCTTTCGGTATATCATCCGATAGCTCAGGCTCTGTTTCCTCCGGCTCATGGTAGAGCACCTGCCCCGGTTCCACATTAACCCCCGGGGTCGTGCCGCCATAGTGCAGTATGAGCAGAGCAGACAGGACAAGCACGAGCATAATCAGCACGCAGTCGGAGCGTTGCCCGAGAGCGCGCAGCATGCGCATGATTTTTGACCTGCTGCTCATAATCGATAAGGGACTCAGCTCTCACTTAGCCACGCAGCTACCTGCGGAGCCGCATAAGTCAGAATCATATCAGCCCCGGCACGGCGTATGGACAACAGAGCTTCCATCATGCAGGCGCGTTCATCAAGCCAGCCGGATGCCGCAGCGGCTTTCACCATCAGGTACTCACCGCTCACATGATAGGCCGCTATGGGCAAGTGAGTATGTTGGCGCATTTCGCGAATGACATCCAGGTACAGTGTAGCGGGTTTCACCATGAGCATGTCAGCGCCTTCTGCCACATCGAGCTCAGCCTCGCGCAGAGCCTCTCTTACATTGGCGGGGTCCATCTGGTAAGTTTTCTTATCACCGAACTTGGGAGCACTTCCCAGCGCCCCGCGGAACGGGCCGTAGTATGCCGAGGCATACTTCGCGGTGTAACTGAGCAAGGATACACCGGTAAAGCCCTCGCCGTCGAGCGCCGAGCGCAGAGCCGCTATACGACCGTCCATCATATCACTGGGGGAAATAATATCAGCCCCGGCTCGGGCATGACAAAGTGCCTGGCGGCAGAGAGCCTCCACCGTTTCGTCATTCAGGATTTCATACGAGCCATCAGCATACTCACGCACAATACCATCCTGACCGTAGGTATTGAAGGGGTCGAGCGCAACATCAGTCATCACCAGCATTTGCGGAACGGCTGCCTTGATGGCAGCAATAGCGCGCGGCACCACCCCCTCCGGGTTCCATGCCTCAGTTCCGGCGGCATCCTTTTTCTCCTCAGGCACCACGGCAAAAAGATCCACACAGGGAATCCCCAGCTCATAGAGTCGGCGACACTCAGCGGCGATATCATTCACACACCAGCGGGTACAGCCCGGCAGGGATTCAATGGGGGTATTCTCTGCCCCCTCCTGAACAAACATGGGGTAAATCAGGTTAGCAGCGGAAAGAGTGGTCTCCTGCATCAGCCCGCGCATAGCGGCTGACTTTCTGTTACGGCGAGGGCGAATCGGCAAATCCATCATATCGCCACAAGCATACCATTTTTCGGGCTTCTTGTAAAGGGATGGCACCAACGAATTAGCTATTCAATGAGCGATTTCAGAGGGAAATATGAATAATCACTTGCATTTCAGACTCGTTCGGGCTAGAATACCCCATCCATGAAAGCTGCGCAGATTCACGAGGTACTGAATGATTTCAACGTAACGCCGTCCAAATCGCTGGGGCAGAATTTCCTCATCGATGAAAACATAGCCCGTTGGATTGTAAGCCAGCTTGATATACAGCCGCAAGACTGTGTTGTTGAAGTAGGCCCCGGTACGGGAGCCCTCACTGAACATATTGCCCCGCTGTGCCGCAAGCTTATTCTGGTGGAGTTCGATGCCCGTCTGGCAGAATACCAAACCAACCGCTGGAAGGATTCCCCCCATGTGGAAGTTCACCATGCAGACGGCGCTAACTGGGATCCTCGCCGACTTTTTGCTGAGAAGCCGGTTAAGTTCATGGGCAACCTGCCCTACTCTGCGGGTGGAGCCATACTTGCCAATTTCCTGACTTCCCCCTGTGCCTGCGAACGAGCTGTGGTTATGCTGCAGAAGGAGTTTATCGACCGCATATTGGCTGTTCCGGGAGATGAGGCCTACGGATTGCTCTCACTGCGCATACAAATGGATTGGGTACCGAGAGCTCTCAAGACAGTACCGCCCGAGGCATTCTCGCCGCGCCCCAAGATTGACTCCACGGTCATGCTGCTCACCCCGCGTGACCCTCGCTCGCTGCCCCCCTACGACCACCGGCTTATGGATGAGCTCATGCGCCGTTGCTTCGCCCAGCGACGCAAGCAGATGCACAAGCAATTACCGAGCACCCCTCCGTGGCCCGAAGTTGCAGCAGCTGTCGGCATAAGTCCCACCGCACGGCCCGAGGAACTGGGACTGGAACAATGGGTGCATCTCACCCGAGCCTACGACCCGCACCCGCTCTCTGATGTAGCACAGAAAGACGACGAACTTTTTGATGTTGTTGATGAGAATGACTGTGTTATAAAACAGGCCACGCGGCGAGAAGTCCACGACAATGACCTCATACACCGCGCTGTGCACGTACTGGTATTCAACAAGAAGCACGATTGCCTGCTGCAGAAACGCTCCATGCTCAAAGACCGCCACCCCGGTGTGTGGGATTCATCTGCCGCAGGGCATCTCGACGCCGGAGAAGATTATGAAAGTGCAGCACGTCGAGAACTGAGCGAAGAACTGGGTATAAACGATGCCAGACTGATTCACGTGGGAAATCTGCCCCCCAGTGAGCAGACAGGCTATGAACATGTCGCCATTTATGCAGCCCTGCAGGATGGCAGAATATCTTTCCCCGCAGCAGAAATCGAGGGCGTACTCCCTTTCCCGGCTGCACTTATTGATACATGGCTCAAACGCAGGCCACAAGACTTTGCAGACACATTCGCTCTCTGTTGGCAGAAAGTACGAACCATGATTGGAGAGCCAGCGTAATTTTTTGTTATTTTTCTGTTTTTAAGCTTGCCAAAAAACAGAAAAATGCTATAATCCGCGTAGGTAACTATTTTCGATATTTATCATGAGGGCAAAAAACATCTCGCGATACACGTATAAAAAGACGGCGTTTCAAGGATGGCGACTGGCATTAAGACGTCAAGGCAAGCAGTTTGTCAAATATTTTGCCGACAGGCAGTACGAAAACAGCACAGAGGCTTTCAAGGCCGCCGTGGCTCTGAGAAATGCCATATTGAAAGAGTTGAAAAAGAAAGGAGCAGACCCGGCTATTGTGTTCGAGTCTGCCCACGAATTGATGAAAAAGGCCAACGAAAGCTGATAAAACCGAACCTCACTTATTTATCGGCGGGCTCCCCATTGGCGGAGCCCTTTTTGTCGGCAGCGGCAGGAGCCGGTTTCGGGCGGCAAGGTTCAGCCGTAGCTTTGATGGCGTTCAAATAGGGAGATGTAGCATAATTCTGCATCAATCTCTCAAACATCTGCCACGCACGCTCCCGATTACCGGCCGCAGCAATCGTCGAAGCCTGCATCAACGAGGATCGAAGCCTGTCATTTTTTTTGTAATGACGTTTTGCAGAAACAGCAAAATATTCACTCGCAATATCGAACTTGCGCTCTTCGGCACTATACCAGGCGAACATTTCAGCATACAAGGCCCCATTGTGTGATCCAATAACCTTCTCAACAGCCAACTGTAAGGCGAGGAAAGAATTACCGGCACGACGACGTAAGCCCTGCCAGATGACATAAGGATTATTCCTATCGGGTCGTGCCTTGGTCGGGAACGGACGATAGAGAGGATCACCCAGCACAATACACTGCCAGCTCACGCTTGGACTGGCAACGAGAGCAGCCTCGGCAACTTGTTTACCGGACAGCAGCTGCTCATAGAACACCCCATAATTCAGGCATGCCCCCAGATAAGGCTCAGCCACATTGCCGGCGGTCACACAGGCGCCCCTTTTCAGCAGAGCGCTCACCCAGCTTACCCCATTATAAATATCAGTCGCGCTGAATGAGTGCAGATGACAGGCAACAGCCCCTTTGGCCAATTTGAAATCAGACGGAGCCTCCTTACGAAATGGCCCATTTGCCGAGCGAGTGTACCACCCGAAGTAAGCGATAACCTGCTCCATAAGAGGGAAGGCATCCGGCAAGGTAGCACGGGAGGTTTCGTTGAAAAGTGGCTGGCCACGCAGATTGGCAAGCCTTGCAACTTCAGTTATCATGGCATCCCCTGCTTTATAAGGACCGCCGTTATCTGTAACAACCCACCCCCAGAGCCCCTTCTTCTCAACCTGGGGGGGCTCGTTAATCATACGGTAAATACACTCTTCATCCGGTCCGTCAATTCGACAAACCATCATAACAGAGGGTCGGGCATTTTTTGCAGGAAACTCTTTTTTATAAAATGGGTTTACTCCCATACCGGCGGTTGGGAACTGAGCCCCCAGCAACATGAGTTCAGAGTCAACCGCCGCCTCAGTTCTACGCTGTCCGGTTCCGGCGGGCTTTCCATTCACCATCGTTTCCGTCACTTTCAGGGGAATATCCGGCATTAACACCATGGCACGCATGAGCTTGCGGCCATTGCGTGGACCGGCGGGCCACATAAGCCCCCGACTGTGCCCCTGAACCAGTAGCGATTGCATAATGGAGCCCTCGAAATCCGCTCGACTGATATTACCCCGAGCTACACCAAACAAGGGTAACAGTTGGTCATGGGGTATACCCCGCACCTGGCAATATCGCAAAGCGGCAGCCTTGCTAAGCTCTGACTGACCATTGTAAACAACAGCGACCTCGGTAGGCTCAAGCCCCCAGGCACAAACACACAGCGATAACAATAACAGCAGATACCTCATTTCATGATTTCGATTAGCAACACTCTAGCACATCCGGCTTGTCTTTCGCAAGCAAAAATATGTACAGAGACTGTCACCAATGAAGCACCGAAGAAGAACCCCGCTCTGCCGGATTGGCAGAACGGGGCGATGTAGTCAACTTGGCAAAGTTATTTACTTCTCCTCGATGTGTACATCGTACACACGCCCCATGATATTGAGCTTCATGTCGCGGCCGGAAATTGCAGCGGATACGCCAACGGTGGACAGAGCCACGGGAGCGCCAAAGTTCTCCTCCTTCTTGGCGGTGGGGGGCTCGGGGCGCTTGCCGGCATAGTAGTCCTCCAGCTGCTGGGGGAACATTGCGTAAATCACGCAGTTCTCATCGGTGGCGGGAATATTCTTAGCGGTGAGCTTGTCGCGCAGGTCCTGCATGCCGGGTTTAATGAGGTCAGCGGGGCGGCAGGTGATGGGCTCCTTGCCGGAGCGCTTGGCACACTCGGCCTGCAGCTCAGGGTCCACAGGAGCGGGAGTGTGGCCATAGTAGCCCAGAGCCACGTCCATAGTCTGCGGGGTAATCTGCTTCCAGCGACCGAACTTCACGTTGAAGGCAGCCTGAGAACCCACAATCTGAGAGGTCGGGGTTACAAGCGGAATCCAGCCGAGGGCCTTGCGAACCACGGGAATCTCAGCCATCACTTCATCGAACTTGTCCATGATGTTGAGCTCCTTGAGCTGGTTACGGAAGTTGGAAAGCATACCGCCGGGCACCTGATACAGCAGAGTAGCGCTGTCCACAATCTCGTTCTTGTGGCTGGTGAAGCGGCTCAGGCTCTCGTAGACGGGCTGCAGCATACCGGAGATGGTAGTGAGCTTCTCGGTGAAGTCGTCGGCCACCACGGGGCAACGGTCATACCCCTTCAGCAGAGCAAGCATACGCATGCAATCGGGCTGGGCGGTACCATTAGCGAAAGGTGCGATGGAGCAGTCCACAGCATCGGCACCGGCGTTAATACCGGCAACATAGGAACCGGCACCCAGACCGGCAGTGTCGTGCGTGTGGATCCACACCGGCAGGTTGGTACTCTTCTTAATAGCCTCGACCAAGGCAGCGGTCTCGCTCGGGGGAATCAGACCGGCCATATCCTTAATCACGATACCGTCGGCACCCATCTCGGCAATCTTCTTACCCAGATTGGCGAAGTACTCCAGATTGTGCACAGGAGAGGTCGTGTAGCAGATGGTACCATGGGCAATAGCACCGGCCTCCTTTGCTGCACGGATGGAAGTGCGCATGTTCTCCGGGTCGTTCAGACAGTCGAAGATGCGGAAGATGTTCATACCATGCTTGGCACTGGTCTTCACGAAAGCCTCCACCACGTCATCGGCGTAGTTGGTATACCCCACCATATTCTGACCACGCAGCAGCATCATGTGCGGGGTCTTGGGAGCGAGTTTCTTGAGGGTATCCAGACGGTCGAAGGGCAGCTCGCCCAGGAATCGCAGACCGGAGTCAATTGTGGCACCACCCCAGGTCTCGAGAGCAGAGAAGCCCATAGTATCAAGAATAGGAGCGATTTCGAGCATCTGCTCGGTAGCCATACGTGTGGCAGCCAGCGACTGGTGACCGTCGCGCAGTACTGTGCAGTTGAATGTTGCAGGTTTCATAATATTAAAATCTGTTGGGGGTACAGTGCACCCCGATTTGTTGCTGTCAGACTACCATAAAACAGGCGCGCGCGTCAAGAAAAATCACCGACACGAGATTAAAAACGGGCATTTTTATACAGGAAGAACCGCCCTGTCAAAAACCACCACTTACTGTTACAGACACAAAACCACATTGCTCTGTGAAAAAAATTGCATTTTTACAGATATTTTTCTTGCCAAACTGAAAAAAAGGAGTATTATCTCTGCACCATGACCCGCAAAGGTGGTATCAACAAGACACGTAAGGCTGTCGCCAAGCGTTTCAAGGTGACCGGCACGGGCAAGGTTCTGCGTCGCAAGCAGGGTAAGCGTCACATCCTCCAGAAGAAGTCCAGCAAGCGCAAGCGCGCTCTGGGCAAACCCGCTCTGGTGGACGCCACCCAGGTTTGGGCCGTTAAGCAGAACATGCCCTTCGCTTAAGCCGAGGAACATGGCCACAAGCCAGCCCCGCCCGCAAATCGGGCGGCCTTCATGCAGCCTGCCCGGCGTATTTTTCGCCGCGGATAGAACGGACGAGACTGCAGGGAGGTGAGGAAGAACAGTCCGCTCACAATAGACAAGATACAAAAATATGGCACGTGCTACAAATTGGCCGGCTTCTCGCGCCCGCCGCAAGCGCATCCTGCTCCGCGCCAAGGGCTTCCGCGGTTTCCGCAGCAAGCTCTTCCGCTACGCCAAGGATGCTGTTTACAAAGCATGGCAGTATGAGTACCGCGACCGCAAGAAGAGGAAGGGTCAATTCCGTCGTCTGTGGACCGCTCGTATCTCCGCCGCCGTGCGTCCCCTTGGTCTGACATACTCTCGTTTCATGGAGGGTCTGAAGGCCGCCAACGTTGATCTGGACCGCAAGTCCCTCGCCGAGCTGGCTGTTGCCAACCCCGAGGCTTTCAAGGCAGTGTTCGAACTGGCCAAGAAGGCAATCGACGCCAAGGAGGGTGCTACACTTAAGGCGTAAGAAACCGAACCAAACACACACATTTAACCCGAGGGGCACTGCTGACCGGCAGTGCCCTTCTTCTTCCCCCCCCAGCGCCTTTACGGGTAAAATTGCACACCAACACGACTTTAGCCCCGGATTAACACGATTCCAACTTGACTAGAGGGGCGCGACATGATAGATTGTTGCCATGAGTACGAAGTTCAGTTGGGAATTACGCCCGACGGACGGAGGTGTGGACTACGGCGATGAACTGAACCGGCAGCTACCTTTGCTGGTTCGAAGGATAATGTCGCAAAGGGGCATCTGCGGCCGGGAAATGGCGGAACGATTCCTGCGGCCACGATTAGCCGATTTAAGTGACCCTTTTGATATGCGGGAGATGGATGCCGCCGTTGAGCGCATCTTCCGCGCGGTAGATCACGGCGAGCGAATATGCATCTATGGCGACTATGATGTTGACGGCGTGAGTTCCGTCACGCTGCTGCATACCATTCTTACAGCATACGGGTTAAATCCCACATGCTTTATCCCCGTGCGCACTCAGGAAGGCTATGGCCTGAGCGATGATGGCATCAACCACGCTATCGAACAGAGTGGTGGCAAACCCCAGCTGCTGATTACCGTAGACTGTGGTACCTCGTCAGTGGCAGAAGTCGCCTACCTGAACGCCATCGGCATCGATGTCATCGTGCTGGACCACCACGAGGCCAGCCCGCTGGGACGCCCCCCTGCAGTAGCTGTAGTAAATGCCAAGCTGGAACCCGACAGTCCCCTGACCTACCTTTGCAGTGCGGGCGTTGTATTCAAGTTAGCCCACGCTATGCTCAAGCGTCGGCGTCTGCCCGATTTCGATTTGAAAGAATATCTGGACGTGGTTGCCATTGCCACAGTTGCCGACATTGTGCCACTGGTGGCAGAAAACCGCCTGCTCACACGCCACGGGCTGAAAGTCATGGCTCGCGGCGGCAACATAGGTATACAAGCCATCAACGAAGTCACCGGTCTGAGAACTCTGCCTAATGCCAGCCACGTATCCTTCCGCATCGGCCCGCGGCTGAATGCAGCCGGGCGCATGGACTCCCCGAGAGATGCACTGGAACTGCTCATGACCGGCGACAGCAATCGAGCCGTACAACTGGCGCATTGCCTCGAAGCTCATAACCGGGCTCGCCAGCAGGAAGAGGAAAAGATACGAGCCGAGGCCACTGCCATGCTCGAGGCCGCCGACTTCTCCCCTGCCCGCGACAGAGTCATTGTGCTGGGCTCCCGCACCTGGCACCCGGGGGTGGTTGGCATTGTAGCCTCCCTGCTCATGCGGCGCTACCATAAGCCAACTTTCATCATTTCGCTGGATGAAAACGGCCTGGGCAAAGGCTCCGGCCGCTCTATACCGGGTATATCCCTGGTGAGAGCCATACACGCCTGTGCCGACACCCTCGTTTCGGGCGGTGGTCACGAGATGGCAGCCGGTCTGGTTATACGCGAGGAAATGATTGATAGCTTCCGTGAAGCATTCGATGCATTCGTGTGCAACAACAGCTCCGAGGAACAGCTCAAGCCCCGCCTGAATATCGATGCCGAAGTAAACTTCAGCGAACTGACACTCGATTTGCTTGACTACTACGAGTTGCTGGAGCCCTTCGGTAACTCGAATCCTCAGCCCATCTTTATGAGCCGCAATGTCATGCTCTCTGACGCCCCACGCCACCTTCAGGGAAACCACCTGAAGCTCAGTTTGCGCCAGGGCACATACGAGTGCGATGCCATGTACTTCAACGGCGGTCATGTGCGGCTACCCGACCCGCCCTGGGATATCGCCTTCACCATTGACCGCAACGTCTGGCGCGGGCGCACCACTGTGTCCATGTCTATTCAGGATATTCGCCCGGCTGCCACACCACCCGCCACTTCATGACCCAGCGACGCCAAAGACCAGCACCGCATACCCTACCTTCCTCTTCCGGAAAGAGGGAGTTCGGGGATTGGCGGGTCGACACAGCCGCAAAGACCGTTGAGCCACAGCCCATGAACATGTGGCAGCACGCTCACCGGCGCCTTAACCAGCTCGAGAACGCCACCTCATACGGTGCACTCTGGCGCCACAGTGTCAGTGTAACATATTCGCCGGAGCAGGCGGCCGATGAAGGGTACGATGAGACCGATTCCCAGATTGTACCCATCAGCGGGCGCAAACGAATTATACGCCTGCTCATTGCCGTATTCCTGCTGTTGCCGCTGTCCATAACCATGGTGTACGCACTGGCTCTGCAGATATACCACGCACTGCCCACAACTGCAGCCAATGCAGGATTCTGGCTCAGCGAACCCATTTACTTCTCCCTGCTGGGCATCTTCACCTTCGTAGCACTCATCATTGCCCAGTTCGCCACACCTATACTGGTGTATTTCTACGTATTGGGGCACGAGCTTACTCATGCTCTGGCAGCCCTGACCTGTTTCGGCAAAATCAGCTCTGTAAGCGTTGATCTGGATGGTGGTTACATCGAAACCGACAAAGACAACACTTACATTGCCCTGGCTCCTTACTTCGTACCGCTGTGGATGCTGGTCTGGGTATTGTTCGCCTGGATTATCGGACTCTTCCTGTCCGAAGACAGCATTACCCCCTGGTTCTTCGGGGGCGGGGGGTTCTGGTGGTGTTTCCACATTTACTGGACAATATGGGTTATACCACGAGAACAACCCGATATTCTGGAAAACGGCATCACATTTTCTCTGCTCATTGTCATCATTGCCAACATTGCAGGGCTCATTCTCCTGCTGAGGTTCTTCAACTTTATCAGCCTCAGTGGCTATTGGCAGGACTTCCTCACCTGTGCCGGCAAATTGGCAGAAACCATCTCCTGGCTCTTTTCTCTTTGCGTGGGCTGATGTAAAATTGACAGGATTTTGCATTGCAGCATGACACCTGAATTGCTATAATAGCTACGGTTCCAATGAAGTTTTTCCGCACCATGCGTTTGCTGTTACTTCTTACCATACTACCGGCTCTGGTGGTGTGGGGCGTGTACCTGTGGAACTACATAGCCGACATGACAGAACCGGTGCTGCAACCCATCAACAAATCGTACTCAGGCTATTCAACCATCCCTCAGAAAACACTCGGCATTAAGCTTCAACAATTTACATTCACCGGGTGGGATGGTGGAGAAATGCTGGCCGTCATTGCCGAAAAAGATGGCGAAGAATCCTCCCGCCAGTTGAGCATTGTCGGCGACTTAGCCGTGAACAAGGCCGACAGGCTCGGTGTTATCGATTATGCCCTCATCTGTGTTGACTGGGATCACGGTATCCGCTCTGCCATACCGCTGGCTGAAACCCTCACCGCCGCTGGAATAACCTGCGTACTATGGGAACCCCGCGGGCGGGACAATCGCAGGCGCTACTGCACTCACGGACTGAGAGAAAGTGCAGATGTTCCGCTGCTCATTAATGAACTGATAAAGCGCAGTGGGAAAGACTCGCCGGTCATTGTGGGAGTCGGGCAAGGCTACGGGGCCGGGCTCATGTTGCAGGCAGCCGCGACTGACCCACGTATTCAAGGGCTTATTTCTATTGACTCATACGCATCGCTCAGAGAGTCACTCACCCGCACCATGCCCGACTCCCTGCTCACACATGCCACTCTGTGGCTCATGGACTTACGACTCAACAGCAGCGTAGGTTTCGAGTGTTTTGATGTTGCTCCGGTAGAAAGTGCTGCAAAACTCGACCGCAACCTTCCCGTCCTTATTGTCAATCTGGTTCAGGATAATCCCATCTGCACGTTGGAGGATGCCGTAACCATATTCCGCCAGTTACCCTGCGATTGTCGCGAACTCTGGACACTGCGCTGCAGAACAGACGCGCCGCACGCGCTCACCCGCAGCATCTGTCCCGATAAAAACGTAAAGAAACGCACCCCCAATATTGAAGCGAGGCTCCTGACAGATGAAGACAATACTTCTACAGCCATTGTCCATTGGCTCAACGACACTTTTGTTACCGCACTAGACACCCCACATGTGCACGTGCCCGCCCGTCCTCTTTTAACCTCTGACAGCCAGCTCTGACAGTACTATTCCCGAGTCCATGTTTTCGTCCTCCTCCCCCCTCTCAGATAAGTACACAACCGCTCGCAGTTCCGGTAGGAAAACCAACGGCAACCGCAAGCGCAATGGCTACGAGCTCACCCGACAGCGCTCGATGTTACCCATTGCGCTGGGGGCAGCGCTTGCTTCCGTTGTCGTTTACGCTGTTCTGTACCACTACGTGCCCAACATCATTACCTTCGAGATGCGAGTCATCAACAGCAAGCCCAAGGTAAAAGATAACCGTGAACGCGTTATCGTACGCAAAGCCCCGGATGAAAAAGCGGAAAAGGCAGATGACAACCACATCGTAGAGGATCCGAACGCCAAGCCCGAAATTGTAACGATACCGGAGCCGGAGGAAATCACGGACGTGCTGGACGCCAATGTAGAGAAACTCATACTGGCACCGGGGCCGACTGACTTATCCGTACCGGAACCCACAGCCGGTGTACAGTCACCGGTTGAAGCAGAGGAGCTTAAACCGGGAGAAATCACGGAAGACCTGTTAGCCGCCCAGGCCTTCTCGGCCGAAACACTGGCCATGCCGGAGCCCACCCCTATTAACAGCAACGAGGTCATGGTAAACGCCACAGCTCAGCTTGAGGAAATTCCCGGAGCAGAAGGCACGGCCATGTCCGACCTCTCCTCCACAGCCAAAGAAGGCATGCACACCGACCTGCCGGGCGACACACGCACGCTGGAACAGCTCATCGGCGAGAGCAACCTCGGCGCGTCCTCAGGTGTAGCACGACTGGGGTCAGACCTGCTCTTCGGCTTCAATGAGTGCAAGCTCAAGAGTGCGGCACGCATCACCATGCTGCAACTTGCAGCACTCATTCAGAAAAACCCGCAGACCCGCTTCATTATTGAGGGACACACCGACAGCATAGGCGGTGACTCCTACAACGCCCTACTCTCCATGCAGCGTGCAGCAGCAGTGCGCGACTGGCTCAGCAAGAACAAAATACCGACGGATAACGTCTACATACGAGCATGCGCCGACAACACCCCTCTGGCCGACAAAAAGGGTGACCGCGAACAGCAGGCCCTCAACCGCCGCGTGGAAATCCACATGAGAACGCCCGATGAAGCCCTGCCCGAAGGCTGCGAAAACCACACATACAAGGTTGACCTGAGCACCAAACTCGGCGCCCAACTTGCAGCGGGTGTCCTGATTCCCAAAACCTATTCCTCAGCCTCGGCCAATCTCACTCCAGAGCAGAAAGCCAAACCGGCCGACAAGCCCAAGGCTAACCCGCAACAGAACAACAGGAGACCTCGCCGTAACAATAACAACGGCCGCCGGCGCCGCCGATGATACCTGCCACCATAGCAGAGGGGAGTATTCCTCCCGGCTTTGCTGCGCCGACTTCCGGCGCTTGCAGGTGGCTCGTGTCACTGGACTACGATGGCACTCTGCAGCAATCAAGTAGCTCCCCAATTTCGGCCGAGTTCTTTGAGCAGATGCAAGCCTGGCGAGCGCATGGAGTACGCTGGGGTATTAACACCGGGCGCTCCCTGAATTACCTGCTGCAGGAAATTCTGCCCTGCAGCCCCGTGCTGCCGGATTTTATCTGTACCTGCGAGCGCTATGTATACCAGGCCGGAACAGATGGCAGGCTACACCCCGCTATCGAGCACAACGAACTCTGCCACCGACACAATGCAGAATTGAGAGCGTTCCTGAGCTCCCAGTTACACAGCCTGCTGGCAGAGCTGCGCCGGACCCACCCGCAGCTGCAGTGGGAACCGGCAGCAGATGACCCGCTCTCTATCGAAGCCCTCGACAGCCCTACTATGGATGCCATCATCCCGCACCTCTTACCACTGGTGTCAGAGGGGCATACCATTCAGCGCGCAGGGCGTTACATGCGCTTTGCTGACGCACGATATACCAAGGGCACAGCTCTGGAACTCGTCAGGCAGACCTGGCAGGTAGCAGAGGGAAATATGTTTATTATGGGTGATGGACAGAACGACCTCGATGCCTTCCGCATGTTCCCGGCGGCCTGGTGCGCCGTGCCTGCCGGAGCTCATGCCGAAGTTCTGGACTGGCTGGAGCAGCACCCCGAAGTTCACATAGCCCCCGAGAACGATGTGCTACCAGAGTTACGCAGATGGTTCAGGAGGCGTATCGAGGCCTGAAAATCGGAAAAAGTGTGTTCACAAAGCGCTTTCGGCTTGACTTTTTCATCAAAAAATAGTTCCATATCTTCCCGTTATGGCAGACATGCCAACCGGGCAAGGCTGAAAGGCCGCCCGCTCATGCGCCGAATCGAACAGGTGAGCCCGCATATCACTCACCCGCACGCCACGGCGCATGCAGAGAATCCTCTCCCAAAAGAGAAACAACAAACGAAATCATAAACAATTATGGGATCGCTTAAGAAGAGACGTAAGGCTAAGATCAACAAGCACAAGCGCAGCAAGCGCATGCGCCAGAACCGCCACAAGAAGCGTTTGCGTTACAAGTCCTAAGCTGCGCGCTTAGGCCACGTCCGCAAGCGACGCTGTTCTTTCTCACGGCACTGCTCCCCAGCGAGCAGTGCCGTTTTGATTTAGCCGGCGCTGACATGCATTCGCCTTGACGGTGCGATTGTTATACGTAGAATAGTAACAACATTTCCGATTACTATGGCTAATACTCACCAATTTCAGACAGAAGTACGACAGCTGCTCGACATCGTGATTCACGCGTTCTACAGCGACCGCGAAGTCTTTGTGCGAGAGCTGGTTTCCAATGCCTCCGACGCCCTTGAAAAGCTGCGCCTGAAGCAACTCACCAACGCCGCCGTGTACGAGGGTGAGCGTGAGCTGCGCATCAGCATCACCACCGATGAGGAGGCCAAGACCCTCACCATCGCCGATGCCGGTATCGGCATGACTCAGGATGAGGTGGTGGAGTACCTCGGCACCATTGCCCACTCCGGCACCAAGAAGTTCCTGGAGATGATGAAAGAAAGCAAAGGCGGCACGCAGGACCTCATCGGCCAGTTCGGCGTAGGGTTCTACAGCGTGTTCATGGCTGCCGATGAGGTAGAAGTGACCACCCGCTCCTGGCAGCCCGATGCCGCCCCGGTGAAGTGGGTCAGCGACGGCAAGGAGGGCTACACTCTTACCGAAGCCGCAGCAGATACCCCGCGCGGCACCAGCATCCTGATTCGCCTGAAGGAGGACGCCGCTGACTTTGCCCGCGCTGAGCACGTGCGCCACATCATCAGCAAGTACAGCAACTTCGTTGGCTTCCCCATCGACTTTAACGGCGAGCACCTCAACACCGTGCAGGCCATCTGGATGAAGAATAAGAAAGATGTGAAGCCCGAGGAATACGAGGAGTTCTACAAGTTCACCGCCCACAGCGAGACTGCACCGATGAGCTACATGCACTTCAGTGCAGATGCCCCCATCGTGCTCAACTCCGTTCTCTTTGTACCTGAGGAGAACCCCGAAATCATGGGCTTCGGCCGTTGCGAACCCCGCGTGGCTCTGTACTGCCACAAGGTGCTCATTGACAGCAAGCCCGAGAACCTGCTGCCCGAGTGGCTGCGTTTCCTGACCGGTGTGGTAGACAGCGAAGACCTGCCGCTGAATATCTCCCGCGAAATGCTGCAGGACAACTCCCTGCTGCGCCGCATTTCCGGCATCATCACCAAGCGCTTCATCAAGCACCTCGAGGGCATTGCCAAGGACAGCAACGACAAGTACGAAAGCTTCTGGCAGCAGTACAGCCGCTACATTAAAGAGGGTATTGTCACCAGCTGGGAGCACAAGGATGCTCTGGGCAAACTCCTGCGCTTCGAATCCACCTTCACCGAGGCCGGCAAACTCACTTCCTTTGCCGACTACGTAAGCCGCATGAAGGAAAACCAGAAGGACATCTACGTCCTCTTCGGCAGCTCTCGCGCCCAGTTGGAGCACAGCCCTTATCTGGATGCCCTGACAGCTCGCGGATTCGAGGTTGCCTTCTTCACCGACGGTGGCGACCAGTTCGTTATCGACAGCCTGATGAAGGTGGAGGACAAGGAAATCAAGGCCATCGATCGCGCCAACCTCGACCTGCCCCCGCTGGAAGGTCAGCCCGACAAGCCCGGACTGGATGAGAACCAGGCCAAGAGCCTGACCGATTGGATTGCCGAGACTCACAAGGACACCTTCAGCAAGGTCACCACCAGCGACCGCGTGACCAGCGCTCCCGCTATCGCGCTGCAGGGCGAGAACGACATTTCACCCGAAATCAAGGCCTACCTCAAGGCAATGGGACAGCCCGTACCTGAGGTACATCCCGAAATTGCCTTCAACCCGCACAGCCCAATTGTACAGCGACTGGCCCAGCTGCGCAGCGAGAACGAGGAACTCGCCGGCCTGCTGGCCGACCAGCTCATCAACACTGCACTGCTGCGCGCCGGCATGCTCGAAGACCCGGCTAAGCTTGCCGACAATTCCCAGGCCCTGCTCGAGGAATTGCTGGCTAAGTAAAAACCGTACACAGCATTTAACGCAGAAAGCCGCGCCACCTGAACAGGAGCGCGGCTTTCCATTGTAAAAAAAAAGTGATATAAATTACTTATCGAGAGATGCTATGAGCGTGGGCATATCAGGCGCCAGTTTACCATCGTCCATAATCGTGGGCAACTGAGCAATACCGGCTCGGGTAATCAGCGGGAATGCCTCATCCGGGTCTTCGCCGTTTTTCAGAGCCTCGACAGCTGACTTCGTGCCCTCGATGAAGAAATTCACCAGTTTAAGACTGCGGTTCACACTTTCCTGCATGTTGAGCAGGTTATTGCGAGCCTCATTCATAATCTCCAGACGGTGAGTGAGCGTAGCCTCCCCCTTCACCGTGGCATCGAAAAACTCCTTAATCTGAGCCAGTGTTACACGAGCCTGCTTCAGACACAAAGCGCCAATCAGGCAGGCAACACTGTCCTCGCCATACACACGGCGACCGGAAGGCGTTCGCTCCACATGACGAATGATACCTGCCTTCTCATAATAGCGGAGTGTATGAACAGACAAGCCGGTCTTGCGAGCCAGTGCTGAAATGGAATATCGTGTTTCTTTGGCGGTCATGACTGAATAACTTCAGTTATTAGAGCAAACTGTAACATTGTTGTCAAGCCTAAAACCTGACGCACGAGCGAGATTTTATGTGACATTTTTGTCACATTATGGCAGAGAGCAAGCTTGCATATTCTCATTGCGTATGGCAGAATGTTCCGCATTCTATGGACGCCATTCTCAGCACACTTCAAACAATCGGTATCATCCTGCTGGTTATTCTGTTTTTCAACCTCATGATTTTCGTGCATGAGCTCGGTCATTTTCTGGCCGGCAAATGGCGAGGCGCCTACATCGACCGCTTTCAGATTTGGTTCGGCAAGCCCATCTGGAGCAAGACTATCAATGGCGTGCGCTGGGGCTTGGGCTGGTTGCCGCTGGGTGGCTTTGTGTCCCTGCCACAGATGGAAGACATGGAGAGTATCGAGGGCAAGGCAGACATGCCCAAGGACCTGAAGAAGCTCAAGGCGATAGACAAAGTCATTATCGCCGCGGCGGGGCCCCTGTTCTCCCTGCTTCTGGCCTATGTTTTTGCCGTCATCGTATGGGGTGTGGGTAAACCCGTGGCTGAAGTGCAAGGTACCCGCATCGGTTACATGACGCCCGATTCTGCAGCGGCAGCTGCCGGGCTTCTGCCGGGCGACCGAGTGCTGTCCATCGATGGTCAGGGCGTCACTAAGTGGATGGGCAACATGGAGGGCGTGCGTGAGCTGGTTGCCATGAGCGAAGGCGAGAAAATTCGCTTCACCGTTGCACGCCCGCAGGCCGATGGCAGCGAGCAGACGATTGACATCGACTGCGGTTACAAGGTTCCCGAAACAGCCTGGTGGCAACGCACGGCCCTGCGTCAGGTCGGTATTCTGCCCACGCAGCCTGCAGTAGTGGGCGAAATCCTGCCCGGCTCCCCGGCTGAACAGGCCGGGCTGCAGAGTGGTCAGACCATCACCGCCGTCAACGGCACAGCAGTTTACACCCCATACGCCGTCATGGAGGTTGCCGACAAGGGCACCCCCATGGAGCTGACGCTGCGCAATGCCGACGGCACCACTACGACTGCAACTGTTACCCCCACGGTGCCCGCCAACTGGCAGGGCCTGCCCGGGGCACGCCCCGTCATGGGCTTCGGTTGGCAGAGCACCATGGCCGACATTCAGTTCGAACACCCCTCCCCTCAGGCTCAGGTCAACCAGAGCCTTAAATGGATGAAGGACACACTGGCCAAGGTCTGCGCTCCCGGCAGCAACATTGGTATGGAGCACCTCAGCGGTCCCGTGGGCATCGGCTCCTACATGTACCAGATGTTCCAGGCCGGCGACGGCATCGGCTGGCGCCTGGTGCTGTGGTTTGCCGTTGTGCTCAATGTGAACCTGGCTGTACTTAACATTCTGCCCCTGCCCGTGGTGGATGGCGGGCATGTGGTGCTGGGCCTCATCGAGATGGTCATCGGTCGCCCCGTCAGCAGCAAGTTCCTCGACTGGATTTTCAACGGCTTTGTGGTCTTGCTCATGGCGTTCTTCATCTTTGTAACCTTCAAGGATGTCGGTGATTTAGTCGGCGGAGAGGATACCGTAGAACTGCCCGCCCCCATCTTCTCAGCCCCGCAACAGTAACTTAACATGCTGCGAATTTTCAAATACCTCCTTCTGATACCGGCCGTTGTGCTGCTGGGGTTCATTGTCGCAGAAAAACTCGATTTGGCCGGCACTGCGCACCACATTATGGGGGTGGACGCCGCAGCCGTCGGGGCGGTACCCAACCCCGACTGGGAATCCATCAACCCCATCGGCTGCCGCTACCGCTTTAATCTCGGCCCCGGCGAGTTTGCCCGATTGCAACAGGAACAGCTCCCGCAAGAAAGCGGCTGGATGAAGAAAAATCCCAACGACAAACTCTACTTCCCCGGCATCAGCGAAATCCGCACCCCCGATGCCGAGGTATACGTCAACACAGACCTGCCCTACAGAGTGCGCTGGGTCGTCTATAACCCGACGGCTGAGCTCCTCTATCTCGGCTTCTACTCACACTAACCTCGCATTTTCCAAGAGGCTCCCCGCCCTTCTGTTTGTCTTGACTAAGGCACGAGGGGCGTGATAGCATAGCGCATATCATGGAGGCAGACACGAAAAAAGCCATAGCGGCAGGGTCATCCGTCTTATGGAGCGCATTGCTCACGGTCATGAAGTTTATCGTGGGTATTGCGACAGGCTCACTGGGTATACTGTCGGAGGCGCTGCACAGCGCCCTTGACATGCTGGCAGCACTGGGAACCTACTGTGCCGTAAAGATTGCTGCCCGCCCGGCAGATGCCGAGCACCCCTACGGCCACGGCAAGGTAGAGAGCCTGATGGCACTGGCCGAAACACTACTGCTGCTCATCACCGCCGGGTGGGTGATTATGGAAGCCGTTGAACGCCTGACAGCCGACAATGCCGACGCGCTCCACGTAGAAACCAACATCTGGGCCTTTGTGGTTATCATCGTCTCTCTGGTGGTGGACATCAACCGCGCAGCCATGCTCAAGCGCGTGGCCAAAGAGACGAAGAGCGACGCGCTCGAGGCAGATGCCGCTCACTTTGCCTCCGACATCTGGAGCAGTGGCGCCGTATTGCTGGGTATCAGCGGTGCGGCTGTTGCTCACATGACAGTTGCGGACAGCTGGTTGCACTGGCTGCTGCTGAGAGCCGACGTACTGGCATCCCTTGCCGTAGCGATTCTCATTCTTCACATCTGCTGGGAGCTCGGCTGCAAAGCCATTAACAACCTGATGGATAAGACAGACGGAGAAACAGCACGCACCGTGCGCAGGCTGATGGCTGAGCGCATGCCCGCCTATCCCCTGCAGACCTTGCGAGTGCGTGAGGTGGGCAACAAAGCCTATATCGAAATGGTCGTGGCCGTACCGAGCGACCTGCATGTTGATACCGCCCATGATATATCCGAGGCCATTGAAGAACTGATTGCCGGCACCCTGCCCGGGGCAGAAACGGTAGTACACATGCACCCTACGGATGCCACACCCGACACGCATGAAATGATTGTGCGCCGCATAGCCCTCACCCACCGTTTCGGTGTACACGGGCTGGTGCTCATGCATGCCGAACAGGGCTACACTGTTTTTGCCGATTTGGAACTTCCCGGCGGAGCCGCGCTGGACAGCTGGCACGTGGCCATTCAGGCATTCCGCAAGGAGGTTAAACTGCGGCTGAATGCCGAGCGCGTAATGGTTCACATCGAGCCGGATTTGCGAGACATCCCGACATTCACCGCCCCCGTACCCGACGATTGGGAACAACTGGTACGCCGCGCCATGATTGATAACGGCGCTCCCCTGCCCAACACCATCAAGCTCTACACCGAGGGCAACCGGCGATTCTGCATCATCACCATCCCGCAGAACAGCGGCCTGAATGTGCAGGAAAGCCATGACCACCTGTCGGCCATCAACCGCAAATTGCGGGCTAACCTGCCCCCGGTTGCCCGATTGATTGTGCTGTATGATTAAATCAGCCCCCGGGAAAGCGTCTTCTACGCATATTTCGCCCTGCACACGCGCTTTGCACTTGCCTGCTCATTAAAAACATGCTACACTTCGCGCCGTGAAGGTTATTGTTGTTACAGGAGGTATCGCATCTGGTAAGTCAACGGTTGTTCAAATGCTTACCGAAATCGGCGGACAGGGCATACAGGTCTTTGACTGCGACAAGGCAGTGCAGGAACTGCAGCAGAGCGGCAAGCTCTCGCGTGACCTGGTGACCGCATTCGGCTCTGAAGCTCTGAATGATGACGGCAGCGTGAACAAGGATTTGCTGCGCGATATTGTCAGCAAAGATGCGGAGGGCCGCCACAAGCTCGACGAAATCGTGCACCCCAAAGTCGCGCAGCTGTGCCGCGAGGCTCAGGCTGCCGCCCGCAGCAGTGAGCTGGTTCACACCTTCCTGGTGGATATTCCCCTTTATTTCGAGAGCCCCGCTGACTTCGGCGCCGACCGCGTATGTCTGGTAGCAGCAACGAGCGAGACTCAGATTAAGCGTATGGCCGAGCGCAACGGGTTCTCCCGCGAGATGGCCGAGGGCATGATTGCCGCACAAATGCCCACGCAGGAAAAGATTGAGCGCTCCGGCACCGTGTTCTGGAACGAGGGCACGATTGACATGCTGCGTGCTCAGGTTCAGTATTTCTTTGACTCCGAGCTCTCAAAGGAAGCCGAAGTCGTACATCGCCGTGCCAAGGTCGTCAACATGAACGAGTTGCGCGCCATGCCCCTCAATGACCTGCGCAAACTGGCCGACGTCAACATCAAGAAAGGCGCCATCGGCAAAACACGCCACGAACTGGTACAGGAACTCTGCCGCACCTTTGCCAAGCTCGGCAATCAGGTCGTTGTAGAAGGTGTGCTGGACCTTACGAAGGACGGCACCGTGCTGATGCGTGATGAGCAGCGCAGCTACAGACACGAGGTTGACGACGTGACCATGCCCGCCGAGCTGATGAAGCGGCACTCCCTGCGCCCCGGCAACAAGGTCACCGTCAAACTCTCCCAGGATCAGAGCAGTAAGTCCAACCGCCCCCTGCGTGCCGGCGAGGTGCTCACAATCGAGGGAACCCCTGTAGCTGATTATGTGCAGCCCAAGGAGTTCGATAAACTCACCCCGCTCTTCCCCCGCGAGCGCCTGATTCTCGAGAACGCCGACCTCAAGATTCCCTCCATGCGTGTGCTCGACATTATCACCCCGCTGGGCATGGGGCAGCGCGCACTGGTAGTGGCCCCTCCCCGTGGCGGCAAGACTGTGCTGCTCAAGAGCATGGCCAAATCCATACGCGCCAATTACCCGAAGGCCGAGCTGCTTATTCTGCTGCTCGACGAGCGCCCCGAGGAGGTAACGGATTTTGAGGAAACGGTCGATGCCCCGGTACTGGCCTCCACCTTCGATGAACCCTCCCGCCGCCACGCCCAGCTGAGCGACATGGTGCTGGAGCGTGCCCGCCGACTGGTGGAACAGGGCAAGGATGTCATCATCATGCTCGACTCCCTCACCCGACTTTCACGCGGTTACAACGCCAATCAGACCGGAGGTAGAATCATGTCCGGTGGCCTGGGTTCCAATGCTCTTGAAAAGCCCCGCAAGTTCTTCGGTGCGGCACGAAACGTCGAAGAGGGCGGCAGCCTGACCATCATTGCCACCTGTCTGGTAGACACCGAATCCCGCATGGATGAAATCATTTTCGAGGAGTTCAAGGGCACCGGTAATATGGAAATCAGACTCGACCGCGAACTGGCAGAGCGCCGCATGTACCCGGCCATCTCCATTCCCCAGAGCGGCACCCGTAATGACGACCGCCTGTACCACCCCGAAGAGTTCTCCCGCATACTGCAGGTGCGCCGTCAGCTGGCCAGTCATCCCGGTTGGGAGGCTCTGGAGCTACTGCTCAGGAACATTCGCCGCACTCAGAACAACGCTGAGCTGCTTATCAGCGGATTGCTTGACAAAAAGTAAAGCGAAAGTTCACAATCCCCCTTTCAGCCCCCTCACTGCCTGAAAAGTTGAGGGGGTTTTTGATAGTTTTGAGTGTTATAACATGGACTTTTTACACAATAAACTTGAAAACTGCACCTCAAAATGCTACAATCAACTCAGAGCCACTCTCAGGCTTGTCGCTTCACCAAACCATAATAACTCACTATGTCACTCGAATCATTCTTCAATCCGAAGAGCATCGCAGTTGTCGGCGTTTCTGCCGATCCCACCAAGCTGGGCGCCGTTGTATTCAACAACATCATCTCCGCCGATTACAAGGGCAAGCTCTATGGCGTGAACCCCAAGATGGCCGGCCAGGAACTTTGCGGCAAGCCCTGCTATGCCAGCGTTGACACACTGCCCGAGCCGATGGACCTCGTGGTCATCCTCGTACCTGCCCGCTTCACCGAGGGCGTGATTGATGCCTGTATCGCCAATGGTACCAAGAACATCTCCATCATCACCGCCGGTTTCGCTGAAGTTGGTGAGAAGGAGCTCGAGAAGCGCATCGCTCAGAAGTGCCTCGACAACGGCATCAACCTGCTCGGCCCGAACTGCCTGGGTCACATCTCCACCTTTGACTGCGTGAACGCCTCCTTCGCCGATGGTTTCCCCGGCAAGGGCAACGTAGCCTTCATCTCTCAGTCCGGTGCTTACTGCTCCGCTATCATGGACTGGGCCGCCGGCAAGGGCATCGGCTTCTCCCACTTCATCTCCATCGGTAACAAGGCCGTGATGGGTGAGGACGCTCTGCTTGCTGCTCTGAAGGACGACCCCAACACCAACGCTTTCGTCTTCTACCTCGAGTCCCTGAAGAACGGTAAGGAGTTCCTCAAGGTGATTAAGGAGGTTTCCGACACCAAGCCCTGCGTCATCATGGAGCCCGGCAAGAGCGCCAAGGCTCAGGCTGCCTCCCTGTCCCACACCGGTTCTCTGGCACCGAACTACCGTGTGCTCGAGATGGCTCTTCAGGGTGCAGGCGCTATTCAGGCTTACAACGACCGCGAGCTCTTCGGCCTGCTGGAGGTGCTGCAGTACTGCAACCACAACCAGTTCGACGGCCAGGTTGCCGTGCTGACCAACGCCGGTGGCGTGGGTGTGCTTACCTCTGACCTCTGCGAGGAAGCCGGTCTGGACCTGGCTCGCCCCAGCGAGAAGACCATCGAGGCTCTGCGTGCCGTACTTACCCCCGAGGCCTCCCTCGGCAACCCCATCGACGTAGTGGGCGACGCCAAGGCCGACCGCTACGAGGCTGCCCTCAAGGTGCTCTGCGAGAGCGGCGAGTACAAGAACATCCTCGTTCTGCTTACTCCCCAGCGCGTGACAGACTGCCCCGGCACCGCCGAGGCCGTCATCAAGCTGGCTCCCCTGTACCCGAACGTCAACATCTTCTGCTCCTTCGTGGGTGGTGCCCGTGTGGACGAGGGCCGCGTGCTGCTCGACAAGGCCAAGATTCTCAACTACGAGTACCCCGCCGACATCGTGCGCCTGCTCGGTCTGCTGAAGGCTCAGATGGCTTTCCGCGGCAAGAAGCTCGCCACCTGCGAAACAGGCGAAGTCCCCGCCGAAATCAAGGCTGCCGTTACCTCCGCCAAGGAAGCCGGCCTTGCCTCCCTGCCCCAGGACACCGTGAACATGCTCATGGACCACTACGGCATCGATTACCCGAAGTGCGGCAACTTCACCGACAAGGAAGAGGCTCTCGCCTTCTGCAAGACCATCTTCCCGAACGCTGTGGTGCTTAAGCTCTCCGCTCCCGATGCGCTCCACAAGACCGAGATGAAGGGTATCTACCTCAACATCAATGACGAGGCTTCCTTCAACGAGGCCTGGGAGGGCCTGTGGGGCTCCATCACCAAGTTCCAGCTCAAGGGTGCTTCCGTGCTGATTCAGGAGATGATTACCAAGGCCACCGAGACCATTATCGGTGTGAACAGCGACAAGAACTTCGGCCGCGTGATGGTATTCGGCACCGGTGGTATCTACACCGAGGTCATGCGCGACACCACCATGCGTATCCTGCCCGCTGACGACTTCTCCGACATGATTAAGGAGACCAAGGTCGGCACCATCCTGAACGGTGTGCGTGGTGAGGCTCCCAAGGCCGTAGGCCCCCTGGCCGACACTCTGGCCAAGGTGCAGAAGCTCGTGCTCGAGATTCCCGAGATTACCGCTATCGACGGTAACCCCGTGCTCGTCACCGCCGACCGCGCCGTTGTGGTGGACTTCAAGATGATTCTCAAGTAATCATCCCCCCCTACGCAAAACAATACTTTGGGGCGCGCTCTCCGCAAGGGAGCGCGCCCTTTTTCTACCGCCATGCAGCTCCGCACCACCTCACAAATTATCGACAGACAGGGGAAAATCGTTCATTCCGCTGCCGATGCCTCCGTTGTCTCCGCAGAGGGCTACGCCATATTGTACCACGATAACTACATCTGTGATGTCTTTCGCGCTGCAGACAACAGCCTGCACCACCTGCCGTCCACTCAGGATGGTCAAACGGTAGAATACCGATGGACAACTCACCTCTGTCCGGATACTCTCATCGCCTACTGCATCGCACAGAAATCGCAGGGGCTTTCCCCTTCATGTTGTTCACGATTCAATGATACAAAAGGCCTGAGTGCGGTGGCCTCCTTTGCTACAGACATGCAGGGCAATCCCCTGTTTGCTCCCATTCCTTACAGTCTGACAGGTTATTACGGGGAATATTCTCTGGCAGCGAACAGCCAAGAACATGCGGCTGTTGCAGACCGCTGTGGCAACATTGTACATACCTGGCCCGATGAATACCAGTACTTCAGCAGCTGGACATCTGAAGATAGGACCCAAATAGAAGATGTACTGCTTACCCTGAAACGCGACAGCAAAATCTACAGCATGGATCGCCCTCGCTTCGCCACCAAACTCCATTCCAACGAAATACACGGCCCCTACAAATCCATCCATGAATTACGAGAGGGAGTGCGCCTTGTTACCACCATGGAGGAAACGGAAGGGATATTGGATGAGGACTGGAACACCATCTACCGTTTCCCCGAGGACAGAACGTACGAGAGCTTTGAGTTTCACCGCGGCCTACTGGCATTCACAAGCAAGCGCAACGGCAAATGCGGGCTCATGAACATGCAGGGCGACATCATTCTCAAACCGCAATTCCGAGCCCTGAACTACTTGGGCGAGGGCTATTGGTGGTACCAAAAAGGCTCATACAGCGGTATTATGCACGAAACCGGTGAGATTATCACCCCACCGCAATTTTTCTATTATTACCAAAACATGCTGATGAACGGCATGATACCCGCCGGCAACAAAGGTTCCCGCTCCGGTTACATCAACCTGCAGGGTGATTGGGTTCTACCGGCGCGATATGATTCCGTCTCCAACTTCTTCCACCCGCAATACGCCAAAATTGCAACCCTTAAGAAGGGGTGCAAGTAATGCTTTCTCCCCAAGGATGTTGAAAAGTTGGATTTTGAATTTTGGAATTGGACGTTCGGCTCGCAGTTTTACAAATTGGAGTTTGTCCCTCCATCCCCAAGGCGCCAGCCTTGGGCTTCACCCTGCGCTCAGCGCAGTCTTCACCACCGTGCGCAGCACGGTTCTTCACCGCGGGCAAAGCCCGCTTTTCACCCGGCCGTAGGCCGTTAAAAAGCATTTATCCCTTGCGCGCCAACGGTGAGCCATACTTTAAAACCTGCGCTTGCGCGGGTGACATATGAGAGCATGGGGCGTAAGCCCCATGTCAACCGATAAAACTATAAGAACCCTCACTTGTGAGGGTGGCATAAACCGAGGCTACAAAATAGCACTATGTATTCACCGCATTATATCAGAGCCACCGTTTATGCCACCCGCACCCTGTGCGGGTTCCAATATATTTTCCATTGCTGACCGGGGGCTTACGCCGCCCGGCTACCGTATGCCACCCGCGCATGCGCGGGTTCTGATATTTGGCGGGCGTTCGCCCGCGGATATGCGTAGCTTATTCCACCGCTACTGCCCCGCGCTTTCAAGCGCGGGCGGCAGCTTATGTTGAGCATTGCTATCTTTGCGCCGTAAGGCGCGGCCTGCCTCGGCGTAGCAAGCAGCCCGAAAGGGCTGACGCGAAGCCGGGAACTCTCCAACTAGTCCTTTGTAACTCGTCTCTCGTACTTCTACAAATTGCCCTTTATCTGTTGTTCAACAGCATTCTCTTTTATTGACAGGCCGTGCAACAATCATGATTTTAGCACTAACTACCCAACAAATGAGTTTGACTCCCAAGTGAGGAACATGTATAATGACAGTATGCCCTATCCCCCTTTATCATGACTACTCAGATTACAAAACGGAACGACAAAGCTGCAAAACAATTCCCCCACAACAAATGACCTATGAAGAATACAAATACATCCCCCAATGACATGCTCATAAAGGCTGCTATGAATGGCAGTCTGAAAGGCGTGAAAGCCGCCTGCGAAGCCGGTTCCGACGTGAACACACAACATCCGGACTGGGGTACAGCTCTCTACATTGCCTGCCTGCACCATCATTCGCGTATTGCTCATTACCTGCTCCAGCAACCGGGCATTGACATCACAAAGGGTACGATATCGTTATATCCGCAAGGAATAGCCGGCGCCGTATATTTACGAGAAAGAACAGAACATAACCACACTCCGTTGTACGCAGCCGTAAAAAATCAAAACGTAACTATCATCCACATGCTGCTCAACCATGCAGACCGGGCGAAATACCTGCAACCGGACGAAAACTGGCAAACCTGCATAAAAAGCACGTTCAACTATGGTCAAAATCCCTTCGGAGTTATACCATTTTACGATTCACCCGTTCAATTCGAGAAACCCTGTATATTCGATATTCTGCTCGAAGCAACCGAGCCTTACCCTGAGCTTCAAATCTTCACTCTTTCCGGAGCTCTGAAAAGCACCCTCAGTTGGGGTGGTGACAGCATTAACATCATGGCAGAGTACATCCGAAATCGCTCAGCCCATATACAAGCCCTTACCTTCAACTGTGTAACAGATCTCATACAAAAACACGTGCGGAATAATAAAGAGCACAGCCTCAACAACTGTCTGGAATACGCCCCCCTCTTCGGCACCGCAGACCGGCTGCAGCCCTATCTGCAGGCGGCTCACAAACTGGCGCAGCAGCTGCAGCATGAGAAGTGCGCTAACTCCCTGCGCGCAGCACTTGCCGAACTTAATTAATGCGAGCTGAGCGCCGAAAAAAAATCATTATTACGTGAACCTTATTTGCCTTGCATCTCAGACAAATGGCGAATGTGGCGCACCCTGCTTTTGGCTCAGTGGAAATCGTTCTTTGCCTGGCTTCCTATTGAGGAACTGAGCGCATGGGGCTGGTACATCGACCTCATTTCCGCCAATTTTACCTTGTTCAGCCCTTGGAGAAAGACATCATTGAACATACGATAGCGGACAAACCAAGCAGCCCCCGCCAACGTTATCGAGTCAAAAAGTAAGATGGCAGACAGAGAATTCAAATGTATACAAATTTGCTATATGTGTATACATTTTTTCATCTCTGCACGTTCGGCTCACAACTCAGAGAAATAGCGTTTTAATGCTTGGTTAGGCGTTTTTATTCCGCTCATGCCTCAAGAAAGTTCATCACAAGCTTCACCATTGTCTCTTTTTCTTCGGGCTTGGATTCCGCAATCATCACAACCATGGCTACCAAGGTATGGTCGGCTATGACTTTTTCGCCATCCCGGAACAACAAGCCGTTTCTTTCCAGAAAATATAAGAATACCGCAGCCGCAATTCGTTTATTGCCATCCGAAAAAGCATGATTCTTAGTCACGAGATAAAGTAGGTTAGCAGCCTTTTCCTGCGTGGATGGATACACATCCTGTCCGGCAAAGCTCTGGTAGATATTACCCAAACTCCCCTTAAAGGAATCATCCTTTTCATTGCCGAATACGCTACTTTCTGTCCCATACCGCATAGAGTCAATGAGCTCTCGGCACTCTTCATAAGTCAAAACATACGTATGGGCATCGCCCTGCGGTTTTTGCAAACGTTGGTGGTCGTAATCATCCAGCAAGTCCAGCGATCGGGTATACTGCTGCACCACCGCCAGTATCTGGGCAGAATCCAGCTTATTTTCCACACGCTTCATCACGCGAATGGTTGTGGAGAGGTCTTGCAGACGCTTTTGCTGGCATACATACCCTTGCATCAGGTACTGCCGAAGTACATTCGTGGCCCAGCGGCGGAACTGAACACCCCGTGACGATTTAACACGGTACCCCACGCTGATAATCATGTCCAGATTGTAGTATTCTACCTGATACGTTTTTCCATCGCTGGCAGTTGTCGCAAATTTTGCGACAACTGAATCCTCCAGTTCTTCACGTAGTGCTGACTGAATGTGCTTGCCTATTGTTTTTACATCTCTGTCAAAGAGTTGTGCCATCTGTTGGCGGCTAAGCCATACAGTATCCGCCTGCGGTTCTACACGAACCGACAGCTCAAACTCTCCCTCTCTGAAATGAATTTCTTCTATGTTCCCCATGGCTTACTCTACTAAAAAGCATTCTAGCATATTTTACGCCAAACTCAACTCAAATAGGAAAATATCTTGATGCTGCATTCATACCAAACTTCCAGATAAGGGGTTAACTTGTCCATAATACCAAGCTTTGTGGCGTATTCTGCCAGACGGTTCAGATTTTTTCCCTTGCCGGAATAATAGGCCGATTTGGGGCCATATCTTGCTTGCAACTGAATGCTATTGCGGCGGTTGTGTATAAAAAGTTTTGCGCGGTTTCCTCATTGCTGAAGAAACCGCGCAGGGGCGTCAATGGGAGTCGAAAGAGATTATTGTGTTTAAAAGACTTACGAATAACGCTTTATATAACAACATGCGATATTTGGATGTAATTTTCGTCATATACAACTAAGGCGGTAGGACACTATCGATAACTTATTTGGGAACTTTCCGGTGTCGCATTTGCTTTTACTACTTGCAGCAACGTCATCATTTGCTTGATGTAGTGGCAATCTTTGGTATAATGCGTTCATGGATGATTTGATTCTGACAGGAAACATTGTTCTGAAAGACCGACAGATACTGGATATGGGTTGTATTCCATATGGCTACTTCCGCTATGTACAAAGTTACACATTCATGAGGAAATACGCCAATATCATGCGCTATTATGTAGACATTTTGTCATACCTGTACAAAGAACCGATATCCAAAACGAAACAACCGGATGTG
This sequence comes from Akkermansia sp., assembly GCA_017471985.1. GTDB lineage: Bacteria > Verrucomicrobiota > Verrucomicrobiia > Verrucomicrobiales > Akkermansiaceae > Akkermansia. The sequence continues at coordinate 42,081 of JAFURE010000046.1, read as the reverse complement.
CTGCTGCAGAAAGAAGACAAACTCATTCCTGCTAAAGAGTACTTCTTGCGGATATGCGGAGTCAACAAAAAGCAATCCCCTCCACCGCTCTTCCGGGTGCAATCCACGGAAACCACCATGTTGGTGAATAAAGCTCTCTATGATGTGCTGGAACACCTTTCCTGGCAAAACAAGCCACAGGTTAATCCTGTGCGTCTGATGGCAACAAACAATACCCCTGCCACAAAACCGGGAGAGTACTATATTTACCGCAATCCTTTTTTACCTGATTACGAACAATCAGGATTCCCGCCCTATGTCAACGTAGGCATCTGGCCCATCCCCTATCCCCTCGCTCTCAGGGATTTTGGAAACACCCCTATCGTAACTACAAAGTCTTTTGCCGAAATGTGTACTGCAGATGTAGTCTATTACGAAGGTATCCGATGCGATTGGAACGACAATGGTAAAAAACCGACAATGCGCTATTTTTACAGTGATTTTATCTTCAGTCTGAAAACCGTGCGACGCATGCTGGCAGTAGATCCGGACTTGGTGTTTGCCCCCGTGTATACCACCGACAGAGACATGCAGAGTTTCAGTCAGGAGGCTCTCTCTTTAATGGAAAAATTAGAATGGAGTGAGATAAACAAAACTCTGGACTATAAACTGCGGGATTATTGTAAGAAATGGGGGCATTTTTATGATACAGAACGCTTCGACAGAGAGTTCCCTCGATTTTGGTCATAATGCCCTAGCTTGGCCCAAGAAACCGCGCAGGGTGGACGATGGGATTCTACCCGCCCCCTGCGGCCCTTCGGGCTTCCCGGGCAGAGGGGTCTGCCCGGCGCAGGGTCGGCTCATGCCACCGGCATTCGCCGCCCACTCCAACCTCCGGTTGTCGTGGATTCGAATCCGGACACGCTAATCACGAACAAGCCCCGCACCTTGTCAGGCACGGGGCTTGTTCATCAAGGGTGGACGATGGGATTCGAACCCACGACAACCGGAACCACAATCCGGGGCTCTACCGCTGAACTACGTCCACCATCGATTGTTGTGTGCAACACAAGGTTGCGGGGCAATTATACACAATCGCGGGGCGAATGCAAGCCTAAAGTTAAAAAAAGTTTATTTTTTTCTTTCTTGGCTGCGAAATTACCCGCAACGGCGCGGGGAAAGGGCGCCGCTGCGGGTAGGAATCATGGGGTAATCGGGGAATTGGGAGCGGAATCAGAAGTCCAGTCGATAGCCGAGTACGCCGTTGACGGAGGTCTGGTCCTGGTAGAATTCGGCGGTGAAGTCGGTGATGATGGCGCCGTACTCTTGGCCGAGGGGGATATTGAAGCCAATGCCGAGCTCCACACCGAAGGCGCTGGATTCGGAGCCACTGACGGTGGAGGATACGTCCACACCGGGGATGGAGACATCGGCCTTGCCACGGCGGCCACCGGCTATGGCTTTGCCGAGCACGCGGGCTTCCATCACAGCGGGTGTGTTCAGGAACTGCTCACCCACAATGCCCTGCATGCGTGCACCGAGGCCGAAGATAACGTTGTTGCTGTCCTGCTTGCCGACGCGCAGGGCGGCATCAGACCCGGTCTCGGTGAAGCCATCAACCTTGCTGTGCACGTAGGAAACATTGAACACCGGCTGCCACCAGGCGCTCTTGATGCTATCCTCGGAGAGCTTGTAGGTACGGGCTACCTCGTACATGATACCCAGGCCCAGACCATCTGTCGTGCCGCGGGTAGCATAGCCGCCGCCGGGGAAATTCACACGGCGCTTAAAATTGAAGTCAGCCCAGCCCACAGTACCAATGAGTGAGTGCTGTACGCAGCCGGAATCCTTGCGCATGAAGATGCTGGCGTAGTAGGCGTCCAAATCGCCGGAGGCATTGGTACCATAGCCCTTGGAGCTGAGTCGGCCGGCCATACCGGTGAAAGCGGCACCCACGGTGAGCTCAGGAGCAGCGAGCATAGTCATACCGGCAGTACCACCAATGCTGTGCAATTTGAACCCGGGCAGCTGATTCTCACCACGCAGGTTCTGGTAGTCGATCTCGGCATTGGCCCAGAGAGTATAGCGCAGGGGTTCTGCCATGGGAGCCTTGGGGTCGGGCGGGTAGCAGGGCATGCCGCCCTGCATGCTGGTCATGCGGTTACGGATAGCGCGCAACTGGCGCTCCACCTGACCGCGCAGGGCTGTGTTCAGGTTGGCCAGACCGGCGCCGGCCACATTGGCAGCCAGAGCGTCGGCCGCACCACGATTACCGGTCTCGAGGTAGGCATCCATCGCATCGAGCACGGCGGCCAGGTCCGGTGAGCGGGTCGGGTCAGCCTGCGGGTCGATGTTACCAAACACACGGTCAAGCAGGCGAGCACCGGCGCGACCATTGGGGCTGAAGGTATTGCGAGCGTAATAGCCGTTGTCGACAGTATCGAGCGTCAGCACCAGCCCCTCAGCTGTCTGGGTCATGTCGGTCAGGAAACCTGCATTGCGGTAGCGGTCAATTGTCTGCTGAGAAAGGGTATAGTTCGTGTCGCCCATGTCGGTAGCGCGAACCACCAGATACTCACCCGAACCACGCACCGTGCGTGCTACCTCCAGCTCCATGGAGTCGCCATTCATCGCGCCCAGAGTACCGCTCGTAACGGAGGGTGTCGTCTTACTGATGTCAGAACCAATGACCAGTTCATCGGTCTTCAGCGTGGTGAAATTACCACCGTTATTGAGAATAAGTCGGGCAGCGCTCACCGAGCCACCATTCTCCACGGCATTTTCCACCAGCAGATTACCGGCGGCTGTCACCGTACCACTATTGCTCAGCGTACCGATGGCAGAGTCTGCGGCGAGCCCCAGAGTGGCGTTCTGAGCGACATCCAGCGTGCCACTACCATTGACGGCATTGAATGTGGAGACACCGCTCGCCAGGCGCATAGCCCCCTGCACCACGGCATCCTTACCGGTAGCGGCAGTGGCGAAAGTAATATCAGCGCCCTCCTTTACCTGCAGCTGAGTACCATCGGCCATGGAGTTCAGCCCCTTGTAGGTGGCAGTACCTTCCAGAGCCAGATTACCGGCCTCCACAGCCAGAGCGGGACCGGCAGTGGTCCCTTCGGCAGCCTGAAGTGTCAGCAGGCTCTCCCCTGCCTTGCTGAGAGTACCGGTACCCGCGAACTGAGCACTGATGGCGCTTTCAGCGGTGGTCTCGATGGTATAGGCGTCATTCACGGTCATAGTACCGGCCTGCAGATTTTCACCTACCTGCACCGTATTCACCACAGGCGCAACGGGAGTAGCAAAGGTCACATTGTCACCGGTGGCGAAAGGAGCGGCGGAACCGTCACTCTGCCAGTTAGTGTTAGCGGCATCGGTATTCCACACATTGTCGGTGGCATCACCATTCCAGGTCAGATTATCGGCCTGAGCGAATGTGCTGCAGACCACGGCTACTGCTAATAAACGCTGCAGTGAGCGTGTGAGTCGAGGTTTCATACTCGGGCATAGACCCAAATATAGACCGATATGATGAAAAACATTTGGAAATAGCCGGCCCGGCCCCCGATTCGCCACAGGTGGGACAGATAACTAACAACACACCGCGAACGGCAGAAATTCGACACATTCCGGAGTTTAGGCTTCACAAGCGGCGGCGCAGGTGATATAATAGCCGCATGGCTAATAAACCCGTAGTTCTGATTATTCGTGACGGCTGGGGCCGCAACCCTCAGGGGCCGGAGGCCGCCAAGCAGACGGGCGATGCTACTGTGCTCGCCAATACACCTTTCACTGACAAGCTGCTGGCTACCTGCCCGCACTCCATGCTGGGTGCCAGTGGTCAGGATGTAGGTCTGCCCGACGGGCAGATGGGTAACTCCGAGGTAGGTCACCTGAACCTGGGTGCCGGCCGCGTGGTGTTCCAGGACCTCTGCCGCATTACCAATGCCATCAATGACGGCTCACTGGCCAAGAACCCGGTGATTACCGAGGCCTTTGCCAAGGCAGCCGGCACACGCCTGCACCTGCTCGGTCTGGTTTCCGACGGCGGTGTACACTCCCACATTGAGCACCTGATTGGCGTGGTGAAGATTGCCGCAGAGGCCGGTGTGAAGGACATCATGATTCACGCCATCACCGACGGCCGCGACACCGACCCCAAGAGCGGCGCCGGTTTCCTGGCTCAGCTGCAGGAGGCCGTAGCCCCCTACGGTGCCAAGATTGCTACCGTGGTAGGTCGTTTCTATGCCATGGACCGCGATAAGCGCTGGGATCGTGTGCAGGTGGGTTGGGATGCTATCGTACTCGGCAAGGGCGAGCAGTGCACCTGCACCCCTGCAGAGTATGCCACCAAGAGCTACGAAGACGGCGTGACCGACGAGTTCCTGAAGCCCGCCATCTTCTGCGAGGGCGACTCCCAGCGTGTGCGCGACGAGGACGTGGTGTTCTTCTTCAACTTCCGCGCAGACCGTGCCCGCGAGCTCTCCCGCGCCTTCATCTACGATGACTTCGACGGCTTTGACCGCGGTGTACACCCCCACGTACACTACATCACCATGTCCGAGTACGAAGCCTGCTACCCCACCCCCGTGGTATTCGAGCAGGAGCAGCTCACCAACATTCTCGGCGAGGTGATTGCCGCCGCCGGCCTCAAGCAGCTGCGTATCGCCGAGACCGAGAAGTACGCCCACGTGACATTCTTCTTCAACGGTGGTGTGGAGACCCAGTTCGAGGGCGAGGATCGCATTCTGGTGCCCTCCCCCCGCGAGGTGGCAACCTACGACCTCAAGCCCCAGATGAGCGTGGGCGAGGTGGCCGATAAGTTTGTGGATGCTATCGCCAACTACGACATCGCCATCATGAACTTTGCCAACCCCGACATGGTGGGTCACACCGGTTTCCTGGAGGCCGGCATCACCGCCTGCGAGGCTGTGGACAAGGCTCTCGAGAAGAGCGTGAACAAGATTCTCGAGCTGGGCGGCTGCTGCCTTATCTGCGCCGACCACGGCAACTGCGAGAACATGCTCAACCCCGATGGCTCCCCCAATACCGCTCACACAACAAACCTGGTGGACCTCATCTACTGCGGTCCCGATCAGGACGAAGTGAAGATGACCGACGGTATTCTGGCCGACATCTCCCCGACCCTGCTCAGCCTGCTCGGCATTACACAGCCTGCCGAGATGACCGGCCACAGCCTGGTGACGAAGTAATCGGTCGACACAAACAACCTTTCGCAGGGCAGCACTACCGCTGCCCTGCTTTTTTGTGCTTACATCGTGCCGATTTTCAGATAGCTGCACACACAGTGACAGCTTGACAGCGTTGCCATTTTTGCATATTATAAGCGCCAACATCAAGTCGCCCCTTTTCCATGCAGAAGCTCACAGAATCCATTAGTAAATACCTCCTCGCCGTTGTCTGCCCGCTTATCAAGACCCCGGACAAGGCGCAGCTGCGCGTAGCCGCCAATGAGGAGGAGAAGTTGCTGCGCTTCCGCTTGGTGCTGGAGCCGGGCGATATCGCCCGCATCATCGGTCGCAATGGCATGACAGCCTCGGCCATTCGCTCACTGGCCAAAGCAGCCGGTGAAAAAGCCGGTGCCAAGGTAATTGTGCACATCCTTTCCCGCGAAGAGCTGGAGGAAGCAAGCTGAGATTCCCCCTCTTCTTCTCACGGCCATGCAGCAGGCCCTTTTTCAGGATGAACCCGTTCGCCCCGCCGCCCGCGTGCTGGTGGATGGGCTCAACGATATGGTGTTCGACTACGCCATTCCTGAGGGCATGCAGAATGTCACCCGCGGCAGTCGGGTGGAGGTTCCGCTGCGCAACCGCAGCACCACGGGTACCGTCATTAACCTCGTAGCGCCGGATCCCGAATGGGGGCACCGCCTGAAGCCCCTCACCCGCCTGATAGATGACACACCGGCCGTAAGCCCGGTGCTGATGGACCTGGCAGAGTGGGCGGCGCGCTACTATGCCGTGCCGGTGGAGCAGATGATTCGCTGCATAGTACCCGAACCCGTTCGACGTGAACGGCATGAGGAAAAGACCCGCAAGGTGGCTGTACTACAGAAATGGCCTGATGACGACACGCTCAATAAAATCAATGCCCGAGCTCCGCGACAGGCCGCCATATTGCGCTACCTGCACAATGGCGAGAGCAAGCGCGAACCACTCGCCGATTTGGGAGGAACGGCCGCCCTGCCCGCCTGCCGCGCACTGGAGTCCAAGGGCTACATTCGTATAGAGGAAGAAGCCGTGCACCGCGACCCGGCCGGCAATGAAGAGTTTGCCCAATCGGCACCCCTGGAGCTCAACGAGGAGCAATCTGCCGCCCTCAGCAGTATTGTGGTGGCATGCGACAAGGGCGACAGCAAGCCCCTGCTGCTGCAGGGGGTAACGGGCTCCGGCAAGACGGAGGTCTACCTGCAGGCCGCGGCTCATGTCATGAAAAACGGGCGCGGGGTGCTCATTCTGGTGCCGGAAATATCGCTCACGCCGCAGACCATGGCGCGCTTCAAGAGCCGATTTGCCGATACACCGGGAGCAGTGGCAATTCTGCACAGCGCCATGAGCGACGGCGAGAGGTTCGACGAGTGGCACGCCATTCACCGCGGCAAAGCCCGCATAGCCATCGGCCCCCGCTCGGCACTCTTCGCCCCGGTGCAGAAGCTCGGGCTCATCATTGTGGATGAAGAGCACGACTCCTCCTACAAGCAGGAGAACTCCCCCCGCTACCACGGGCGCGACCTTGCAGTGCTGCGAGCCCGCATGGAGGGTGCCACCGTGGTTCTCGGCTCCGCCACGCCCTCCCTGGAAAGCCTGCACAATGTCAACTGCGGCAAGTACAGCCTGCTGCGTATGGATAAGCGAGCTGATGGCCAGCGCCTGCCCCTCACGCGCGTACTCGACATGCGCAGTGAACCCAAGGACAAGCGCAATCTCGGCATTCTGTCCGAGCGCCTGCGCATGGCAATTGAAGATAGGCTGAACAAGGGGGAGCAGACCATTCTGCTGCTCAATCGCCGAGGCTTCGCCCGTGCCCTGCAGTGCCCGGACTGCGGTCATGTGGTCACCTGCGAGCACTGCGCCCTGCCCCTTACCTACCACGCGACCGAGAACCGGCTCATCTGCCACCTGTGCGGGTTCCGCGAGGTTGTGCCCCGCCACTGCCCGGAGTGCCGAGAGAACAACATTCTGCTGGAAGGCTACGGCACACAGAAAGTGGAGCGAGTGCTGCGCAACTGTTTTCCGAAAGCCCGCCTGCAACGGGTGGATGCCGATGTGGCAGCCCGCAAGAATGCCCTGCGTGACATTCTGGCAGACTTCCGAGCGCACCGCATTGACATTCTGCTGGGTACACAAATGATATCAAAGGGGCTGGACTTCCCGGGCGTCACTCTGGTCGGGGTACTGAATGCCGATTTGGGGCTGTGTATACCCGATCCTCGCGCCGCTGAGCGCACTTTCCAGCTGCTCACTCAGGTAGCAGGGCGTGCCGGGCGTGGCGATATCGACGGCGAGGTTATCATTCAGACCTACACCCCGCACGCTGCGGCCATTCAATACGCCCGCCGGCACGACACGGACGGCTTTGCTGAGAACGAACTCGGGCTGCGCCAACAATTCAATTTCCCGCCCTTCCGCCATTTGTCCGTGCTTACCGTTCGCTCCACTCAGGAGGATTTGGCCGACTTCTCCATGCGAACCCTGCACAAGCGCCTGCAGGCAGCACTGCCGCAAGGGGTGGAAATTACCGAGCCCGCCCCTGCCCCCATTGCCAAAGCGCACGGTCAATTCCGTTTCCAGTGTACTATCAATGCCCTGAGTGCCCGAACCGTGGCGGACATCGTTTCACGCGAAATTGCAGGGCTCAATGCAGGGGAGGATATCACCATCACACTCGATATCGACGCTTACAGCTTTATGTAACCGATTGCGATAACATACGGAATGCGGCCTTGCATTTCAGGCAATTTCTGTTATCATACGGACCGACATGGCACCGCAGGAAAAAAATTACAACAAAACGCTGATTGCCTGCTACCTCGGTTTTGTGACTCAGGCAATCACCGCAAATTTTGCACCGCTGCTCTTTCTGACGTTTAAGGACATCTACAGGGTATCGCTCGAACAAATCGCGCTCATTCCCTTTACCTTTTACCTGACCCAGCTTTTTGTCGACCTGGCCGCCACCAAATATGCCGACAAAATCGGCTACCGAACTTGCGTGGTTGTATCGCAAGTCATTTCTGCACTGGGGCTTGCGCTGATGATTATTCTCCCCGATCTGCTTTCATCTCCATTCACGGGTATCATCATTTCCGTAGTGCTCTATGCTGTCGGCAGCGGTCTCATTGAGGTACTGGTCAGTCCTGTTGTCGAAGCCTGCCCCTTTAAAAACAAAGACGGCATGATGAGCCTGCTGCACTCCTTTTATTGCTGGGGTGCTGTTGCCGTTATTCTCGGCTCCACTCTCTTCTTTGCGCTCTTCGGCGTGGAAAACTGGAAAATCCTTGCGCTCATCTGGGCCATTATCCCCTTCATCAATACCTTCAATTTCCTGACTTGTCCCATCGAACGCCTGCCGGAGTGCAACGAGGGTAATTCCACGAGAAAACTGCTGCGCCTGCCGCTTTTCTGGTTGCTCGTCCTCCTCATGATTTGCGCCGGCGCGTCGGAGGCCACCATGGCTCAATGGTCATCGGCCTTCACCGAATCAGCCCTGGGTGTATCGAAAGCCGTCGGCGATTTGGCAGGCCCCTGTCTGTTCGCGGCCTTCATGGGGATATCGCGCCTTCTGTACGGCAAAATGAGTGAGCGGCTCGATTTGGTCAAAACGATGTTCCTCTCGGGCGTTCTGTGCGCCATCTGCTATTTCGTGGCCTCTCTGGCACCGCTGCCCCTTATCGCCTTGGCCGGCTGCGCCTTTTGCGGGCTCGCCGTCGGCATCATGTGGCCGGGTTCACTCAGCATCTCCGCGCAGAAATGCCCGCTCGGCGGCACAGCGCTGTTTGCCTTCCTCGCCCTCGCCGGTGACTTGGGCGCAACCCTCAGCCCTACGATGGTTGGCTACATTTCAGAGATGGCCAACGGCGACCTCAAGGCCGGTCTTCTCGTCGCGTCGGCCTTCCCCATCTTACTCGTCCTCATCCTGCTCCGGATTAAGCGCGTCAAATCTCCTGCGCCTGTAGCAGAGCGGCAGTAACAGCATTGCCCGGAAATTCTCTGCAAAAAAGAGTCCCGCCTACGACGAGTTTTCTTCGCCGAGACGGGACTCTTTGAATGGTTATTTTTCGTGTTGATGTTCGTGTAGTAAAAACACGAGCAGAAGAAAATAACACAAACTCATGAAATCATACCCTCAACATACGCACCGGGGCACTCACGCAGCACCGCAGTAGGACCGACGGCACGCCCCTGCTCCAGCAAGTGCTGATATATACCGTAGGGTGTCCAGTCGCCACGGTTATCATCGTACAGCAGGAACCCAAGCTTTCTCAACTCGCAGAAAGCATCCTCCACCCGCCAGGCAAACACGCCATCTGCCGATTCATCAAAACGGGTCACCTGCATGCGAAAATGGTAAAAGCCCCGCCCCATGCAGCGAGACAGCAATCGGAGAAACCATTCCCTGCGTGATTCCACACAATATCGACTCACAAAATCTGTCGGTAGAGCAGACTTATTCCCAAGGTACAGGAGCATGTGCACCACGCCTTCGTGGGCATCCCTCAGCTCCATGATAATGTTATTCCTCGGTAAACGCATGATTGACTGTTTCCTTTGGGCTCAATGCCTGTTGTATGCGCTCCTTATATCATTCTTCCCATGTAACAGTCAAATCCAAATGCTATTTTCCGCATAAAACAACACAAAATCACCTTGTCCCTCCCCTCACATCATACATTCACTACACTGCCACCGAATACTACCGTTGTGTCATTTTGTTATTTGTGCTTTATTTTCCCATTCGGCGTGGTATGCTCAGAAAGGCTAGATTTCTTTTATTAGAAAGGGGGACCCCTGCGTTTTGTACTCAGAAACTCCCCTTTTCACCCATAATTCACCGCGCACTCTCGCCCTCCTCAGAACAGAGCCAGACATGCCTCTGTTAATAATAGTACAAGAAAAACACTCAGTGCTTTACTTATTGAAGTTAATGAGTATACTAGAGTTGTGAAGTATACAAATTTAAGAGATCTCACTCAACGCGCAAAAGATGGCACGCTCATGTGGTTACATGTTCGCGGGTTCATAGGTGCAACCTATGAACTGGGGCAATGCTATGAGCACGGCCTCGGTGTGGAACAAAACAAAGAAAGAGCTGAGTATTACTATAGCATCGCAGCCAAATGTGGTCATATACACGCCCGAACCAGGCTTACATTGATGCAACCCGGGCCTTATACTGAGGAGCTTGCAACCTTGGCAGAACAAAGAGTTCCGTTTGGTGACACGTACTCTGCATTTGAACTCTATCGATACTATCGGGAATCTCACCTCTCCAAAGCAATTCGTTTTCTGAAGAAGGCTGCCCAAGACAGGCATGTGTCTGCTATGATATGTCTCGCCCTGCACTACAAACTCGGCATAGGAGTACGCAAACAAATCGCTCAGTACGCCGAATGGATGCAGAAAGCAGCCGACAACGGTAACGCCTACGCCCTCTATGAACTCACGCAGGGATACTACATGCAAAATGAGAGCGAGGAAAGCTGCAAAATCCATATCGATTTGCTCGCAAAAGCTGCCAATAATGGCGATTGTGTAGCCCAATATGATATGGCGCAAGGTCATGATATCGCGTTTAACTGGTTTGGGTACGACTACTTTGGCGATTGCAGGTATGAAGATTTTGAAGAATGCTTGCTGGCATCCGCAAAAAATGGCTATCTCCCGGCCATGTGCGAATTGGGCGAGGAGTACCGCGGGGAGCGATATTTCGATAAATCACCCAAATCCGCCAAATATTGGATTGAAAAAGCAGCCACAGCCGGATACCCGAAAGCTCAATTTGAGCTCGCCACGATGTACGAAAGCGGAAATTGTGTGCGAACAAATGAAAAACTGGCTTTCCGGTATTATAAAATGGCTGCTGATAACAATTACGCAGACGCTCAATATCCGACAGCTCAATACTTCGATGAAGGTATACCGGGCGCTCTGGAACCCGACCGTCAGCAATATCTGCATTATCTCCAAAAAGCAGCCGAAAATGATATTCATGAGGCCCAGTTGGAACTATCCGAACTTTACGAAGGCTCCGACTTGCTGGAACGAAATGACGAACTGGTCATCAAATGGCTGAAAGCTGCAGCAGATGGAGCTTTCCCTGTTCCGCTGGCTCAATTTAATCTGGGCATTGAATATCGAGATGGAGTGCATACACCGGCAGACCAGAAAAAAGCTTTCAAATATTTGAAACTGGCGGCAGATAATCATTGCGAAGACGCATACTGCAATCTTGGTGCGATGTATCGGCGAGGTGCCGGCACACAAGTGAATTACAAGAAGGCACTTTACTACTTCCAGAAGGCCACATGCGAGTTTACCATTGCCCATGTAGGCTGCATGTTATTAAGAGGTTACGGCGTCAAACGCGACATTCCCAAAGCGCTTGAACACCTGCAGAAAGCAGCTAAGTTGAACGAGCCGCACGCGCTCTATCACTTGGGAGAATGCTACGAAAATGGCTGGGGACTCGAATGCAATCGCCGTAAAGCCATCAACTGTTATCGAAAAGCCGTGAAGTTTGACAAGGATTACGATGATGCCAAGGAGGCACTAAAACGGTTAACTGAAAAATAATACCCAAGGCTTAATCCACATAAAGCAAGCCCAAAAAAGCGCATCGTTTGGTGCGCTTTTTTGCTTGCCTTTGAGTTTTGTTCCTCCTCAACTCATTAGTTCCATCCTATGCACCCAAGAAACGAACTTGCAAAAATGAAAAATCATGGTATCATATTATCAGTTAGCTGTGGACAACTAGGAAAAAGGTTATGCGGATATCCTCACAAACCCGACTTTTCGAAAGGACCGGGTGAAAGGCACAGGATAACTCGGTGGCACCTTTAACCTTTGAAGTCTTCTCTACCATACAACAGCCACTAAATCATTCATATTCTCCCCAATTACACGCTTTATGAAACAAATCCATTCTTTTGCCACTAAATGGCTCAATAAGTTCCTGGATGCCAAAACCAACTATATCGAGTTAGTAGATCACTATATGGCGGACGATTGTAGGGCTCTCAGCTTTACGATGGACATGGGCTCTTCATTTAAAAATAAATACAAGGTTGCGGCAGGTCACACCTGCTCGTTGTATAGAATAATCGACCAAGTGACAGACATTTCAGTGCTCGGTAATGCTATATATTCTATATGGCGTTACTTCAACCATTGGGCGTACGATGCGAAAGAAATCATGGAACCCGAAAATCGGGAATGGTTTATTATCGCCTTGCTTCGTTTGGGCGAGTTGTCTATCCGTCAGAATAATTGCCAACCGCAAGAATCGCAAATTGAGCCGGATATGTCCCAAGCTCATGCTCCGAAAGGCAATCATACTATCGAGCTCAAATGCCAGGATAGCAAGACAAATCCTCAATGCAATGACATAGGTGCCCGCATTATCAACAAAGCAGCAGAACAAGGAATTGGCGCTGCGCTGTATTTGCTGGGAGAAATACATGAATACGGCATTTTGGCGGAGAAAAATCCGGATATTGCATTCGGTTACTACTATCAGTCGGCGCAACGAAAACACGAAGAGGCTTACCTCAAAGTAGCGGAAGGATACAGAACCGGTCATGGCATTCAGAAAGATGAGGATGTAGCCGTATATTGGTATATACAAGCAGCCTGGGCCGGCAAGGCAGAAGGACAATTCAGATGCGGCATAGCTTTAGAAAACGGAATCGGAATCATGGCAGATGCGCAGGAGGCATTGAGTTGTTATCTCCTCGCAGCAGCTCAAAATCATGCCGGAGCCCAGTACAATGCAGCCATCTGTTACCACTACGGCAAAGGTACAGAAGTTGATATGGATAAGGCACTTCACTATTATCGCCTCTCTGCAGAAGGTGGCCATAGTGCAGCACAATTCAACCTGGGTGTTTGCTGCGCAGATGGAATTGGCATGTCCCCCAACCCGACAGAAGCTGTTCGCTGGTACACAAAGGCTGCCGAAGCAGGTTACTACAAAGCTCAGGTCAATTTAGCCTATTGCTACCAACATGGCATTGGCGTTCCGGCTGATATCGATGCAGCACTATATTGGTACAACATGGCAGAAAAACAAGGTGAGTAATATGCTCCGGCGAGGGGGCGGTGATAATAGAAAAGAGTAGAATAAAAGTAATATGAGTGAAACAAGAACAAAAAATGCAATATTACTAAAAGCGAATAAGCTTAAAGAGGTGGACAATTTTGTTATTTCCATCTCCGAGCCAAAAGAAGGTGTAATGTCACTCAATTTCACGCTTGGGAATCTTTCGCCGGTAGAGTGTGAATTACAGGCGGATAGCGATGATTTGAAAAAACTTAAAGAGTGGATGGAATATATAGCCAAGGACCAACGCCACGCATCTGTCGTATTTGGCTCGGGAGCCGGTCTTACTTGTGAAATGACTGATATCCCGGAATCTGAAGTAAAACAAACCGGACGTTATTTGGATGAGCTATTTCCATCACCCATCTGTGTAATCAGTGTAAGAACGGGAGATGGTATATTTCACTCGGGCGTTTTTAAGGTAAAGCATTTTATCAATCAACTGTATATGACCCTTTTGTTGGGCCTTAGCAGAGAAACAGAACAACTTGCAAAAGAATGGTATCCTTATACAAAACAATATAAACATATACAACCTCAGGATTTCATTTCTTGGATAAAGAAAAACCCATTCTGGCATGAAAACCTCGTATCTTCAGCATTGCTGGATTGGTATCTTCAATCATCCGAAACCTATACCGATGCACAACCTGAATTTAAGTTTGAATGGGGGATTGCCTACGTTGTCGACATGTGGGCAGATTATTGTTGTATTTTTTGGCGAAATGGAATAAGCATTGGGGATATCACATATCTGGGGATTCACAATTTAGATTTCGATTTTTCAGATATAACAGGTTTAGAAGAGTGGTATGACGATTTCCCCAGACTTGATGATGACTACTATGCTTCTTTTGATAAAACGGAAGAAGAAAGTAATGCAACATTGCAAGAAATCAAGGAATGGGAAATAAAGGGATTTAAATTAGCTCATGAAATCCGGAAACGATTACCCATCAATGTTGTTCTACTCTACCGCCCTACATGGATTACATCGTTTCCATGTGGTAATTATGGCAGAATCATTTTTGATCAACGGCGTTTGGTATCAAAGAATCAAGCGGATAAAGCAACAGCCATCTCATAAACTCAGGTAAAAACAGACAAAGGTAGCGCCCCCTCAATTTCAGGTATTCAAGCTACTCCTTTAAGAGAAGGACAACACCCCACTGTTTTGTACTCAAAACGGCATTTTCCCACCCATAATCCAAGTCCTTATCCATGTTCTGTGAACTCTTCCCGCACATCATGCCTTCAAAGCACCACGGTCGGTCGCATGATAGCGCTCGGGAAGTTCTCCGGATGAGCAATAAACAAATGGGAGGTAACCACCGGCATACTCGTGCGGAGGTAACGCATCACATCAATCCCCAATGCCGTCAGGCGGAAATTAAACAAGAGCCGGCAGTACCCCCAATTCAGATACTCAGCACTCGTGTCACAGCCATATATCTCGCCGCAACAGTCTGATTCCTTTTCCAACCACTCCGGGAATCCTTCTATTGGAGAAATCAGGAACATATGTTCCCACAGCACCTTCCAATCATCGGTGCCTTTCGGAGCCTTGGCTGTTTCATAAAAATACACTCGACCATAGTCGTAGCTGTTATATAAAAGATAATGCAGACTTGTAGTGGGCACCTCGCAAAACTCATTTATTGCTACTCGATGTAAGTTCCGAATATAGCGGTTATACCCTATTCCCATGGGCGATTCCGGCAATGAACTCGCCTTCTCTTGCTTCCATAGTTTCCAAGCATACTGAAGCAAGGCATAGTCATCATGGACAGGTAACCCGCACCAATCAACATAATGCCCCTTTTTTACGCTCGAAATATTAATGGCAATGGCTGCTCCATAGGCCTCCAGACCGTAAGGAGACAAAGGATTTTCCCACTCAGTCTCTATAGCATGGCTTGCCCAGGCATTCCAACACAATATACGCTCCCGTATATAATCAGGCAAAGGATACTCATGCGCAGGAATAACCTTACCTCGTTCATCGATTAGAAGCTGTACACCACCATCCTCAGTTTCTTCACAAAACAAGGAAAGATATGAGTGGCAAGCAATTTCAAAATCCCCAATTAACTGACGAGGATTTTCACAATCAGCGAAACGGCGACTATCGAAGAGTGAGCGGATATTAATCATGTAATTTACTTGATTCTTTTCCTAAACACCTCATTAAACTTTATAGCATATTCTCTTAACCACGCAAACATCGTTGCCCATTCGTCTCGATTATTGATATCTGCCTTGTGGGTATAGAAAATTCGGCAATCTTTGTTTGCTTCTTTCCACGTCATTTTAGAGACACCCAGTTCTTGGGTAATCATTTCCTGCTCAGCTTTAAGCTCCGCATAAAACTCCTTATCATCACGAATGTAGAAACCTACACTTATTAACTTCTTCTGCGTATTTACCGTCAATTCTAAAAGGTAATAAGAGCTACCTATACGAAGGTTGTACCAATGCTGGGGTTGTTCCTTCTGCAAGCTCTTAAATACATCCATGAATGCTCTATCGCGCGATGCGGCCTCCTTAAACTCAGTCCAAAAATCAAGCTGAAGCAATTTTGTCGCGCTGTATTCCCTTGCAGTCTTGGCCCACTGATTAGGTCGCTCTACAACATTAAACTTAACAGCGGGCTTGGAATTATCAATGCGCCACAACTCAATTTCAATCAAAAAAAATCCAAGCGTACTATCAGTACGTTGATTCAACCATTCAATAGCCTTGCGATGTTCATCCCTAGCTCTCTTAACAATCCAAATCACAACATCAGCTTCTTTTCCTGCAGCATACGTAATAAGTTTCCCTAAATGGTCGTGATTCGTTACTTCCAATTGATTCTCTATAATTACCTTCCGATTGGTACTCTCTTCCCGAGCAAATAAATCTGCACTAAACGAACCTACTGGTGATTCTGTTTCTTCTAATGCTAAATCCATTTCCAAAGCTGCACTCAACATCTTAAGGTTAGCCTCCTTTGCCAACCAAGGAGTAAAATTCTTGGCTTCATCTGCCCATTTTTCACGCAAGTCCACGGGGTGCATCACACCCAAATCAATAATATCACCACTTGTACTTTTCATAACTTATGTCTTTTAACTAGGCTTTATTATACCCATTGCAAACGAATTAATCAACGTAAAAACAAAAAATTAGATGCTGCTGCTACAAAATATCCGTTTTACTTCATCAGGCGTCAACCCTGTTTCTTCCAAATATCCATGATGAGCCGATGCTTCCCATGCGTTCCGACCGGCATTATCGCGAATACTCTCATCAGCCCCAGCCTCCAGCAACACGGGAAGACAGTCATAAAAGTCAGGAAAACTCAATGCTATGAACAAAGGAGTCTGCTGAAAAATATCTCTCACATTCACATCTGCTCCTTCTTGAATAAGCTTACGTACCAATTCCACATCATCCTTATGGACAGCCTGAAGCAACGCGATTTCCTTCTCCTTACCCAGAAAATAGGGATCTCCACCTGCTGCCAATATCAAGCGTATACATTCTTCATTACCACTTGCAACCGCCTGCATCATTTCATCCATTCCACACTCACTGGGAAACTCATCATAATGAGCCAACCGTGCTCCAGCCTCCAACAAAAGTCTGGTACAGATGGCGTCCCCTCTTTCTGTCGCAAATTGTAAAGCAGTCATTCCGTAACTTACACTTGCACTGGGCTCCGCTCCAGCCTCTAACAGCATACGCACAGAATCAGCATCTCCACAAGCTGAGGCCTGTATCAGAGGAGTTCCATTGGGGGAATAATTATTAACATCTGAACCTGCTTCTATCAGAAGAGAGACGCATTCACTATGTCCATTTGCTGCAGCCAAAGAGAGTGCGGAATTGCCCTCTATATCACAGTGATTCACATCAGCGCCAAACTCTAACAGAATATTCACACAATCAGCATGACCATGCTCTGCAGCTAACATGAGCAGCGAACGACAAAAATCATTCATGATAGATGTACGCCCTCCACCTGTAAGCAATTGGAAAAGCTCCTTACAGTTACCTTCAATGGATGCTCTCAACAGACGATTATTTAGGATACTCTTCCTAGGCATAGCATATGGTAGTTTAGGGTTCTCCCGAATACTGACTATCGGCTCTTTAAAACCAATACTTCGGGGCTGGGGTTAGACTACAGCGTTTGAACTTGCTTGTCAATACTAATTTTGAATATTTTTAATGCAAAAATGCGGGATTATTATCTCAATAAGTTGATTCCCAGTCTTCATAATTTCTCAACAAGTCGGTTCGGTCGCGGGGGCGGGCCAGAACGAAACGAGATACAACATTGAGCCACCGCACCCCCGGCGGGCTCTACCCACCCCCTGCGCCCCTTGCGGGGTTCCCACCGAGAGGTGTCTCGGTGGCGCAGGGGCAGGCTGCTGCGTCACTCGCAGCCTGCCCGCTCGGTCGCGGGTTCGAGCCTTAATCCGCCGGGAATAAATCGAGTAGGAGGACTTTCGTCCCCCTCTCACACCACCGTACGTGCCATTTATGGCATACGGCGGTTTCTCGGCGTGTGATTGGTCCCGGAACTAATGTTCCTGCCGCAACTCTTTTATCTCTCCTCGCCAGATACCCTGTCAACTCCTCCGCACTGTTACGTGGATTCGGACTTGCACCGCTTTCCCTCTTTCAGTCGAGGCTTCGTACATTTCAGTACTTCTTGGCTCTGCTGCTATAGGTTCTGAGATTTGAGTGGTTGCCCACGCCGTGATTCAGCCCTTCCCACCGGGGTTGTTCGTTTTGGTGGTACTATGGCCTCTGCTGACTCCCTACAGACGGATTGCTCCGCAGCGTTTTCGCGCTTTAGTAGGGTCTCACCGAATATGACTATGCTACTTTCCTCCCGCGCCGTCTGCATCTACCTTATGGATTCTTGATGATGTATCGGATTTCGGCACTTGCTGCAACCTCGTCCATCCATCCGGCCTTATATGCAGTTTCTGTTCGTACAGTCGGGATTTCCCCTCGAACTTCCTCTTCCACGGTTTGTTACCTTCCCGCAGTTGTTCTTCAGGCCTGGGATTCCGCATCATCGCGGCTCCGCGCGGACTTTCACCGCAGTGCGCATATCGCGCCGGTCGCACAGCGAACAGCCTAGGAGGAATCCTAGGCTGCAAGATGGCTTTTTATGCGTTATTTCCCCGCCGCAAGGCAGAGGGATGAGGTGTCAAGGAATCTGGAGGATGGAGGCTTCAATTTTCAAGACTGAAGAATTGCAGAGATATTTCCCTTGGCCATATACTGGTTTTCGAGCTTAGAATCTTTTCCGGAACATTGAATGGGACATTATCAGCTGAGGTTCTCATCACCAGCTGACCGTTCTTTCCCTTTTCGTATACAAATCCAAATGAGTGAATGACGGTCCCGTCATTTTCCTCCGTGGGGAGGATTTTAAGAGTCACGTCAATATCGCCTCTATATGTCCCGTTTTTGCGTATAGCAGTCTCAAATGAAGAAAAAACAAAACGAAGATTTTCGTATTCTCTCTCCAGAATGAAGGTTGGAGGCAACACGGAAATACCTGTCAACATCTCATTTTTTACTATTTCCTGCACCGGAATAGCAAGAAAGCCAATAGGAGTATCACCATCGCGCAATACGAAATAGAAAGTGTAAATGTGTTTTTGTTTATCTACACTTAACGAGCGGCATGGGGTATTAGCCGATTCCGCTTGGGCTGTATCCGCAAGTAAAACAGGGGTATATTTTGCCCGGGGGGTGCTGTTGCAGCAACTCAGCCCTACCGCCGCAAGGCACAGGGCTGTGATGGTGAGGATTCTGGGGATGGTGGGCATGGTTAAGATTTTCTTTTTACTCAACAATTGCTCGACTTTTTTTCTCAGAATCGGAAAGATCCAATTCGATATCCAGATTGATATTTAGTATATTTTGTCTGAAAACCTCAGACCAATATCGTTGTAGTTTTCTTGGCATATATTTATGGTCAATGCCTTTATTATGAAACCGCCTATCATTAATTTTATCAGCAAGGTTATAATAACGATAATAGATAACATATATAATTTCTATATTGGTCTCTTTTTCAAGAGCCGCAATGTAATTGGCGGCTTCACTATCACCCATTTCTTTCATCATAAAGAGAAGAGGTAAACTACACAATGACAATTTTAAATTATTTTTTTGTCTAAACTCTTGTGGCCGTCCGGACTCTAGAAGTCCCAATTGTAAATCTACTTCATCAAGGGCTCTTGCGTGGGTTCCACAAAATATTCCTGACTCCGACATTCTTCGAATTTGTTCGTAAAAGGGATTTTCTTCTTGGGCTTCACTCTCACCCATGGCGTGCATGGGGAGCATGAACGCGGAAGCGAGAACAGAACATACAAAAGGTCTCAGATTCATAGTATTTGGAAGATGGTTATTTGTTACGGTGTCATGTTACCAGAATCCGGGAGGCTCTGCAAGCTGTTAGTTCGGAGCCGGGAGATAATTCTATGCAACTAAGCGCAAAAACAGGCCCGAAAGCCTAGAATTCACCTTCGCGGGAGCCCTTGGTCTGCCGGGTTGAGGAGAGGCTCGAATCGTTAAAAAGCTTGCCGATTTCCGGGCTGAAAAAGGGGCAAAAGTATAGTCTTTTTATGGGTCAGGCTCATAACGTATTCATTATCAACCCTACTTTTATTTGAGAAGGGTAAACTATATACTTTTATCCAATCCACTCATCATTAAGCCTTTGCAACAAAATAGGAGTTTATTGTATGCCGCGACCCCAGTTCTTTAGAGTCCTCCGTCTTCGCTAAAGCTACGCCGAGACAGGCAGGGGAGTAAGAAAGGGCAAAATCAGGGCGTTTTGAGCCTTTTAATATACATTCTTTTTAATAATTAAGGACTCTGCAATTCGTTAAATATCAGCGCATAAACAGAAAAAGGCTGCATCCCCTCAATTTCAGGAATGCAGCCTTTGGCAATAGCCCCGGCGGGGCTCTACCCACCCCCTGCGCCCCTAGCGGGGTTCCCACCGAGAGGTGTCTCGGTGGCGCAGGGGCAGGCTGCTGCGTCACTCGCAGCCTGCCCGCTCGGTCGCGGGTTCGAGCCTTAATCCGCTTGGGGCATAAGCACAAAAAAGCGCACCGTCTGGTGCGCTTTTTTGTGCTAGCCCCGGCGGGGCTCGAACCCGCGACCAAGCGATTATGAGTCGCCTGCTCTGACCGCTGAGCTACAGGGCCGCGGTGAGTTTAGCAGGGGGCGGGAGTGAAGTCAAGATTTTTTTGATAAGATGGCGGATGATGACAAAAATCCGGGATAATGGGGCCTATTATCGGCGGGCTCGGCGCTTCAGGAAGCGGTTGGAGAAGGCTTCGAGCTCTGGTACGCGGAAGAGGAAGCAGGCGGCGAGGTAGATACCACCTACCACGGCTCCGGCTACGGCGAGGGTGCCGAGTCTGGGCAGGAAGTCCCAGGCCAGAAAGTCGGTGAAGAAGAGCCCGCGAATCTGCCAGCAGATGACGCCCAGCACGGTGCCGGCAGCAATGATACGCAGCAGGCCGGGGATGAGGTGGCGGGTGGCCATGGTACCAAGCAGATGACGCAGGTAGAAGAAGTAGAAGAGGAAATTGAGCGTGGTAACCACTGAGGTGGTAAGGGCGAGCCAGGCGGCCTCCTTGAAGTGGAATACGTGCACGAAACAATAGTTCAGCACAATGGAGATAGTGGCGGAAATGAGTGCCAGACCGGCGGGGGCCCAGGGTTTCTCGAGAGCGAGGAACACGGGTTGCAGCACTTTCATGCCGGCATAGCCAAGCAGCCCTAGGCAGTAGGCGCTGAGTACCTGACCGGTCAGAGCCGAGGCGTGCTCATCGAACCTGCCACGCTGGAAGAAGATGCTCACAATCTCCTGCCCCCAGATACCGAGGATAACGGCCGACGGGACAGCAAAAAACGCCACAAATCGCATGGCCTGCGCCAGATGGCGGGCAATGTCGCGGCGTGCCCCCTGCCCCTCATCGAGGGTCATGCGCGAGACCGAGGGCAGCACCACCATACCCACAGCCACGCCGAAAAGTGCCACCGGCAGCTGCCACAGGTGGAAAGCGCCGGAGAGCGCTGTCACCGCTCCGCCCGGCAGGTACAAGGCAAAGGAGGTATTGATGAAAATGTTGGTCTGGGTAATACCGGCAGCAATCACGCCGGGAATCATGAGCAGCCACACACGGCGGGCCGCCGGCTCGGTGAACAGGAGCTTGCCGGCCTGCAGGCGCAGCCCCAATGACCAGCGGGGACGATACCCCTTGCGACGCAGCGCAGGTACCTGCACCAGCAACTGAGCAGCACCGCCCAGCACCACGGCAAAGGCAAAACCATAGAGGGCATCCGGCCCGAAATTCGGGTCAATAAACCACCCGACAAGACAGCCCACTATCACCGTAGTGAGGTTGAACGCCGCACTGGCTAAGTTGGGAAGCCCGAAAATACCGAACACATTCAACGCCCCCATGCTGAGAGCCGAGAGCGAAGCCAGCAGAATGAACGGCCACATGATGCGGCAAAGGTCAGCCGCCAGATTCATGAAATCCTGCTGCTCCACACGCAGGCAGTCAGGCATGCGCTGCGTACTGAGTTTCACCGAGCTACCAACCGGCAGATTCTGCAGCGAGCTCAGGCGCACCACAGCCGTCTGCGGACATTCCGTCAGAGGCGCAGACAGGGCAAAAGAAGCCATCGTACGTCCATCCTCCTGCTTGATAGCCCCCAGATAAGTAGCCTCGGCCACTACAAGGGGAGCCGCGGCAGCATCCTTGCACTCAAAGATAACACTTGCACGCTCCGGGTACAACTGCTGCATGAAGAACCCCGACAGCAACACACCCAATGCCACGATGCAGACCATGAGCGACACCAACTGAGCCACCACCTGATTGGCCAGCTGCCAGGCAGCCCCGGGTCCGTTCTGCTTCTCCACCTTGCTCATGACGCTGGTGAAACTCTGAGAGAGCGCGCCCTCGGCGAACATATCGCGCAGCATATTGGGCACACGGAATGCAGTCAGGAAGGCATCCAACGCGCCGGTGGCACCGAACAGACCGGTGTAAACCACCTCACGAAGCAGACCGGTGAATCGGCAGCAGAAAATGGCAGCCGTGGCAATCAGGCTTTTCTTGTGCAGAGAGGACATGGCGGATTAAACGTTGCGGCAGGAAAATCAGCGCACTTTCTCGGGCAGGGATTCCTTAATCTTGCGGATAACCTGCTTGGCGAGCTTGGTATCGCCGGTGAAGAGGTAAGTACGGGCGAACTCACGCACGGCAGTCTTGTAGAGGGTGCTGTCGGCGGCATCCAATCGGGAGCGTTCCTCCTCGCTCATGCTCTCAATGGCGCGCACCACATCACGCAGACGCACCACGGCGCCCCAGTCATTCTTACCGGTCTTGCGCTCAATAAGAGCCAGCTCCATACGGGCACGCAGCAGCTTACCATCGGTAAGGTCGGGGTGAGCCTCCTGCACCAGAGCCACACTTTCCGTCACCCATTTGATAGCGTTCGTGTAGTCCTTCTGCTCCACATAATAGGATGCAATAGAGGAAGCAATCTCAGCCATGGAAATGGGGCTCTTCTTGGCCAAATCAGCATTACCGCGAATCATGTCCCAGCAGCGGGTAAGCAGCTCAATCTTCTCAGCCCCCTCAGAATGAGCCGCCAGCAGGTTCAGACAGCGGAAAATCTCGGTCGTATCCTTTTCATGCTCCAGCAGGTAGCGGCAGTCAGCCATAGCCGCAGAGATAGCACCGCAGGCCTCATTGGCTCGGGAGCGCAGGCGGGCAAGTTTAAGCTGCAATTCCGGGGTCATTTCGCCATAGCCCTCAGCAAAGGCACCGGCCAGGTTCAGAGCCTGAGCGCAGCCCTCGTACTCCCCCATGCGGTAGCGAAGCTCGCCGAGCATCGTGTAGCACTGGGGCAGCTTGTGCTCGCGGTCCGGGTACTCCAGCATGGCATCACGGCAGCGCAGGAGCTTGGCCTCGACATCCTTCAGGGAAGAGTTCGGCAGGTTGGGGTTATCGCGCAGAGTGTTTGCCACCTCCTCGAGCATGAGCTTAGCCGTAGCCGGGCAAGCCGGCCACTTAGCCGCCTCGAGGATATTACGCACCATTTGCAGAGCGTGCTCACGCACACCGCCTACATCGGCCCGCAACATCTGCAGCTCAGCAGCTTCGGCAGCCAACATGGGGTCATCTGCCAAGCGAGCCAGCACAGAGGACATCTCCAGACGAGAAAGCACCTTCACCGCCTCATCATTCTTGTGCATGCGAATGTAGGTCTCGGCCGAGCGGCGAATAGAGCGCAGCAGCAGAGCCGTAGCCGAGGGCATGCTGATAGCTTTCTCCTGCAACTGGCGGTCCAGTCGGAGCTGCAGGTCATAATCCTCGTGCTCCAGAGCGGCAGCGGCCAGGCGGTCCAGCCCCTCCACGGGAGCGAGCGCCTCGACCTCGGGCAGAATACGCACGGCCTCCTCCCACAGCCCCTTATCAATCAGGCGGCTCATCAGGAACCAGCGGAACTGGCGGCGGGTTTCGGGGTTTTTAATCCAGCCCAGGCGGGTCTTGGAATCCTCTGCCAGCTCCAGCAGACGAGCTTTGTCGCCGGAAAGGTCGGCGAGCAGGCGCTCCAGATTGTCGTTTGCCTCGGAGTTATCATGCACCACCACCGTCTCACCCTTAAAGAAACGAATAATATCATCGCCCTTGGCAAAGATACCCCAGATAATGAGAGCAGCAACGGTCAGGCCGACTGCTGCCAGCGGTAAAGTGGGACTTGTGTTCTTACGGCGAGGTCTGTAACGACGGTACATATTGTTAAATAAGCGGTATTAACGGTTATTGAGCAGCTTGTGCCGGCTCATCATCGGCAGGGGCCTCGGTGGCGTCATCGGCATCCACCTCTTCAGGCAGAGTAGCCCCATATCTGCGGCAGAGGGCGAACTGTTCCTCCACCTCACGGGCACGAGGACCACCCTTGGTCACGAGCGGACGCAGGGCATCCCAGGCCTGAATGGCGGCATTCCAGTCCTTAATCTGCGAAAGTGCGTAGGCACGAGCCATCAAAGCGTTGAAGTAGTCCGAATCCTCCCCGGGCACCTGTGGCAGATGCTCAATGGCCAGAGCATAGGTGTTGGCAGCCTCCCGGGTACTACCGGTCAGATCATAAGCCTGAGCCAGTCGCAGGTACACCCTGCCGATAGCCGGTTTATCGCCGGAAAAATGCTTCTTACGCAGTTCTACTGCCTCTTTCAGATAGCGTGCAGCATCCTCCACACGCCCGAGAGTCAGGCAGCAGGTACCGGCTCCTTCAAGCGGTTGAGCCCGCAATTCCTCCGGTGCCCCATTCTGAGCCAGAGCTCGGTCAAAATCGGCCAGAGCAGACTCGTGCGAGCCCTTGGTCAGGTGAATCCACCCACGCTGGTCATACAGGCAAAGCCAGTAGACAGAGTTATCGTTCATACGGCCCATGGCTGCGCCCTCTGCACGGTACAGCAGGGCCAGAGCGTTCTCGGCATTCCCCAGCTCCAGTTCAATACGAGCCAGGTCACGCAGAGCGGCGGCCAGGTAGGCGGCATCTGCCGGGTGCTCACCCAGACGGCTCACACCATCGCGCAGCAGCTGCTCGGCGCGCTGCACATCACCCTTTTCAAGCAAGGCTGAACCCATACTCACCGCGGCACCTGCCAAAGTCGGCATTTTGCTGAGGTCGGCACCGGCCAGAGCCTGCTCAAAACAGCTCAGGGCCTGTTCCTGACGTCCGTGGGCACGGTGAATACGGCCCATATGAGCCAGCAGGTCAGCCTGCAGCGGTTTGCCGGAATCACCGAGCGAGGCAACCTCCTTCTGCAGGCGTTCCAGAGCCTCCAGCTGTTCGCGGGGATTATCTGAAGGCGCGGCCACAAGTGCCGCCATTTCAGAATAAATGGTTAACTGTTCGCGGGAACGCCCCTTCCCGGCATAAGCCGCAGCAGCATAGCGATAATAGCGCAGAGCTTCCGCCGGGCGGGACTCATCGGCCATAGCCCGAGCCACGATAAGCGCGCGGTGAGCCCAGAGCTCATTCTTTTCCGCTGCCCCGAAGAGAGCCTTCAACAGCTCAGCGGCCTCTGCCGCCTTGTGTCGGTTAACCAGAGCGAGAGCCAGAGTCCACTCGGCCTCACGGCGCACCTTGTCATTTTTAATCCAGGCCAGTTCCGTGTTCCTGTTGCGCACCGTGGCCAGCAGAGTTGCATCGTCGGACGTTGCAACCTGCATGAAGTGCGTCAGGTTATTGACCGCAGCGGTATTCACCGCCTCGCTCACCACCTCGGAGGTCACCCCCGCAGTAAAGCCCTGACTGAAGCCCAGACGGTAGGTAGCATACTCCACCCCGAGCAAGACAACCAAACCCAAACCGATAGCGGCATATTTCACTATCGGTTTGAATACAAGGTCGTCGTCGTTCAGTTCTTCCTGCTGATAGTCTTGGTTCGGCTCAGACTCCATGAAGCAGCACGCTCAATGACATCAGGCAATCACCTGATCCAGGTTGAAAGCAGCATGAACCACGCGAGCAGCCTGCTCGATGTCAGCGGCGTCGACCGTGGTGGTAATGCGAATCTCAGAGGTGGCAATCATACCGGTCTGAATACCGGCATCTGCCAGAGACTGGAACACAGTGGCAGCCACACCGGAGTGAGAGCGCATGCCCACACCCACAACCGAGAGCTTGGCCAGACCGGCTTCGGTCTCCAGACGGGCCTTATCACCCAACTGGGGAAGAACCGGTTTGAGAGCTGCCTGAGCAGCACCCAGATCGCTCATGTTCATGGTGAAGGACTGGCGGGCCTGACCGTCGTGAGCGGTGTTGGCAACAATCATATCCACATTAATCTCAGCCTTGGAGAGAGCGGAGAGAATGAGGGCGGTGTAGGCCACGGGAGCGGTGATGCCGGAGACAGTCACGCGGGCCTGATTACGTTCGATTGAGACGCCACGTACGACGAGGCTCTCCATAGCTGAGTTTTCTTCTTGCACAATGGTACCGGGGTTATTGTTCATGGAATTGCGGACTTCAAACACTACGCCGAACTTCTTGGCGAACTCGACGGAGCGGGCCTGCATGACTTTGGAACCGCTGGAAGCCATCTCCAGCATTTCCTCGTATGAAAGGACAGGGATTTTGCGGGCATCTTTCACCACGCGGGGGTCACAGGTGTAAACACCGTCCACATCTGTGAAAATCTGGCAGATATCGGCCTTCACGGCTGCAGCCATGGCAATGGCCGACAGGTCGGAACCGCCGCGCCCCAGGGTATACACCGTACCGATTTTATCAACGCCCTGGAAACCGGCACATACCACAATGCAGCCTTCCTCCAGAGCACCGAGAACCAGCTTGGGGTCAATGGACTCGATTCGGCCACGGGTATGGCTGCCGTAGGTGGTGATACCGGCCTGAGCACCGGTAAAGCTGCGGGCTTTGTAGCCCATGTCGGTGATAGCCATGCAGAGCAGAGCAATGGACTGCTGCTCGCCTGTGGCCAGCAACATATCGAGCTCACGCTCGGGCGGGTTGTCCATCACCTGATGCGCCAGACCGATGAGTTTGTCCGTCACGCCGCTCATAGCGGAGATAACGGCCACAACCTTATTGCCGGCCTGCTGGGTTTCAACCAATCTGCGAGCCACATTGCGAATGCGGTCAATCGTGCCCACGGAGGAGCCACCGTATTTCTGTACGATCAGTGCCATATAGTTTATTAATCGTTAAAAGTTTCTATGCGGAATACAACCGGCATGCGGTCAATGATGTTGTTCTCGCGCAGCTCACGCAACACGTACTTCAGGCGTACCCACTTGCAGGCATGCACCATGAAAATGAGGTGATTATGCTGCACGCCATCCGCATCTATGTAGCCGAAATTGGAGCTAGTGGCCGATATGCTCACATCATACTTGGCGAACATCGAGGCGATTGCAGCAATCATGCCGGGGCGGTCATGAATCACAAAGCGCACGTAGTAAGGAGTTACCGTATCTTTCATCGGCAGCACGGTCAGCTCCTTGGTATAGGGCTGGAACCCGGTGTGGTAGCCATTCAGGCGGCACTCACGCATGGCCAGCACGATGTCACCAATCACAGCACTGGAGGTGGGGTTCTTACCGGCCCCTCTGCCATAGAAAATAGTTTCGCCTACGATATCGCCCTTAACGGCAATAGCGTTGAACACACCGTTCACACTGGCCAGCAGGTGATTCTGCGGCACAAAACTGGGTTGCACGCGAAGTTCAAGCGCATCGTCCTGTTCATGGTGCTTAATGACCACCAGTAGCTTAATGCTGTAACCGAGCTTTTCGGCCATGGCAATATCCACGCTCTCAACCTTCTCAATGCCGTGCACGTGAATCTTATCGGGAGACAGGGGAGTACCGTATGCCAGCATGGCCAGAATGAGAGCCTTGTGAGCGGCGTCCCAGCCATTGATATCGAAGGAGGGGTCAGCCTCTGCAAAGCCGAGCTTCTGGGCATTGGCCAGAGCATCTGCCAGTGAGAGCCCCTGCTCCTTCATGCTGGTAAGAATGTAGTTACTCGTGCCGTTAATAATACCGGCAATACTCTGCACTTTGTTGCAGATAAGCGAGTTCTGAAGACTTTGAATGATAGGAATACCGCCACCGCAGGAGGCCTCGAAATACAGCGGCACATTCATTTCGGACGAGAGCTTAAAGAGCTCGCTGCCATAGACAGCCAGCACCGCCTTGTTGCCGGTCACCACGGGTTTGCCGGCCATCAGAGCGGCTTTCACCAGCCGGTACGCCTCATCCGTACCACCGATGAGCTCAATGATAATGTCAATCTCAGGGTCATTCACCAGCTCATGCCAGTCGTCCGTCAGCAGTGCGGGGTCAATCTCGACATCGCGACGGCGGTTCAGATTCCCTACGGCCACTTTCTTGATGGCATAGGAAATCTGGGCTCGGGCCTCGAGCAACTCACGATTACGGCACAGAGTCTCGTATACCCCTGAACCCACAGTACCAAGGCCGGCCAGGCCTAACTGAAGCGTTTCTCCTATCATGCGCGCGCCGCATTATACACGACTTTTCCCCACCACTCAAGCCTATATTGAGACTGCGTGGGGAAAAAAATCACGAGACGTGGACTCAGACTGCACCCCAACAGAGAACGGAGCCGCCAACCAGCCCCGACGACGATTGACTGCAGAACTGACAACATACGCGCGTTTTTTTGAAAAAACGGGTTGAATTAAGGCTTGAAAAAAATGGAGATATGGTGTATAAGGCGCGCATGTCAACGTCCATTCGCACACGTTTTGCCCCGTCGCCCACCGGCTATCTGCACATTGGTGGCGCGCGTACCGCTCTGTTCAATTATCTTTTTGCCCGCAAGATGGGGGGTACCTTCATTCTGCGCATTGAAGACACCGACCAGGAGCGCCACGTGGAAGACGCCATGAAGGCCATCTTCACCGGCATGAGCTGGCTCGGGCTGGATTGGGACGAAGGCGAAGGCAAGGGTGGCCCCTGCGAGCCCTACTTCCAGAGCCAGCGCAAGGACATCTATGACCGCTACTTCAACAAGCTGGTTGAGATGGGTCGCGTGTATGAGTGCCCTGCTCCCAACAAGCGCGATAAGAACGGCGATGAGATTCCCGGCACCAGCGAGGGTACGGTGTGGCGTTTCCGCTTCAAGCGCGATGGGGTAATGACCCTGCACGATTTGGTTTGCGGCGACATTTCTGTGGACTACACCAACGAGGAGAACACCCCCGACATGGTGGTCAAGCGTACCGATGGCTCCTACATCTTCCACCTGGTGAATGTGGTGGACGACATCGAGATGAAGATTTCGCACGTGATTCGCGGTGAGGACCACATCATGAACACCTTCAAGCACCTGCAGCTTTTCGACGCCTTTGGCGTGGAGCCGCCGGTTTACGCCCATATCCCCCTCATTCAGAACCCCGACGGTTCCAAGATGAGCAAGCGCGACGTGGGTGCTCAGCTCGGCAATTATCCCGAGGAGGGTTTCCTGCCCGATGCCGTTATCAACTTCATTGCCCTGCTCGGCTGGAGCAGCAAGAGCGACAACGAGATTTTCAGCAAGGAGGAACTCATCGACCTCTTCTCGCTCGAGAACGTGAACCGCGCTGCCGCCAAGTTCGACATCACCAAGTGCAAGTGGATGAACCAGCAGCACATCATGCGCCTGCCGGCAGAGAAGTTCACCGAACTGGCCATGCCCTTCTGCACCGCCGCCGGCTTGCAGGACAATGCTCAGCTGCGCGAGCTGCTGCCCGCCGTACAGACCAAGGTGCAGCTGCTCAGCGAAGTACCGGCCTGGGTGAAGTGGGTGCAGGTACTGGAGTATGAGCAGGAGAACATGGCCAAGCTGCAGGAGAATGCCCGCGAGATGCTGGGCCACCTGGTGGAGGCATTCAACGGCATCGAGAACTGGAGCGGCGAGGCTGCTTTCCAGGCCATCAAACCGCTGGCGAAGTCCAACGGCGTGAAGGTCGGCGCCATGATGTTCCCGCTGCGCATGGCACTCACGGGCACGCACGCCGGCCCCGGTATTGACGTCATCATGCAGGTTCTGGGGCGCGATGAGGTACTGCGCCGTATTGCCATCTTCCCCTGCTGATAAAAGCTATACAACCGAGTCAGGGCGCGCCGGTCGCGCCCTGCTCTTTTTTTTACAAGCCAGCCGAACTGATATGCGCACCGTTGATTTCGATTACGTCCTGCCCGAGGAACTGATAGCTGACCGCCCGCTGCCGGACCGCGCCGCGAGCCGTATGCTCGTGGTACACCGCGATACCGGCCTGATTGAGCACCGCCACTTCAGCGATATTCTGGAGTACGTGCAGCCCGGCGATCACTTCGTGCTCAACAATACCAAGGTGGTTCCCGCTCGCTATTTCAGCAATGACGGTTCCATTGAACTGGTGCGCGCCGGTCTGGCTCAGGAATTGGTGTGGAAATGCATGGTGCGCCCCGGCAAGAAGATGAAGGTCGGGCGTACCGTACAGGTGGGAGATGCCACCGGCGTGGTGGAAAGCATTGATGATGAGGGCTACCGCTACATTCGATGGGACAAGTTCATTGACCCCGAAGTCTACGGGCGACTGGCGCTGCCCCACTACATGAACCGCGAAAGCGAACCCGCCGATAAAGAGCGCTACCAGACAGTGTATGCCGAGCACGAGGGTGCCATTGCCGCGCCCACAGCAGGTCTGCACTTCACCCCTGAAATTCTGGCACAGGTACCGCACGACTTCGTTACTCTGCACGTAGGCGTGGGTACATTCCGCCCCGTGAAGGCCGAGTTCATCGAGGATCACCACATGCACCGCGAGAGCTTCACCATGCCCGCCCAAACAGCCAAGGCAATCGAGAAAGCCAACCGCGTGTTTGCCGTAGGCACCACCAGCGTACGTGTGCTCGAAACTCTGGCCACTCGCCATGGTCGCCCCCTGCCCCCATGCAGTGGTGATACCGACATCTTCATTTACCCCGGTTACGAGTTCAAGGTCGTGGGCGGCCTGCTCACCAATTTCCACCTGCCGCAGAGCACGCTCATCATGCTCGTGTGCGCCTTCGCCGGCAAGGAACTCATCATGGAGGCGTATCGCCAGGCCGTAGAGCAGCGCTACCGCTTCTTCTCCTACGGCGACTGCATGCTGATACTCTGAGGACCCATTGCAAAAATTGTAAAGAATAGTTCCCCATTGCTACACTCGAACAAAGGGAACTAATCGATATCATGGCTCAGCAGCTCGCGAGTGAAGGAAGGAATGAATAATGACTTTAATTTTATCGAGACTACATAGCAGAAATTCCTTAACCTTATTGTCGCGAAAAAAAATTGACTTCCGGATACAATAATGGCATACTGTAAAGCAGGAGTAACGCGCACCTGATTGGCCATTCCGGTGACGCCGATTTAATCTCATGGTATTTATCATTAACAATATAAGGGTTGGCATCAACTTCTTTTCACAATAAATGATATATAGAAAGAGTAACACCTATCGTCCTAGCGCAGGAAATAAGGAAATGATAGGCGCTATTCCCCATCTGAACAAATCAGGAATCTGCTTTTCAACACATCTCAACAGGATTCGATTTTAAGAGAAAAACGCCATGTCAAAAATAGTAGAAATTTCAGATAACGTAAAGCTTCGCCCCATACTGAATGTGGCGATAAGCGGGCATACACGTATACGGGAAAGATTATCAGCATTGCAGGACGAAACGGTTCTGAGAGCGGAGCTGATGAACATCTTTCAGGATTTCGGGGATATCTTGCGTGATCTGAAAGGAAACTTTGCTGACTTATACGACAACAAGAGACCGAAGTTGAGGCTGCTGTCCTGTCTGGCACAAGGCACAGACGAAATAGCCGCCGAGGAAGCGCTTAAATTACAGCAACAGTGGGGGGATATAGATGTGGACGTGCATGGTATCTGTGCCGGAGGTAATGGCACGTATACGGTCGACGTCGCCACCCTGCTCCCCGATACCCATAAACTAACCTTAAATGCGGATATTAAAGACGATACTAACAGAGATTACTGCTATCGGGATGCCAACTACGTGATGCTGGAGCAGGCAGATTTTCTGATTGCCGTGTGGGATGGTAAGCAGGATAACCACATTGGGGGCACCTTCTCACTTATCCGCCGAGCCATTTCCGAAGGTGTACCGGTCATTCTACTGAAGGATACGGGTACCCTGCAGCGATATTATCTAACCTATAGCGACAAAACGCCCTATACGCCTACTCTTTTGAAGTCAACCGTTGAGCAGCTACTGCTGTCCGATGAGCAAACCAGAGCATTCCAGCAACTGTACCGACAGGATGCCCAAAAAGGAAGTTTCTATCAACCCACACGAATTGTAGATGATATCCTGATCAAGTACGCCAGAATTTTACTCGACGTCAGATGGATTAAAGGTCTTGTTTCGGTCTTGTGTAAACAGGGAAACAGAATCATTACATACGATATATGGGATGGGGAGAAAGGTGAAAATAGTCAGGAGAAAGAAACCGCAACTTCCCCGCTGGAAGCGGCCTACCAACAGTTTGACAATCTCTCCGGCGTATTCGCGGCAAGGCACCGCAACAGCATGTTTGAGAGAGTCTTGCTCTCGTTCATTGCCGTTGCTTTTCTCGCGTTCGGACTCTCTCTGAAGTCATCCACCACCCCCACGATTGCGCAGAATTGCCAAACTTTCAGCGGAGGTGAGTTTTGCCTGTTTGTAACAGGGATTGTCATCCTTCTGAGCTTCGGATTGTATGGGCTAAAGAAATGCCTGTTCAGTTTCCGAGTACGAACAAGTATCGACCGATTCTGGTGGTGGTCGTGCCTGTTGCTCATTGTATGTTCCGCCCTGTTTTGTATTTTCGATGGCAAACGCCCGGAAACCATAATGAGCTGGAAGGACATGTCAGAACATCTTCAAAATGCCGGTGGTGGTAAAATATACATGTGGTTGATTTTCCTACAGAATATTTACCTGTTTGCAGTGGTGTCCATCACCATCCGCAGCAGGGACGCCAATGAGCTGCTGCGCTTCTCGTACTACCGAATGGTGGCAGAAAGAGCCCGCTTGGGCAAGTACACATGGGGGTTGGGAGCTTGCGGAGCACAATCCCGCGATCGATCCTACCTGAAAAAGTCACACCTCTGGCCGGGTTGGCAATTTCGCAACGTTCTGCGAAATGTGGGACTCCCCAGTGGTAACCTAACTCAGGCTGAGCTCAATAAGATACTGGAAAAAACAGAAAATCAACTTGCCGAAGAACAGAGAGATTACCATGCAAACATCCGCTATCGCAACTATACACGACTGGGTGCTATATTTTTTGCCCTGACAGTGGCAAGCTTCATCGGGTGGATGGTGGCTTCATATCTACGGTTGTTTTTCCCCAACACAGTCATGTTCTCCTTTCTGGCCATGCTGCTGCCCGGCATTGTCTCTCTGAGTGGAGCAATCATCAGTTCCATGGAGCTTTTCAACTTCGCCCACGTATCGCAGCAAATGTATGAAAAACTCACAGATATCAAGATGCGAGTGGAAGAATTGCGGAACGCGGACGCAAATCCGGATATAAATTCACTGCGATTCATCAATTCTTTGAACTTCAGCAGTGCTTGGCGCATCTCACAAGATGTGAACTGCCTCTATACCGAGGAGTTAGCAGACTGGCATCGTACAATTGCCGCTAAAAACATCAAAGTCATCAATTAACTACACAAACATGAAAGAATACATTCCCGCCCCCATCGACACAACTGACATAGTCTTGCCGGATACCCTGCAGGAGCTGCAGGAACTTCTGGCTAAGAACGCTCACGAAGTATGGGCAAAACAGCGTATGAACGAAGGGTGGAGCTACGGTCCTACACGCAATGATGAACTGAAGCAAACCCCCAATATGGTTCCCTACGAAGCCCTGACTGAGCTTGAGAAAAATTACGATAGGAGCATGTCAGCCGAAACGCTTCGACTCATCATGAAGCTCGGATTCACGATAAGTAAATCTTAACCTTAACAACAAACGAAGAAACCGACCGCAACTTCCCGGTCGGTTTCTTTATAAAATTATGTAACAATTACTTCCTGCGGAAGCGGCTGCCGAAGCCACCGAAGCCACCCATGCTGCCCATGCCGGGCATCTTGGGCTTCTTGCCGCCACCACCTCCCATAAGGGCGGAGAGGTCGGGCATACCGGCAGCACCGGTGCCACCCATAAGAGAGGAAAGGTCAGGCATGTCGCCGCCCTGGGGCATGGTCGGCATAGCGGGCATACCGCCACCGCCCATCTTGCCCATAGCCTTCATCAGGCCACCCATCTTGCCCTTGCCGCCCATCATTTCCTTCATCTGCTTGAAGTTCTTGATAAAGCGGTTCACCTCAATCTCGCTCACACCGGAGCCCTTGGCAATACGGCGACGGCGGGAGGGAATAAGCAACTTGTAATTAGCGCGCTCGGCCGGGGTCATGGAGAGCACAATAGCCTCCATTCGCTTCATCTTCTTGGGATCGAGAGCGCCCTCGGGCAGCTGTTTCTTAATCTTGCTGAAACCGGGCAGCAGACCGAGCAGACCCTCCAGCGGGCCTAGGCTCTGCATCATGCGCATCTGGGACAGGAAATCGTTGAAGTTGAACTCACCGCTCATCATGCGGTTCATGGAGTTCATGGCAGACTCCTGGTCAATCTTCTCGGCAGCTTTCTCCACCAGTCCCACGATATCACCCATGCCGAGGATTCGGTCGGCCATGCGCACCGGCACAAAGGGGCCGAACATGTCGAGCTTTTCGCCCTCACCCACAAACTTAATGGGCTTGCCGGTCACAGCACGCATGGAAAGAGCGGCACCACCGCGGGCATCGCCATCGAGCTTGGTCAGAATGATACCCGTGAGCCCCACGGCCTTGTCGAACGCCTGAGCCACGCGCACAGCCTGCTGACCGGTTGCGGCGTCTGCCACGAGCAGGGATTCCTGAGCCTCCAGGAACTTGGCCAGTCGGCGCAGTTCCTCCACAAGGTCTTCATCCACCTCCTGACGGCCGGCGGTATCGAAAATAATGACGTCGTGCTCCTGCTCCTTAGCCCATTTGAGGGCATCCTTGGCCACGCGAATAACATCCTTCTCGCTCGCAGAGGGGGTATACACCGGCACCTCAATCTGCTTGGCCAGAGTAGCCAATTGGTCAATAGCTGCGGGGCGGATAAGGTCACAGGCCACCAGCAGGGGCTTGTGGCCATCGGCCTTCAGACGGCGGGCAAGCTTGGCGCTGGTGGTAGTCTTACCGGCACCGTTCAAACCAACTACCAGAATACGCCCGGGAGGAGTCAGGTTCAGCTCAGCAGCCTCGCCACCCAGAAGTTCGGCCAGCTGGTCACGGAAAATCTTAACAATCTGCTCACCGGGTTTCACAGTCTTGAGCACCGCCTCGCCCATAGCCTGCTCTTTCACGTGGGCAATAAACTCACGAGCCACGCTGTACTCTACGTCGGCATCGAGCAGAGCCATGCGGATTTCGCGCATAGCATCGGCGATATTCGACTCCGAAATCTTATTCAGACCGCGCAGTTTACGAAAGGTGTCATCAAGCTTGTCAGAAAGGAGCGAGAACATAGCGAAAAACTAGCACAAAACATGCTTTAAGTCAAGCAACCGACGCGACATCTGAATATCTTACGCTGTTTTTTGATTTGAAACAACGTATGAAGATAAAAAAAGCGCACAGTGGGGAGCTCTCCCCTGCTGTGCGCGTATGAATGGAAAGGAAATTAACCAATCTGAGCACGGCCGGAAAGGCGAGCGCCCTCGACCATGGAAAGAACGGTGGTGGTGATGTCGCCATTCACCACAGCGCGCTCGTTGAGGTGGCAGCGGCCGCTGTTCACATTGCCGTCCACGTGGCCGTAGATGTGAACCTCACCGGCACGGATGTCGCCCTTGATGTCAGCCAGCTCACCGATTGTAACCTTGCCGGACTCGGAGGTAATCTCGCCGTCAATCTTGCCATCAATGTGCATGTCATTGTGGAAAGTGATGGTGCCGATGATTTCGATACCCTGAGCCAGTACGTTTGTGGAATTGGTGCTCATGTTTATGAATAAGTGGTTAGGGGTGGAATTAAACAGTCATGATTTCCTTCTCCTTGGCGGTCACAAGCTCGTCTACCTTCTTCACGTACTTGTCCGTCAGCTTCTGCACCTTGTCCTCAGCCAGGCGCACGCCGTCTTCCGTCAGGATGTTGTCAGCCTTAAGCTTCTTCACGCCGTCCATACCGGTTTTGCGCACGCCGCGGATGCGTACACGAGTCTCCTCGGAAAGGGACTTGACGTGCTTGCAAAGCTCCTTACGACGCTCACCGGTCAGCTCGGGGATGGGCAGACGCACGGAGCGGGCATCGATGATGGGGGTGATATTCAGGCTGCTCTCAGCAATAGCCTTCTTGATGTCGTTGAGGGTGCTGGGGTCAAACGGCTGAATGAGGATGGAGCGGGCATCGGGCGTGGAAACCACGGCCAGGCTCTTCAGCTTCATGCTCGTGCCGTAAGAGGCCACGAAGATGTCCATATTATCCACCAGTGAGGGGGAGGCCTTGCCGGTACGCACACCGGCGAACTTGGTCAGCATATTCTCGAGAGCTTCCTCCATAGAGGTCTCGGTCTCGAGCAAGAGTGTTTCTTCGTCCATGTTGATATATTGAGTATGAGTTAATAAGAATTATTCACCGATAACGGTACCAATCTGTTCACCGAGCAGAGCGCGGGTGATATTGCCAGGCTGGTGCATGTCGAACACCATGATAGGCTTGGCGTTGTCCTTGCACAGAGTGAAAGCGGTCTGATCCATCACTTTCAGCTCGCGGGAAATGCACTCCTCGTAAGAAATGGCATCAAAACGCGTAGCAGTGGGGTCTGTCTTGGGGTCGGCGGTATACACACCGTCAACCGAGGTAGCCTTCATCACAACCTCAGCATTGATTTCACAGGCACGCAGAGCAGCTGCTGTATCAGTACTGAAGAAGGGGTTACCCGTACCGGCAGCAAACACAACCACCTGCCCCTCGCGCAGGAGCTCGCGGGCAGTATTGCGCACATAGGGTTCAGCCACATTCTTCATTTCAATGGCGCTCATCACGTGAGCAGGCACGCCGGCCTCCTGCACGGCGGAGCAGATAGAGAGCGCATTCATCACGGTGGCAAGCATACCTACGTAGTCTGCCGTGGGGCGATCCATGCCGCGCACACTGGCCTTGGCACCACGCCATATATTACCGCCGCCCACAACGATAGCAATCTGGAGGTTGCCTTTCATCTGAGCCTCAGCGATTTCGCGGGCAATGCGAGCCACGATTTCGGGGGAGATATTGTCCTTACTGCCCTGCGCACGCAGAGCCTCACCGCTCAGTTTGAGCAGTATTCGCTTGTATTTGGGAGAGGATGAATCACTCATGAGTGGAGAAAATACTTCGTCACGCTCTACTTTGCCACGTTCCAACACAAAAAGCGAGCCTAAAGTGTGCCAGTCTCACAAAAAGTATCATCCAACGCCTGATACTTCCCTCCTAAGCTCAATTGAAACGCGGGTGTAACCCGGTCATGTAGCGTTACATAACTTCCACCCGGTACTATTGACATCCCGTTTTTTTCTTGTAGGGTTGCGAATTTGCTTGCAGGTGAGCACACGAAAGGGTAGAATGACGTGTATGAGCAGAACCATCAGAATCGGAACCCGCGGGAGTGAACTGGCCCTCAGGCAGACAGAGCTCGCCATACAGGCAATGAAAGAGAAAACACCTGATGTAGAAGCCGAGATTATTGTTATCCACACCGATGGAGATGCTCGCACGGACATTCCGCTGTGCAAGGTCAATCGCGCGGCAGGCACGCAGGACAAGGGCGTGTTTGTTGCCGCTATCGAGCGAGCTCTGGCAGCGGGCGAAATTGATTGCGCCGTGCACAGCCTGAAGGACATGCCCGGCAAGATGGATGAGAACTTCGAGCTGGCTGCCGTACTGCCCCGAGAGGAAATTTGGGATGCCCTTATCCTCAAAAAGGGTGCCAACCTGAACCGCCTCACGCTGGGCACCAGCAGTGTACGCCGCGAGCAGATGGTAAAAAGTTACTGGAGTGGTACAGCTGAAACGGTGAGCATACGCGGCAATGTATCGACCCGCCTGCGCAAACTCATCGAAAATCCTGAACTCGATGGCATTGTACTGGCTCGTGCAGGACTGAACCGCTTGGGGTACACGGGCGATTCGCTCAACATGGACGGCACTCAGCTGAGCATCGTAGATATGGGTAAGGACTCCTTCATGCCCGCCCTGTGTCAGGGTGCTATTGCCATCGAAATTCGCAAGGGCGACACGGCCACCCGCGAGCTGATTACCCCGGTAAATGACGAGGAAACCTCACTGTGCATACGCGCAGAGCGAGCATTCCTGGCAGCTCTGCAGGCTGATTGCTCGGTACCTGTAGCCGGCTACGCTACCTGCAATGGCGATTTCATGATGTTCCGGGCCATCTACTTCAAGCCCAATGGCATGCCGATTCGCATTACACACAGAGGCCCGGCAGATAATCCCGAACAACTGGGGTTGGATGCCTACGCCAAGCTGGTACCTCATCTTAACTGATTTCTCTCACATGACTGTTACAACTCTTACATATCACGAATTCTCCGATTGCCTGTGGGTACGCTGTGCAAGCCGCGGCTGCTTTGTAAACAGCCCTGCCCTCAAAGCTCTTGCAGACAGGTACCTAGAATCAGGCGGCTCAAACATCATTGTTGATTTGGAAGTCTGCCCCGGTGTGGATTCCACATTCATGGGCACTCTGGCAGGAATGGCTCGCAAGTGCATGGCCGCCGGCGGCAGCGTGCAGATAGCCTCGCCCACGCAGCGCACCAGAGATGCCATGGAAAGTCTGGGGCTGGATATGCTGCTGGAGATTGACCCGGTTGATGCACCGTGGCGCGAGGAGCTGACGGAGCGCCGCAGCGTGTTGGCACAGGATACCGACGCCGCTGTGGAAGATGAGCATAAGGACATGAGCGAAATTGATCGCACCCGCCATGTACTCGAGGCTCATAATACCCTGCGCTCCATGAGCAAGAAGAACGACGAAACGTTCGGCTATGTGTGCGAAACGCTGGAGGAAGACCTGCAGCGCCACATCGATATGGGCGGAGATGAGTAACGCCTGCCATGGGCAATGACCGACAGCGCGATGCCGATGCCTACCGCAGCCTGCTGGAGCAGGTGCGCGTGAGTTATGGCTGCGCCGAAGCCGACGATGAGCTCCCACTTCCCAACGAACTGGAAGTTCAGGCACTCTGGCACAGTGGCCTGCTGGGCACCGGCGGGCAGACCTTGCGCCACGGCAAGGTACAGATACTGGATTTCGGTGAATGGAACCGCAGTGTCGGGCCGGATTTTCTGCGTGCTGAAATAGAAATCGATGGCGTTCGCATGCGCGGTGATATCGAGATTGACCCCACCGCACAAGATTGGGAGCACCATGGGCACGGTGCCAACCCGGACTTCACGCAGGTCATCCTGCACATTGTCCTTACCCCGCCACCGGCAGGTTGGTATACGCGTAATGAACAACATATAGATATACCGATTCTGCCCATTTCTCGCAATATTTTGCGGCAAGCCATGGGCTTGGGAACCCCACCCCCGGCGGATTGCGGAGGGCTCTGCCGCCAACCACTGGCAGAAATGCCCACAGACAGGATTGAGAGATTACTCAAATCTGCGGCAGCCTATCGTGCACATAACAAACGTAAACTATTCTGCAAAAAAGCCGAGGTTGTAGGTGAATCACAGGCCTGGTTTGAGTCATTTGCCGAAACTCTGGGGTATAAAATCAACAAAGTACCCATGCAACTGCTTGCCCGGCGCGCACCACTGAGCAAACTGCAATACTATGCCGAGAGCATACTGTTCGGCACAGCCGGTTTTCTGGTACCGGTACTGCCGGGCGGCACAGATATTGCAGCCCGGGAGTACCACCGACAGGTGTGGGATAACTGGTGGCCACAGCGTGAACAGTTCAGCCTGAGTGAGGGGCGCAGCCTGCCATGGCGTTTTGCCCCCTTGCGACCGGCTAATCATCCACACCGTCGCGTAGCCGCGCTCGCGCTCATCGCAGCCCGATGGAAGGAGATAAGCAAAAAGCTTGACGCGCAGAGCGCAACTGAGCTCACACGCCTACTGACCTCGTTGGAGCACCCGTACTGGAGCAGGCGCTGCTCGCTCCCCTCGACCGAAATGAACAAAAGCGTGGCCCTCATAGGTGCTGAACGAGTGAAGGATTTTCTGGTCAATCATGTCTACGTACAGGATGAAGCCCCCTTTGCGTGGGAGACATATCTGAGTCTGAAAAACCGTGATATTCCGCAAAAGGTTCAGCAGACAGCGTATCGCCTGTTCGGAGAACGGAAGGACACCGCCGCCCTGCTCCCCATGATGTACGCGCAGCAGGCACTCCTGCAGATTGATACGGATTTCTGCGCCCTGCACTCATGTCGTGACTGCTTTTTCCCGGAGCAACTGAACCAGTGGGCCTGAGTTAAGCTCACTCAGTTATCTTCACACGGCTCCCATGCGACAGAGCATGATAAAGCGGCTCGCAGGCAACCTGCGGCATACGTATGCAGCCGTGAGAAGCCGGAGCACGGTACACATCCCCCACATGCATGCCGATACCACTCCAGGTCAGTCGCATGAAATAGGGCATAGGACAATCATACAGATTGGAATGATGGTCTATATCTTTCTGCAAAATACTGAAATTACCTATAGGAGTACGCTTATTCCCCCTGCCCGTACAAACAGGAAAATCCATGGCGACCTCATCATTCACCAGGTATAACCCACGCTGGTTCCTCAAATGGATTCGCACCTTTCTCGTGGCATCCTGCTGCTGCATAAGCTCCGGATTCATCCACACACTGTGAGTATGCGGATAGCCGGGTAATCGGGTAAAATCCTCATGCAGAATCGGCAACGGCTCCTGCTCCTCATCGAGCACATAGCCGGTGTGAACCCCGTCTTGTATAGAATTCACATACTCCGGTGCCTCCATCCTCACCACGGATTGCACCACAGGAGCGCTCCGGTGAATATGGGGCTTCGGCTCATGGCTGCATGACAGCAGCACAAAACTCAGACTCAAAACGGCCACGATGTTTTTCATGCCGCCATTCTACCCCTACCGGCACAAAGTTGCTACGAATTAGATAAACAGTTGAATATACAAAAAAAATCGCCGCCGCTTCACATAGCGCGAAGCGGCGGCGAAAAGTCAATTCAGCAGCTTATGCTGCGGCAGATTTAGCTGAACTTGGCGATGAGAGCCTGGCGCTGAGCCTCGAGCTCGGCGGGCAGCTTGTCACCAACCATGTTGAACAGCTCAGTCTGGGACTCGAGCTCAGCCTTCCACTCAGACTCGGAAAGAGCCATGTTGGTGTTGAAGGCAGCCTCGTCGTAGCCCTTAAGACCCTCGGTGTCGAGCTCAGCATAGGTGGGGGAGATACCCAGAGCGGTCTCCACACCCTCAACCTCACCACGGCAGCGGCGAAGTACCCAGTCGAGCACGCGCATGTTGTCGCCGAAGCCGGGCCATACGAAGTTGCCCTCGGCATCCTTGCGGAACCAGTTCACGTTGAAAATCTTGGGCAGCTTGCATGCGCAGGTCTTGGTGCCCATGTCGAGCCAGTGCTGCCAGTAGTCACCAACGTTGTAGCCGATGAAGGGCTTCATGGCCATCGGGTCGCGGCGAACCTGACCAATCTGGCCGAAGGCAGCTGCGGTCATCTCGGAGCCCATGGTGGCGCCTACGTATACACCGTGGTTCCAATCCTTGGACTGGAATACGAGCGGCATGGTGGTGGCACGACGACCGCCGAACAGGAATGCGCTGATGGACACACCCTCGGGGTTGTAGTACTCGGGATCCAGAGTGGGGCACTGGGAGGCCGGAGCGGTGAAGCGGCTGTTCGGGTGAGCGCACTTGCGGCCGCAATCGGGGGTCCAGTCATTGCCCTGCCAGTCGATGGCGTGAGCGGGAGCCTCGCCGTCCATACCTTCCCACCATACGTCACCGTCGTCGGTCAGACCCACGTTGGTGAAGATGATGTTCTCCTTGATGGTGTCCATAGCGATGGGGTTGGACTTGTAG